>CAMYUW010000072.1 GCA_947302275.1 uncultured Prevotellaceae bacterium
TGGTCACCCTCAAGGTGAGCAAGGACAACATCATCGACGTGGCACTCGACAGCGATGAGGACATCACCATAGACGACTGCGTGGCCGTCAATGATGCCGTGTTGGCCGCATTTGACCGCGACGAGGGTGAAGACTATGAGTTGACCGTGGGTTCCTACGGTATCACCTCCCCATTGCTGTTGCCTCGCCAGTACCGCAAGAATATCGGCTATGAGGTCGAGGTACTGACTGCCGACGGCCGCAAACTCAAGGGAGTCATTGCCGACGCCGATGACGAGGGCTTCACGCTGACCACGACCGTAAAACGCAAGCTTGAAGGCAAAAAGCGTCCCGAGATGGTCGAGGAGCAGGAGCGCTTCAATTACTGTGACATTAAACAAACAAAAAATATCATTAAAATTTAGTTTAAAGTTACCGGGCTAGAGTAGTCGGCGGCATCCGCCTGCGGCTGTAAACCCGGGACTGAAAACTGAAAGAAAACTGAATTATGGCTAAAAGAGAAGAAGCGGTGAACATGACCGCACAGTTTGCCGAGTTCAAGGAGCTCAAGGACATCGACAAGACTACACTCATCAGCGTGCTTGAGGAGTCATTTCGCAGTGTGCTGTCCAAGATGTTCGGCAACGATGACAACTTTGACGTGATTGTCAACCCCGACAAGGGCGACTTTGAGATTTATCAGAACCTTGAAGTTGTTGAGGACGGCGAGGTAGAGAATCCCAACAAGCAGATTTCCCTCAGTGACGCCAAGGCCGATGATGATCCCGACTGTGAGGTGGGCGAGGAGCACACCCGCAAAATCGACTTCGCCAAGTTTGGACGTCGTGCCATCCTGAACCTGCGCCAGACCCTGGCCAGCAAGATTCTGGACCTGCAGAAGGACGCCATCTACACCAAGTTCAAGGCCCTGGAAGGCCAGTTGGTGGCCGGCGAGGTCTATCAGGTGTGGAAACGTGAAGTGCTGCTGCTCGACGATGACAAGAACGAGTTGCTGCTGCCCAAGGATGAACAGATTCCCACCGACATCTACCGCAAGGGCGATGTGGTGAGGGCCGTTATCGAGCGTGTGGACAATGCCAACAACAATCCCAAGGTCATCGTGTCGCGCACGAGCCCGCATTTCCTGCGCCGCCTGTTCGAGCAGGAGGTGCCTGAGATACATGACGGCATTATCGTCATCCGCGCCGTTGCCCGCATCCCTGGTGAGCGTGCCAAGATTGCAGTCGAGAGCTATGACGACCGCATTGATCCCGTCGGCGCATGTGTCGGCGTGAAGGGCGCCCGCATCCACGGTATCGTGCGTGAGCTTCGCAACGAGAATATCGATGTCATCAATTATACCAACAACCCGCAGCTGCTCATCCAGCGCGCGTTGAGCCCTGCCAAGATCTCTTCTATCCGTCTGGATAACGAGAACAAGCATGCCGAGGTGTTCCTGCGTCCTGAGGAAGTTTCACTGGCTATCGGTAAGGGTGGTCTGAACATCAAGTTGGCCAGCATTCTCACGGGTTACAGCATCGACGTTTACCGCGATGTCGAGACCGAGGGCGAGGAAGACATCTACCTGGATGAGTTCAAGGACGAGGTTGACGAGTGGGTAATCGAGGCTCTCAAGAATGTGGGTCTTGCCACCGCCAAGAGCGTATTGCGTACTCCGCGTGCCGACCTCATCGACCGCGCTGACCTGGAGGAAGATACTGTTGATAACCTCCTGGCTGTGCTCAGGGCCGAGTTTGAGGAATAAGCGACACGGCAACCATCCTTTCTCTACCACCGAGATTATTGAATATTTCACTTCTCACAACGATAAAACAAAAATAAAAAGCCGAAAGCATATTGCCGAAAGCGAACCGATAAAAAACAATTTATGGCGATAAAAATCAGTAAAGTCATCAAGGACCTGAATGTGGGTCGGCAGACCATTGAGGAATTCCTGCACAAGAAGAACATCGAGATTGACGCCAGCATCAATGCACGCATCGATGACGACGTCTATGAGATGCTTGTCAAGGAGTTCAAGCCCGACATGGACCTCAAGAGCAAGTCGGATAAAATGGCCACCGAACGCCAGAAGGAAAAAGCCAAGCAGAACGCCGCCAAGGAGTCTAACGAAATCAAGACCGTGGTGCCGGGACAAAAGCCCAAAATCCTGGGTAAGATTGATCTGGATGCTGCTGGCAAACCTAAGGCTAGCGTCAAACCGGAACCTGCGCCCGAAGTCAAGGAGGAAAAACCTGTTGAGGAGAAGCCCAAAGCTGAGCCTGTAGAACAAGTTCCTGCCGAGACTCCCCAGGCAAAACCGGAACCCAAAGAGGAGCCTGCTGCACCCGTTGTGCCCGCAGCAGAGGAAACCGTAACCGCGCCCGTGGAAGCTTCCACGCCCGAGGATACTGCTACCATGCCCCAAGAGGAGCCCGAATCGGAACCTGAGACCAAGGAGGATGATTCAGAAGAAGACGTTTACAAGCCTGTTTCCCAGACGACTGGAGGCCCTCAACTCAAGGTGGTGGGCAAGGTTGACCTGACAACCATCAACCAGCAGACCCGTCCCCGCAAGAAGAGCAAGGAGGAGAAGCGCAATGAGCGCATCGCCAAGGCCCAGGCCGAGAGCGGAGCCAAGAAAAAGCGCAAACGCATCGGCAAGGAGAAAATCGATATCGAAAGCGCTGGCAACCAGCCCTCGCAGCAGTCCGGCAAAGGCCGTGGCGGCAAGGACGAACAGGGCGGCAAGCGCAACAAGGATAAGGGCAAGAACCGCCGTCCGCTTCGCCCAGAGGTCAGCGAGGAGGACGTTCAGCGCCAGATGAAGGAGACGTTGGCCCGTCTTACTGCCAAGAACAGCAAGAAGGCCGCCGCTACCCGCCGTCGTGAGAAGCGTGAAGAATACCGCGAGGAGCTTCGCGAGGAAGCTGCAATGGCAGCCGCCCAGAGCAAGGTGCTCAAGCTCACCGAATTTGTGACCGCCAATGACTTGGCGAGCATGATGAACGTGCCCATCAACAAGGTTATCGCCACTTGTATGAACCTGGGCGTGATGGTGAGCATCAACCAACGACTGGACGCCGAGACCATCAACATCGTGGCCGACGAGTTCGGCTTCAAGACCGAATATACCAGTGCCGAGGTGGCCGAGGCCATCAGCGACGAAGAAGACGATCCCGCAGATCTCGTTCAGCGTCCGCCGGTAGTGACCGTCATGGGTCACGTTGACCATGGTAAGACATCGCTGCTGGACTACATCCGCAACTCTAACGTGATTGCCGGTGAGGCTGGTGGTATCACCCAGCACATCGGTGCCTATAACGTGAAGTTGCCCAATGGCCGCCGTATCACCTTCCTGGATACCCCTGGTCACGAGGCGTTTACCGCTATGCGTGCCCGTGGTGCCAAGGTCACCGATATCGTTATCGTGATTGTCGCTGCCGATGACAACGTCATGCCGCAGACCGTCGAGGCTTTGAACCACGCATCGGCCGCTGGCGTGCCCATCATCTTTGCCATCAATAAGATTGATAAGCCTAGCGCTAATCCTGAGAAGATTAAGGAAGAGCTGGCCCAAATGAACTACCTCGTCGAGGACTGGGGTGGCAAGTATCAGAGCCAGGATATCTCGGCCAAGAAGGGTATCGGAGTGAGCGAACTGATGGAGAAGGTGCTCCTTGAGGCCGACATGCTCGACCTGAAGGCTAACCCTAACCGCAAAGCTACAGGTTCGGTCATTGAGTCATCACTGGATAAGGGACGTGGCTATATCGCCACTGTGCTCATCGACAATGGTACACTCCATGTGGGTGACATTGTGCTGGCTGGTACCCACTTCGGTAAGGTTAAGGCCATGTTCAACGAGCGCAACGTGCGTATCACCGAGAGCGGTCCTTCGACTCCCGTGCTGATTCTGGGTCTCGACGGCGCTCCCACCGCCGGTGACAAGTTCAATGTGATGGACACCGACCAGGAAGCCCGCCAGATTGCCAACAAGCGTGAGCAGCTGCAACGCGAGCAGAGCCGCCGCACCCAGCACCGTGTCAGTCTGGAGGATATCGGCCGTCGTCGTGCCCTGGGTGAGTTCCACGAGCTCAACTGTATCGTCAAGGGTGATGTGGATGGTTCGATCGAGGCTTTGAGCGACTCGCTCATCAAGTTGTCAACCCCTGAGGTGCAGGTCAATGTGATCCACAAGGCTGTGGGCGCCATTACCGAGAGCGACGTCACCCTGGCTGCTGCCAGCGACGCCTACATCATCGGCTTCCAGGTTCGCCCGTCGGCCTCGGCCAAGCGAGCCGCTGAGCAGGAAGGTGTGGACATCCGTCTGTACTCCATCATCTATGACGCCATCGAGGAGGTCAAGAGCGCTATGGAAGGTATGCTCCAGCCCGACATCAAGGAGGAGGTTACCGGTACTGCCGAGGTGCGCCAGGTTTACCACATCAGCAAGGTGGGAACCATTGCCGGTGCCATGGTTACCGAGGGCAAGGTCAAGCGCCAGAGCAAGGTGCGCCTGATTCGCGACGGTATTGTGATCCACACGGGCGAGCTGGCTTCACTCAAGCGCTTCAAGGACGATGCCAAGGAGGTTACCAGCGGATATGACTGCGGTTTGAGCATCAAGTCCTACAACGACCTGCAAGAGGGCGACATCATCGAGGCATTTGAGGAAATCGAGGTTCACAAGACCTTGTAACTCAATGGACTATTACCTGAATATAGGTAGTAACATAGGCGATCGGCGCGATAATATCTATCGCGCCGTCGTTGCTATGGAGGCAGGTACTGCAGGCAGCGTTACCTCGGGCATTGTCGAGAGTGAGCCGTGGGGCTTTGAGAGCGACCACCGCTTCCTCAACCTGGGCATGTGGTTCAGCAGCGACCTCGAGCCTCACGCCATGCTCGAACGCATCCACGACGTGGAACGCAACTTGGGCAGCGCCAGCCACCGTGACGCCGCCGGGAACTACGTTGACCGACTGGTAGATATCGACATCATGGCCATCGGCGACCTGGTTATCGATACCGACACGCTGCAAGTGCCGCATCCGCGTCTGCATCTGCGAGACTTCTTCCTGCGGCCCATGATGGAATTAGCTCCAGAATGGCGTCATCCGCTCACGGGCTTAACAGCTGCCCAGATGCTCAAGGATTTGCAGGGATGCAGTGAGTGAAAGAATCCGGACGATAAACGCTGCCGAAGAAGTGCAAAAAGCACAATCGGCAGCTTTTTTTGTCAAAAGTAGGGTATAGTTTCAAGAAATAGGACTATATTTGCAGGTTAACACATGACAATCTAAGCGACAAAGTAATGATAAGAAGATTCATATTTGCGACTATAGTCCTTCTGTCCCTTCAGGTTCAGGCCGTCGTTGTGGTGAATACCGCTGGTCAGCTTCATGACAAGGTGACCAATCTCGGTATCACAGAGTTGACAGTCAAGGGAACCATGGATGCCCGTGATTTCTACTTCATTGTCGAGAACCTGACCAAGTTAAACACTGTGGATTTGTCCCAAGTTCAAGTGGTGGCTTGCCATACCGATGAGCCACGCTATTGGACCCAGGATTTTGCCGATGCCATGCTGCCTGCTGGTGCGTTTGCCGACATGGACTTGACCGGAGTGAATCTGCCAGCCGCCTTGACAGCCATCGGCAAGGGTGCCTTCAGCGGTTGTGACAAGTTGACCTCTATCAGTTTTCCCACTACGCTGGTTTCAATAGGCGATTATGCTTTTGCCGGCTGTTCGGCCATCTCCACCATCACGTTGCCCGCAAGTGTGACAACGGTGGGCCATGGAGCATTCATGCGCTGCTCATCGCTCACCAGCCTGACTGTGGCTCCATCGAGCCGCTTGTGCAGGCTAGAGGAGACGGCTTTGATGGACTGCCCTGCCTTGACAACGGTCAACCTGGGGGCAAATGTGCAGTCGGTAGGTGACCGTGCCCTGGCTGGAACAGGTGTCAAGAATCTGAATCTGACCGCCAGCAGTAATCTGGCCGAGATGGGTGACTGGGTTATGGTAAATACCCCGCTTCAGGAAGTGCAGTTGCCGTCCAGCCTGACGAGTCTGGGAGACGGCGCTTTCCTCTACGATAAGGCACTCTCCTCTGTCAAACTGGGTGGCCAGGTGTCGCATCTGAACGATTATTTGCTGGCAGGAACGGCTCTGGCAGGCAATATGGACTTCACGGGTGTGAATTCACTGGGTGACTATGTCCTCTACAATGTATCTACCCTGTCGGTTGTGGAACTGCCCGCGACCGTGACATGGATTGGCTCTTATGCCATGGCAGGAATGACAGGCATGAGGTCAATGATCAGCAATGCTGAGAGCGTGCCCGCCCTGGGCGAGAATGTGTGGGCTGGCGTGAACCAGCCAGCTATCCCATTGACGGTGCCTGCGGCTTCGGTGAACAGCTATAAGGCAGCCGACCAGTGGAAACTCTTCAAGTTTGGAAACAGCTGGCTCAGGGGTGACGTCAATGGTGATGGTGAGGTAAATATCGCCGACATCAACGCACTGATTAACATCATCCTGGGTAATATCGCCGATGCTGAAACCATGTTGCGTGCCGACGTTAATGAGGATGGTGAGGTCAACGTGGGTGACATCAACGCGCTCGTTGACATTATTCTTGGACCCAGCCACTTGGCATCTCCTGAAGTCGAGACAGGTGACCTCCTGAGGCTTGCCGATGTGTCGATGCGTCCGGGCGATGAGCGCACGCTCACCCTCGAACTGGACAACGCCGGTGCTTATAGTGCATTGCAGTGCGACATCACACTGCCACAGGGCCTGACACTTGTCGGTGTCAGCGCTTCCCAGGGTAATGAGAAAGCCGTTCGCGGCATGGATGATTTCACGACCCGCACGCTGACCTACTCGATGAACAGACGTGAGTTTGACTCTGAGGATCATGCTGCTGTGCTGTCGATTACGGTGCGTGCCGACGCAGCCCTCGCCTGTGAGAGTGACATCGTGTTGAGCCAGGTTGTGCTGGCCGACAACGACAACGTGGCATGGCATGCCGCCGATTATGTGGCCCGCGTGTCCAACACTACTGGCATCGACGACCTGACCGCCGTTGCTGACCGTGTGTGGGTTGAAGGACGCATCCTGTGTGTCGAGACACGCAATGGCGGTACAGCCCGTATCACAGCCATCAATGGTACATCCCACACGTTTGCCGCCGAGCAGGGTGTCAACCGCCACGAACTTGAGCCTGGCTTCTATGTGGTAACCATCAACAACAAGAGTTATAAGATAGCTATCCAATAACCCTTAACTGAAAGACAAGAAAATGGGTAAGAATAAACTCAAGAAGTTTGCCGACATGGAACGCATGGACTGTGTGTTTCAGTTTCCCTTTGCGGTGGTGACCCAGGAGGGTGGCTGCCCCATGCGCGGCAGGTGGAATGAGCTGTATTTCAAGAATGACCATCCCATCGTGCTGGAGCTGGGCTGCGGCAAGGGGGAATATGCCGTTGGGCTGGCGCAGCGCTTCCCTGACAAGAATTACATCGGTGTGGACATCAAGGGCGCTCGCATGTGGACCGGTGCCAAACTGGCTACTGAACTGGGCTTGCCCAATGTGGCTTTTCTGCGCACAAGCATCGAGTTGATTGACCGCATGTTTGCACCCGATGAGGTGTCCGAGATCTGGATTACCTTCCCTGACCCGCAGATGAAGAAGGTGAACAAGCGCCTTACTTCGACACGTTTCTTAGGGAACTACCGCAATATTCTGCGCGATGGTGGCCTTGTTCATCTCAAGACTGACAGCCCCTTCCTCTACACCTATACCCACGCCCTGGTGGAGGAAAACCATCTCCCGGTTGAGACCGATACCGATGACCTGTATGCCAGCGGCTTGGCCGATGACATCCTGGACATCAAGACCCACTATGAGATGCAGTGGCTGCAACGCGGCTTGACCATCAAGTACATCCGCTTTGCCCTGCCTCACGGCGTGGAACTCATCGAACCTGACATCGACATTGAGCCCGACACCTACCGCAGCTACAACCGTGGCTACATCCAGATGCCGCAGCTCATGCCCGACGCCGAAAACGATTAATCACTAAATTATAATCTCTAAACAAAACACTAAACTAAAACATGACTATTTATCCAAATCTGGTACTTGACGCCCTGCGCACGGTCCGTTATCCTGGCTCGGGAAAAGACATCGTGGACATGGGCATGGTAAACGACGACATACGCATCGACGGCAACCGTGTGAGCCTGTCATTGACATTTGAGAAACCCACCGACCCGTTTATCAAGAGCGTGGTCAAGGCCGCCGAGGCCGCCATTCTCGCCCATGTGGGTGGGGACGTTGACATCAAGGGCAACATCGGTGTGAAAACCCGTCAGGACAATCCCGTCCGCAAGATAGAGAACCCGCTGCCCGGCGTGAAGAACATTATCGCCGTGAGCTCGGGCAAGGGCGGTGTGGGTAAATCGACCGTTGCCTGCAACCTTGCAGTGGCGCTTGCCTTGCAAGGATTCCGCGTGGGTATGCTCGATGCTGATATCTTCGGCCCGTCGATGCCCAAGATGTTTGGTGCCGAGGAGGAGCAACTCTATATGCATGAGGTAGATGGTAAAAACCTGATTATCCCTCTGGAGAAATATGGCGTGAAGATGTTGTCGATCGGTTTCCTGGTTGACAAGGAGAAGGCCGTGCTGTGGCGCGGTGCCATGGCCAGCAACGCCCTGCGGCAGCTTATTACCGAGGCCGACTGGGGCGAGCTGGACTATTTCATCATCGATATGCCGCCGGGCACCAGCGACATCCACCTGACCCTGGTGCAGACACTCGCCATCACGGGTGCCATCGTGGTGACGACGCCGCAGCAGGTGGCGCTGGCCGACGCCCGCAAGGGCATCAGCATGTTCATGGGTGAGCACGTGGGCGTGCCTGTGTTGGGTATCGTCGAGAACATGTCGTGGTTCACTCCTGCCGCCCATCCCGATGAGAAGTACTACATCTTCGGCCATGATGGCGGCAAGCAGCTGGCCGAGAAACTGGATGTGGAACTGCTGGGACAGATTCCGCTTGTGGCCGGCATCTGCAAGGGCAGTGACGACGGTCAGCCCGTCGTGCGCATGAACGACGTGAGCGGTGTTGCCTTCAAGCAGCTTGCGACGCGCGTCATCGAGGCGGTGGACAAGCGTAATGCCACGCTGCCGCCCACCGAGGTTGTGCAAACCCATTAAAACATAGAATAATTCGTTAATTGTATAACTCGAAAATCTACCGATTATGAAAAAGATTATTGCTATGCTGGCTGTTGCAGCGATGCTGCTCACCAGTTGCGGATCGGTTCCTATCACGGGACGTAAACAATTGAATCTCGTCAGTGACCAGGAGGTGCTGGCAGCTAGTCTCCAGCAGTATGCCAGCTTTATGCAGACGGCAACTGTGTCCACCAACAAGACTCAGAGCGCCCAGGTGACCCGCGTGGGTCAGCGCATCGCTGCCGCTACCGAGGCTTACCTCAAGTATGCAGGCCTTGAGAGCGAGTTGCAGAATTTCGCTTGGGAGTTCAATCTGGTGAGGAGTGATGACGTGAACGCATGGTGTATGCCTGGCGGCAAGATTGTCGTTTATGAGGGCATCATGAATCTCGTGGGCAGTGACGACGAGTTGGCTGTGGTCATCGGTCATGAGGTGGCCCATGCGGTTGCCAAGCACAGTAACGAGCGCATGAGCCAGCAGGTGCTTGCACAGTATGGTGCCAATGCTATCGGCATTTTGACCAGCGGCAAGAGCGCAGCCACCCAGCAGATAGCTCAGCAGGTCTATGGCCTGGGTGCACAGTATGGTGTGATGCAGCCCTTCTCGCGCAAGCACGAGAGCGAGGCCGACAAGATGGGTCTGGTGCTGATGACCATTGCCGGATATAACCCCGACGTGGCTATTACCTTCTGGCAGAAAATGGCAGCTACCACAACCCAGGAGCCGCCCGAATTCATGAGCTCTCACCCGAGTCACGCCTCGCGCATCTCTGACATCCAGAAGTGGTTGCCCGAGGTGAAGAAACAGTATGGGGGCAAGTAAACAACTGTCTTGACAAAGAATTAACAACGTCTAGCATGAGGCGTCTCTTCTACATCTTGTTATTGTCGATGGTGCTTTGTCCATCGACAGGCCTTGGGCGCACGGTGGCCGACTTGTTCGCAACCGAGCCGGGTAATCTGTTTCCGTTGCTCACGCGCACCAATCGTCTGGATATGGTGGATTATTACCTTAACGGACAGATGGTGGCTGTGACCAACAATCTGGCGGGAGAAAGCCGCCTGCTTGAATTGGACAGTGCCTACCTCAAGGTCCAGACCAGCGGCAGCCGTGTGGTGGAGATGCTCATGAGGAAAGTGGGTAAGGATACCGTCGTCACCGTCATCGAGACGGTGACGACACCTGTGCCCGACAGCCGCCTGACACAGTGGAACTCCCATTGGCAGCGTTACACGAGCGACAAACTCTTCAAGGTGCCGACCATCGACGATTTCATGGTGAAAAAGATGCCGGGTGAGCTGCGTATCGACTTGCAGAATGCAATGATTTTCCCGCTCATCCAGTTAGCCTTCAAGGGCGAGAACCATGACATCATCGAGGCGACCCATGGCCTTGACAGGTTTCTTGTCTCCAGCGAGTACAAGCGGTTTGAACCTTATTTCAAGCCGACAATCAGTTATCGGTTCAATGGCCTGAAAATCAAGCCTGTCAAGAAGTGAACATGCCACATCAGCCGTCTCTTTTTTCTGCAGTGCCCGAGGGACTCTCGTTGAGCGAGTTCAATGCCCGCATCGAGGACCATCTGAATGGCAAGAATGATATTCAGAACCAGTGGGTTGTTGCCGAGTGCAGCGACCTGCGACTGAATCGCAGTGGCCATTGCTACACCGAACTCATCGAGAAGGATGCCCAGGGCACAACCATCGCTAAGATGGGTGCGGCCATCTGGGCGGGCACATACAGGAAACTGTATGAAAAGTTCCTGAATTCCACGGGCCAGGTTTTGGCCACTGGCATGAAGGTGCTGGTCAATGTGACGGCTTCGTTCCACCGCCTGTATGGCATCAAGGTGGTCATCAACGACATTGACCCGAGCTACACGATGGGCGATATGGAGCGTCAGCGTCAGGAGATCCTCAACAGGCTCCAGAAGGATGGGGTCATCGACATGAACAAGCAGGTGCCTTGGACCGAAGTGCCGCAGCGCATCGCCATTATTTCGGCAGCTGGTGCGGCAGGCTATGGCGACTTCATGAATCAGCTCCAGGGCAACCCCTATGGCCTGCAGTTCTACACCTGCCTGTTTGGTGCCGTGATGCAGGGTGCCCAGACGGTTCCCACGGTGCTGGCCGCCCTTGACCGTATCAACCTTCACCTTGAGCTCTTTGACTGTGTGGTCATCATCCGCGGTGGCGGAGCGACGTCCGAACTCAATTCGTTCGACAATTATGATCTGGCTACAGCTGTAGCGCAGTTCCCGCTGCCCGTCATTGTGGGCATTGGCCACGAGCGTGACGTGACGGTGCTTGACTATGTGGCCTCCATCAGGGTAAAAACGCCCACTGCAGCCGCCGAGTGGCTCATTCAGCGTGGCACAGGCGCATTAGCCCATCTCGATGAGTTGCAAGACGCGGTCGTGACTGCCGTGCGCGAGACGGTGAGTCAGGCAAGGGAGCATTTGGCCTACTTTTCCACCTTGATTCCAGCTTCAGCACGTGGCATCATTGATGCTAACCGCATGAGGCTTGACAACTACGCCAGGAATATACCATTTGCTGCCAGCAACCTGATCGTGAACCAGCGCACACGTCTTGAACGGGCGGTGGAGAGGATGGAGAGCGCTGCCACCACGGCCTTGCAGCGTGAGCTTCAGCGCATGCAGGCACTTGGCGACAAGGCCGCCCTGCTGTCTCCTGTCAATACCCTGCGCCGCGGCTATGCGCTGGTCAGGACTGGAGACAAATGCGTCACCGCAGTCAGTCAGCTCCAGCCCGGCGACAATATCACCATCCAGTTTGCTGAAGGAAGTACAGAAGCCACTGTAAATTAAGTCGCTATTATATAAGAGCGCGGATGCAATTCGCGTAATTCGGAGTAATAAAAAAGAACGCGGCTGCCCAAAAAAA
>CAMYUW010000073.1 GCA_947302275.1 uncultured Prevotellaceae bacterium
GTGCGACAGCATACTGGCGTGCGACGGTCAGTGTTGAGTCGATGCTGGCCAATTCACGCATGGTGGCCGTATCACCGCCCCCGTTGCAACAGGTCAACCCCAGCGCAAGAACAACTAGTAATGCATTAAAAGCGATATTTCTTGATCTCATAATTTTATAAAAGAGGAAAACAATAAGTACAAAAAATACTAATTGTTCATTGTCAATTATATTTGATTGTTTTTATTGTATTTATTGTTGTTTTATTATCTAATTCGCGAAATTGGCTTCGCCGAGCTAGAGGTTCCTAGTTCAGTTGTTAGTCAAATTCGTAGCAATTGAACGCGGATGCCAAATTAGTAAAATTTGCGTAATTCGTAGTTCAATTATTAGTTAAATTTGTAGCAATTGAACGCGGATGCCAAATTTGTAAAATTTGTGTAATTCGTAGTTTTCTACTCACAAAATTACTTCATTTTTTTGCAACAATTTCGGTCTCATCGGGCCGAATTATGTCAAAATGAACTATTTATTTTTCGGGCATCTGATAATCAATGGTTTATGACTGTCAAAATGAAGTCACAATGAAGCCCGTTTTTCTTGAATATCCAATTATTTACCGTAACTTTGCAACGACCGGTTACCACGCTGTGACCCTCACAAAAAGATATGGAGCAAAAACACCCAAATGGGTATTGATGGGAAGAACCGCATTCGGTACTTTTGCCACGATAAAAAAATAATAACAATAAATAATAATCAACGCTATGAACACGACTAAAACTAAATCTTCGATGTCGCCTCTCTGGGCGAGAATTACTGTGCTGATGGTGCTGCTCATGAGCAGTCTGTCTACGATGGCCCATGACTTTGAAGTCGATGGCATTTATTACAAAATCAATGGCAACAAGGCCGTCGTGACCTTCAAAGGATCATATGATAATTCATTTGAAAATGAGTATTCAGGCTCTGTCGTCATCCCGGCCTCCGTCTCCTACAATGGAACCACCTACCCGGTAACTGCTATCGGTGCCCATGCGTTCTATGACTGCACTCGACTGACCAGCGTAGTCATCCCCAACTCGGTTACTGGGATCGGCGAATCTGCGTTCGATCGCTGCAGGAGTCTGACCAGCATCGACATCCCCAACTTGGTAACTTATATCAGTACCAGGGCGTTCGAGGCCTGCACGGGCCTGACCAGCATCGTCATCCCCAACTCGGTAACTTCTATCGGTAACGGGGCGTTCTTTGGCTGCACTGGTCTGACCAGCATCGTCATCCCCAACTCGGTAACTTCTATCGAGGGTTGGACGTTCGATGGCTGCTCTGGCCTGACTAGCATCGACATCCCCAACTCGGTAACTCAGATCGGCGAATCTGCGTTCGCTGGGTGCAAAAGGCTGACCAGCATCGATATTCCCAACTCGGTAACTGCTATCGGTAACGGGGCGTTCTGGGGATGCACTGGTCTGACAAGCATCAATATTCCTAACTCGGTAACTGCTATTAATGATCGGGCGTTCTGGGGATGCACTGGTCTGACAGGCATCAATATTCCTAACTCGGTAACTGCTATCGGTTACCAGGCGTTCGATGGCTGCACTGGTCTGACCAGCATCGTCATCCCCAACTCGGTAACTGCTATCGGCGACTGTGCGTTCGATGGCTGCACTGGTCTGACCAGCATCGACATCCCCAACTCGGTAACTGAGATCGGTTCCGCGGCGTTCGAATCCTGCACTAGTCTGACCAGTATCGACATCCCCAACTCGGTGACTGCTATCGAGAAATGGACGTTCGCTAACTGCACTGGTCTGACCAGCATCGTCATTTCCAACTCGGTAACTACTATCGGCAACTATGCGTTCATTAGATGTTCTAAGTTGACCAGTATAGACATCCCCAACTCGGTAACTTATGTCGGTGAATCTGCGTTTGAGAATTGCACTGGTCTGACCAGCATCGATATTCCCAACTCGGTCACTTCTATCGGTAACAGGGCGTTCTATCACTGCACTGGTCTGACCAGTATCGTCATTTCTAACTCGGTAATTTCTATCGATGAAAGGACGTTCTTTGGCTGCACTGGGCTAGCCAGCATCGTCATACCCAACTCGGTAACTGAGATCGGTGAATATGCGTTCTCTGGCTGCTCGGGGCTGACCAGCGTAGTCATCCCCAACTCGGTAACTTCTATCGGTTACAGGGCGTTCTCTGGCTGCTCGGGGCTGACCAGCATCGATATCCCCAACTCGGTCACTCAGATTGATACCGAGGCGTTCCAGGGCTGCAGTGGTCTGACCAGCATCGTCATACCCAACTCGGTAACTACTATCGGTTACGGGGCGTTCGAGGAATGCATTGGTCTGACCAGCATCGTCATTCCCAACTCGGTAACTCAGATCAGTTCCGATGCGTTCTTTCACTGCCCTGGGCTGACCAGCATCGTGGTAGAAAGTGGCAATCCAAAATATGATTCGCGCAACAACTGCAATGCAATTATAGAGACCGCCTTTAATGCTTTAATATTTGGCTGCAAGAACACGATTATCCCCAACTCGGTAACTGCTATCGGTTACGGGGCGTTCGAGGAATGCATTGGCCTGACCAGCATCGTCATTCCCAACTCGGTAACTCAGATCGGTTCCGAGGCGTTCTATGGCTGCAGTGGCCTGACCAGCATCGTCATTCCCAACTCGGTAACTGCTATCGGTTACTATACGTTCGCTGGCTGCACAGGACTGACGGATGTGTATTGCTACATTGCTGACCTCTCGAGAGTAACGAGCTGGGGTGGACAATTCTATTTGGATGATGGTGATTACTCTGGTCGTACGCTTCATGTACTGCAGGGGAAGGCTGATGCCTATCGGGGTAACGAGAACTGGTATCCGTATTTCGAACAGATTGTGGAAGATCTCATCATGGGAGACGTGAATGGAGATGGTGAGGTCAATATTGCCGATATCAACAATGTGATTCATATTATCGTCAATGGTGGCGGCAGCGGACACGGCCATTCTCCCGACGACAGCGGCATTGACTGGATCAACTCTGCCGACGTCAACGGTGACGGCGAGGTCAACATCGCCGACATCAACGCCATCATCGACATCATCATTAGGAGTAATTGAATGCCTTTGTATTAATCAATAATAATGACATTAACGTTAAATCGATAAAAGATATGAAAAACCGACTACTCCACACATTAAACAGGGCAATGCTCACGACAGTGTTGCTCGTGGGCACCGCCTTGAGCGCCATGCCCTATAACGTTGAGGTTGACGGCATCTACTACAACTGCATTGCTCCCAACACCTTGAGTGTCACATACAAGGACACGGGATATAACTCCTACAGCGGCGATATCGTCATCCCCGGCAACCTGATTATAAACGGCCACAACTACATCGTGACAGTCATCGACAGTTGTGCCTTCAAGAACTGCACTGGACTGACTAGTGTCATGTTTCCCAATGCGCTGACGACCATCAGCGACGAAGCCTTTGCGGGTTGCACCAGCCTGAGCATGGTTGATATACCCTATTATGTGACCACCATCGGGGCGCATGCCTTTGAAGGGTGCACAAGTCTCACCGACGCACTTCTTCCTGAAAGCCTCACCACTATAGGCATCCATGCTTTTTCTCGTTGCTCGGCGCTCACATGGATTGATATACCCGACAACGTGACAATACTTGGCGGCTATGCCTTCAGCGAATGCAGTTCGTTGACGACTGTCAAGTTATCCAAAAGGCTTAATGCAATCAACGACCACACCTTCTACATCTGCCGTAAACTCACAAGCATTGTCATCCCCGACCAGGTGAGCAGCATCGGCTACGCCGCATTCCAGTCTTGCTCAAGCATGACAAGCGTTGTACTGGGCAACGGTGTGACTAGACTTGAAGACAAAGCCTTTCGCGGCTGCTACGCCCTACAGGACATCACCTGCTATCGAGATTCTCCCCCGACATGGAACGGCTTTGATTGCTTTGCCGAAGTAAACTATACCGATGCGACACTTCATGTGCGCCTCCTCCGCATCAACCTGTATAGTGAAGCAACAGGCTGGAAAAAGTTCAAACACATCAATGAAATCCCCTACGAGCACGAGGACAAAGGGGTATATTTCAACAAGACCAAATTGACCGGTTGGACCGAGTATGGCGTGTCGTTCAAGGATTACAACTACAATAGTTACAAGGGGGAGGTCAACATTCCTGAAGTAACCGGAAACAGCAGTCCTGCCCCTCATGTGGTCATGATCCTGCATGATGCCTTCCGCGACTGTGACTCTCTGACGAGCGTGTCAATGGGTAGATATGTCCACACGATAAAGGAGCGCGCCTTCCTGAACTGCCCGATGCTCAGGGAGCTGAATCTCTCCAACCAAATCACAGCCATCAACGACTCAGCCTTTGCCGGCTGCAGTGCACTGACGAGTTTCACGCTGCCGAACAGCATCAAGACAATCGGGCACGACGTTTTCACCGGCTGCACTGCGGTGGAGACGCTGATCATTCCCGAGAGCGTGTCGAGCTTTGCCGTTGATAGCATGGTGATGGCCGGGATGACATCGCTGCAGTACATCAACTGCTATTCTATGATGCCACCCCTGGTAACGGGCGAGTGTTTCACACCCGAGCAGATGAGCAAGGTGACGTTATATGTGAGGCCATCGTCGCTGCTCGACTTCAGACTTGACCCCTACTGGGGACGGTTTGCCCATATCGAGACGTGGACCTTTGATTTCCAGGCCAATGGAATCTATTATCTGATTACCAGTCCCACAGAGTGTGCTGTGAGCAATCACGCACCATCGGGCTGCAGTTACACCGCCAGCGCTATCACCATCCCCGAGAATGCCACCTATGCCGGTGACGACTACAAAGTGACAGCTATCGGCAAGGGGGCCTTCATGAACTGTCCTAATGTCAAAACTGTGACAATACCCCAAAGCGTCACAGTCATCGGGGAACAAGCCTTCAAGAATTCGGGCTTGACCAGCATTGTTTTCCCGCGCCAGGTAACCACTATCGACAAGCAGGCCTTCATGGGCTGCACAGGACTCACTAACCTGACAATTCCCGACCACATCTTCGCCATTGAGGACAGTGCATTCTATGACTGCCATGGGCTGACATCACTGGACTTGGGCAAGTCGGTCACGTTTGTCAGCAATTATGCCTTTGCAAGTTGCTACAACTTGTCTAATATCTTTATCCCCCGTTCGGTCGAAGCCCTTTGCGCCGGAGCATTCCAAGACTGCACCAATCTGAAAAACGTAACCATCGACATGGACCATGAGGGATTCTCGGTCGATGGTGATGTTTTCCGTGATTGCTATGCTCTGGAGAGAATCACTTGCTTGGCATTGACTCCGCCTGAACTCGACAACCAGCACGGCGGCTTGGATTGTGCCACATTCGCCCACGTGACACTGCAAGTGCCTCACTCACGAGTTGACACTTATCGTAACGCTGACGTGTGGGGCCAGTTTTCTAATATTATGCCTCTACCCTTTGATATTAATGAGCAGGGCATTTATTACCTTATTAGGGGCGACAGCACAGTGAGTATTTCGAGCAACGGTTATAATAGCTACAGCGGCACAATAGTCATTCCTAATTCGATTGACATCGAGGGGGAAGAAAGAAATGTCACCGCCATTGAACCCTATGCATTTGCTAATTGCACTGAGTTGCGCAAGGTAAGTATGCCCAACTCGGTGACAGAAATCGGTGAATACGCTTTTGCTGGATCTAACGTATATCAAATCAACCTATCCAAGAACATAACTGAAATTAAGAATTATACCTTCATGGGCTCCGGTTTGGGTAGTATAACTATACCTAACAAGGTGACCAAGATAGGCGATTGTGCCTTCTGGGCTTGCAGTTATCTTCATGATGCAGTCCTGCCTGAAGGGCTCGAATCTATCGGTCAAGCTGCTTTTATGTCTGCCGGATTTGATCCTGGATACTTCAACATCAATTTCCCCAGCTCGTTGCGCAAGATAGGCGATAGCGCATTCATGGGCTCTAACATCCACAACTTAACATTTCCCAGTTCCTTAGACTCCATTCCGCCCGGAACCTTCTCCATGTGCATGAAACTCCAAAATGTGACGATTCCAAATTCGGTGAAACACATTGGGTATCAAGCATTCTATTCCAACAACTCTCTAAGGAGTATAACCATTCCAAACTCGGTGAAAAGCATCGACTTTAGCGCCTTCATGTGGTGTCATAGCCTAGATACCGTCATCATTGGAAGCGGCATCGAACGCATTGAGAATTTAGCTTTTTGCAAATTCAACGAAGAGTATATCGATGCCATTATCGCAGAACTCGAGGAAGCGTTTGAATCAGTTGTCGTTCCTTTTGACATCAGCGGTTTTCTCGCGACATGGAAGGCACTTATAACCTCTTTTGGAGAAATGATGAATCAGCCGATATCAACCATTTTCTGCATGGCAACAACTCCACCGCAACTAGTGAGTGATGGCTTCGTAGGCAACTACAACAACTCAAGGCTTATCGTTCCTCAAGGCTGTGTAACCAAGTATAAGAACGCAGAGGGTTGGAAGAATTTTGTATATATCAATGCTGTCACCAATAACGACGTGAACGATGACGGTGAGGTGAACATTGCTGATGTGAACTGCGTCATTAACGCAATTTGTGATGAGGAAAATGCTTCTCCAAGACTTGACGCTAACAGTGATGGCGAAATTAATATAGCCGACATTAATGCCATCATCGATCAAATCCTGAGGGGTAGCACCCAATCACTTCAATAAATAATCACGACTATGAAAACAAGATCACTATACCAACACTTCGCCCTGCTCATGATGTTTCTCTTGGGAGCAACAGGCATGGCCAAAGCCTATGACTTCGTTGAAACATGGGGAGTACCGATTTATTATAACGTGGTTAACGGGGAAGCCGTTGTCACCAACAACGGGCGGCCGAGTTGCTACAGCGGAGACCTTTACCTAACAGATAGGGTAACTCACGACGGTGTGACCTATCCCGTGACAGCCATCGGTGATGAAGCGTTTATTAACTGCCGCAACCTGAACAGTGTGAGTCTGGTGCCGAGTATCAGGAGCATCGGAAACAAAGCCTTCAGCAATTGCAGCAGGATGACTTTCGTTGACTATTTCCCTGACTCGTTGACCACAATTGGAGATTATGCCTTCAGCGGTTGCACGTCGTTAAAAGCCATCGGCCCGTCGATAGTCCGTCTGGGAAAGGGCGTGAGGAGCATCGGCAAGGGCGCCTTCATGAACTGCAGCAGCATCAAAACATTTATCATGGAAGACCGCTTGACAACGATTGGTGACAGCGCTTTCATGAATTGTACTCAGCTCAATAATGTGACCATGGGTTATGCAACCACATCAATCGGGACGGGAGCCTTTGCCCAATGCAGTAACATTAGATCTTTTACCAGTAAAGCCGATAATCCGCCTGTCGTCGGAGACGAGACCTGTTTTGCTGCATTCCAAGACCTTGCTACCCTCAAGGTGGGATATTTTGCCGCTCCCAAGTATCAATCCGCCGAATACTGGAAAGAGTTCAAGAGCATTGAGACTTTTAACGACGGCATCGATGGCATCTATTACCAGATTGATGGCGACCAAGCCACAGTGACTTACCGCGACAAAAACTACAACAGTTACAGCGGCGATGTGGTGATTCCCGAGAGCTTTGAAAACGATGGCATGACCTATCATGTTGTAGCCATCGGTGACAATGCTTTCAAGGGCTCAACAGGCCTCACTTCGGTAACCATTCCCAACACGATCAGCTGGATAGGCAGCAATGCCTTCAAAGGATGCATGGGACTGTCAAGCATCAATTTGCCAGTGACGCTGACAGCATTGAACGAGCATGCCTTTGACAGTTGCGGAATTACCTCGATTATCATTCCCGAAACTATCACAGCTATCCCCACAGGGTGCTTTGCAAACTGCTACATGTTGGAAACCGTCACATTGCCTGCTGAACTCACCGCCATCGGCAAGGAGGCGTTTTATCGTTGCAATTCCTTAAAGTCGATTGACTTGCCCGAGACTATCACCACACTGGAGCAGGGGGCTTTCAAGTCAAGCGGATTAACCAGTTTTACCTTGCCGCCACTGGTCACCGAAATGAGTAATGAGCTGCTGAGATATACCGGCAACATGAAAACCGTCACCCTGCACGACAAGCTGACCACCATCGGCTCCTATTCATTTGGAAGCTGTGGGTTTAGCAGCATCGACATTCCCTTATCTGTTAAGGAAATCAAGGCACATGCATTCTTAAGCTCTTATTTGACCAGTATTGTCATTCCTGACTCGGTAACGACGCTTGGGAAAGGCGCTTTCACCTATTGCCCAAAACTGACGAGCGTACATATCGGCAACGGCATCAAAACCATCAGTGACTCCACTTTTTACTGGTGTGCATACAGCCTTAAAGAAGTCTCTTTTGGAGATTCCAGCCAACTGTCCACGATCAGTAAAAGCGCTTTTGCCAAATGCAATAAGCTGGAACGAATCAACCTGCCGAAAACAGTAAGAACAATAGGGACACGTGCTTTTGAATCATGCAAATCGCTCAAATCTATCGAGTTGAGCGACTCACTCACCACTATAGCATCACACGCATTCGAGAGTTGTGATGTTCTGGAAGAAGTGAAGATGCCCAACTCCGTCATGTCAATTGGCGAAGAAGCCTTCATAAAATGCTACAACCTGAAGGAAGTCAATCTGAACGATTCTTTATTGGATATTGGCGAGAATGCCTTTAACGGCTGCCGCAGCCTCAAGAGTATCAGGATTCCAGACCTGATTACTCAACTGAAATACGGAGTGCTTTGCGGATGTACGGCTCTTGAGCAAGTCGTCATCGGCAAGTCGGTGAGCAAGATAGGGAATACCGTATTCTACAACTGTCCTAGTCTCAAGTGCCTCTACTTCCTCAATCCTGTACCTGCCACCTATAGCGAGACGTACGTATACGGCCCGCTCAATACCGATTATGACATTTATGTGCCTGATCTTACTCCATACACCCAGACTGAGATGTGGAGCGGCTTGAAGCTTCACGGTATCTATAAGAGAGAAGACGTCAGGACCAGCATGGCGACTATTGCCGGTGATTGCGGGTTGCCGCTCACGGGGGCGACCTTCTACCGCTGCGACGGCGACACCATAACATTTGAGCCACAGGACAATGTCATCGCCCTGAAAGGGCTTGTTCCCACTCACAACGATGTCGCTATCGACTTTGTCGCCACCAACGGCGAGCAGTACCGCATCGACGATGTAGTGGTGACCGACAGCATCGCCTTCAGCAACTGCCACGGGGAGAAGATCGGGTCGCTGTTCGGCCCCACGTTCACCATCACCTGTGACGAGGAGTTTGTTCCCGACTCGTGCGGTGTGTACTATGATTACCTGAAGAAAGACTTCCTGGGCAGCGTCATCAAGAGTTATCGCGACAGCTGCGTCATTCAGTGCCAAGGCTTGCCCATCAGGCCGGGCTGGCACTATGACGTCATGCCTTGGGTGGCCTATCATGGGGTGATCTACAAGTCGGAGACCGTGCGCATTAAGCCATCGAACTACTCCAGTAATACTTTCCCTGCCGCCGAGATTTATCCTACATCGGTGAACATGCCCACCAGCAGTATCATCGGCACTGAACGCAGTGCAAAGAAAGCCTTTTTCGTGATGGACGGGAAACATTACGACCGCCTGCAAGTCACTGGTCTGGACCCCGAGACGGCCTATCATGCCACCTGCATCCTGTTCGACAAGAACGGCTACGACAGCATCGACTTCGACTTCATCACGCCCCCCCTGCAAATGGGCGGCAGCGAGGTCCGCACGATCAAACAGAACACCGTCTTGTTCAAGGGCTGGAGCAACATGGCCGACGAAGAGACTTGTAGCGGCATCGAGTGGGAGCGCGTGAACGTAGAGGGCACAACACAGCAGAAACCCGCCTACGTCTTTGCCGGCTCGCTGGCCAATATTGTGAACCGCATAGCACTGAGCACCCCCTACAGGTACAGGCCCTATTACAAGTCGCAGGCCGGCAACGTCTATTATGGCGAGTGGCAGGAGTTCAGCATCACCGATGCCGTGGGCAACTATGAGCCGATACTTTACAACTATGGCGTCGTGAAGGTGACACCCACCACAGCAACCGTGCGCGGCCTAGTGCTGCAGGGCAACAACGATGTGACATCTCAAGGCTTCACCTACAACGTCAACGCATGGAATGCCGACAAGCAGTACATCAGCGGATCGGGCCAGCTCATGGAGTGCACCATCACGGGCCTGAAACCCAACACGGGCTATTGGATCCATGTGAGTGCCTATGCCAACCACAATTATGCTTCTAGCGACATCTACTTCGCCACAACATCCATCACTGCCGATGTGAACTGCGACGGAGAGGTTAATATCGCAGACGTGAATGCAGCCCTCGACAATATCCTTAACGACAATAACAGCGACAACGCCGACATTGACGTGAACAATGACGGCGAGGTCAACATCGCCGACATCAACGCCATCATCGACTACATTGTATCAGGCGAATAGACATCGAGAACGGCAAGAAAATCCTTGTTGAGTAGAGACTGACTGTTAGGAGATTTCCAATGTTTTTACCGTCAATGGTTTAGTTTGCGGAGTGATAATAATGAAAAATTGATGACATTATGAAGAGATTGCTTTTTATCATCTTGCTGATTGCGTGTGCCACGCTGGTGAGCCATGGCTATATCGTCGTTGACGGGGTGCATTACAGCACATATTGGGCTGGCAGTGTTCAGGAGGCCGTTGTGGTTTTCGGCGACCCTGATGACCCCAACAATGAGAATAACTATGCTGGCTTGGTCCACGCCAATATCCGCGACAGCGTCTCCTTTGACGGCATCACCAAGTTGCCCGTAACCAGGATAGGGTTTACAGCTTTCCAGTGGGCGCCCGACCTTGAAGAGGTCACTATCCCCAATACGGTAAAGACCATCGCCGAGGCAGCATTCAACCTGTGTCCCAAATTGCGCAGCATCACTGTCCCCAACAGCGTAGTCACCATCGAGGAATGGGGCATTGCACACAACGAGTCGCTCAAGGAGCTGCACCTGGGCAGTGGAGCGGTCAACTTGGACGACTATGCCATCGTGGGCAATACCGCTCTCGAGGTTATCACCGTTGACGAGAATAACCCAGTCTATGACTCAAGGAATAACTGTAATGGCATCATCACCACGGTGAACAACAGCATGGTCCATGACCGGCACATTCTGTTCACTGCCTGCTCACGTACAGTCTTACCCCGTGAGGTGACATGGATTGCTCGCGGTGCCTATCAAGATCAAGGCATCACCATGGTTATTCTGCCTGCCCAGATCACCAATCTTGAGCATTCATGTTTTGAAGGGTGTGAATATCTGACCGAGATTTACAACTTCAGCAGCGAGCCACAAGGCTGCATGAGCACCACCTTTGAAGACTACCACTACGAGAACTGCACATTATATGTCCCCAGGGGCACTAAAGAAATCTACGAGCAGGTTCCCGTCTGGGGGTCTTTCAGGCATATCGAGGAGTTTGATGCCACTACGATTATCCCTGGTGACGTGGACGGCGACGGCGAGATTACCGTTGCCGATGCTAACGCCACCATCGAGGTCATCATCAATGGAGGCAGCAGCCATGGCCATACCCGAGTACCCAATCCCGACGGTGGCGGTTGGGTGAATCTTGCCGACGTCAACGGCGACGGCGAAATCAATATCGCCGACATCAACGCCATCATCGACTACATTGTATCAGGCGAATAGACATCGAGAACGGCAGAAAAATCCTTGTTGAGTGATGAGAAGCGGCGAGAGTCGGAGGTTTTTTGTCTGGTTGTGATAAGGACAAAAAAAATCCCCGACTCACGCCGCGGATCATTTTGAAAAAAATCTAATTAACCTCTAATACCATTAACATAAACCTTAAAACTAA
>CAMYUW010000074.1 GCA_947302275.1 uncultured Prevotellaceae bacterium
GTATGAATTGTATCGCCTGAAAACTGTATCGTCATGAGGTAATATTACTTAAAACCAAAAACTTAAAACTAAAAACTGATTAAACTTACTTCACGATGATTTCGCAGATCGAAACACGGTTCCAACTCAATTCGTCAAACATGTTGCTGATACCCTGGCCTGCAGCCTGAATGCGGCTTGCAGCGATACCGTACTTGTTGACGAGCATATCCTTCACGCTGGCGGCACGGCCGTTAGCGAGCTTGATGTTGTTCTCCTGGTTGCCCTCGGGTGAGGCGTAGCCCTTGATGGTGCAGGTAGCCTCGGGGTGGCTCTTCAGGTAGGCAGCGATGCGCTCCACATTGGGACGCTGATCGGTAGTTACAGCGGTCTTGTTCACGGGGAAGTGAACGAGGACGTTCATGTACTGCTTGCTGTTGTCAACCACGGTTGCGGGCTTGTTCTTGGCAGCGTTCAGGTCACTCTTGCAGTTGGCCAGTGCGCGGTTAGCGGCATCAAGGTCATTCTGCATTTGGGCCAGGCGGCTGTTGAAGGTGTTCTCGTTGTTGGCGAGCTGAGCACGCAGGTCGTTGATCTGGTCATTCAGGGCATTCGTGTTCACATAGGCGGGCTTGGGAGCCTCGTCGTTGCTGCCGAAGGTCACGCTCAGACCTACTGAGTAGCTGCGCGGAGTGGGCAGCGACCAGCAGTCGTAACCCTCACCACCGGTACCGCCGGCAGCAGCCGACAGGGTGTTACCGGCAACGTCGGTACCCGTGTAGTTGGTGATGGTGAACAAGTCGTTGGCCGAAGCATAGATGCTGGCATTCTGAACGGTACCCTTGGTGACACGGTTCAGCCAGTTGTGTGAGAAGACATAAGCCAAACGCAATTCCTGGCAGCGGATGTAGTTGATCTTGTGCTGGATCCAGTCCTCATCACCACCGGTGTAGGTGTAAGAGCCATACTCGCCCAGGTTGACGGCGATGGTGTTCTTGGTGGGATTATCAGTCTCCTGCTTGCCATCGTAGAGCACGCCGTCAAATACTACGAAGCCCTTCTCACGCATGTCAACTGACAGCCAGTTCAGACCGGTGCCCAACATGTCGCGCATGGTGGCGTTGACTACATCGGCATGGTAGCGGCCCTGGAACATGGCACTCAGACGCCAGTTCTTCACGCTCAATGAGGTGGTGATACCGAAGCGCAGCTTGGGCTCACGATTACCCAGGATGCTCCAGTCGGCACTGGTGCGGGGCAGACCGGTGGTCGGGTCGATCAGGATCTGGCCAGCCTTGTTGCGCTCATAGGCGCGGCCAGTCACGGTGCTGATGGGATGTCCCTTCATCACACCGTTGCGGATGTTACCTGAGTTCCAGGTATATGCATTGTAGAACTCGGTCAGGTTCTCGGGCAGATAAACGACTTCACTGTTGGTGTGGGATACGTTAAAGCCCACATTCCAGCGGATGTCGTTGCTGCGTACTACGTCAACGTCGGCGTGGCCTTCCCAGCCCCACGTGTTAAACGTACCAACGTTCATGTTGTTCAGCACGAAACCGGTAGCGTAACTCATACGGAAGCCGGTCACGATCTGGTCGGCGCAGTGGGTGCGGAACCAGGTGAAGTCGGCATTGATGCGGTCATTCCAGAAGCGTGCCTCAACACCAGCCTCGTAGGAGGTGGTCATCTCGGGCTTGAGGCTGCGGTTGGGACCAGTGTAGCCATACTTGTAGCCGCCACCCGTCAGGCCAGTGGGCTCGAGCTCGGGATCGATCGAGAGCACGGGAGCATCCTTACCGACCTGGGCGATAGCGCCACGCAGTTTCAGGTAATTGATGAAACCGATATTCTTCATGAACTTCATCTCGCTCAGAACGATTGAAAGCTCACCGGCGGGATAGAAGTAGCTGTTATTGTTCTTGGGAAGGGTCGAAGACCAGTCGTTACGGAAGCGGCCAGTCAAGAAGATCATGTTATTGAAGCCCAGCTCCAACTGACCCGAGACAGCCTGCACGCGGCGCTTGGTGGAACGCTTCTTGCTTGTCACGGTGCTCTCGGTACAGTTGTTGATGCTGTAGAAGTCAATCACCTTGAAGTTAGTACCATAGGACGACAGGCTGGTCACGCCGTTCTCGAGCTGGTGGTAACCTGCCTGAACACCCAGCGAGAACTTGTTGTCCATCCAGCTGTTGTTGTAACCGGCAAGCACGTTGAGCGTCGGGTCGTTGGTGTTATACTTGGTGATGTTATAGGTACCACTGTTGTTGCTGTCATCGACACTCTGGTTGGCGCTCACATAGTAGGGGTGGGTACCCGTCTCATAGGTCGATGTGCTCACGTCCCAACCCATCTGCAGGCGCAGGTAGGTGTGACGAATGGGAGTGAAATTCAGCGAGAAGGCGCTGATGATGCGGTCGGTTTGGTCATGCATCAGGTTCTTCTTCAGAGCGAACAGCGGGTTCAGCAGGTCGGTATCGGTGTAGTATGCGGGATACTTCATGTGGGCACCATCCTCGGCCAGGTATTGGCTCATGTCATCGACGCTGGGCCAGCGGTAGCTATAGCGCACGGGACCATAGAGACCACGCAGGGCTTTGTCGTTCTTGGCGTTCACATACTGCATGCTTCCTTCCATCGACAACCACTTGGTCAGCTCGGCACGTCCTGCCAGCGACAGGTTGGTACGAGTCAGGGCCGTGGTCTTGATAACACCGTCCTGGTCAAAGAACGATGCACTGGCGCGAACCGACATCTTGTCGTTACCGGCCTCCATCGACAGGTTGTGACGGTGCATGAAACCGGTCTGCAACACGGCTGCCGTGTTGTCATAGAAGGGCAGACTGTGGTCATACAGTGAACCATAACGGCTAGTGTAATAGAAGTTGGCAGCACCGTATGCACCATTGATGTACTTGTCCTGAATCTTGGGCCAGCCATAGGCCTTAGACCAGGTGAACTGGTTGCTGTAGGTTACGCGAGCGCGGCCCGAGCGGCCTTTCTTGGTGGTGATGATGATGGCACCGTTCGAGGCGTCACTACCGTACAGAGCGGCTGCGGCAGCACCCTTCAGCACGGTCATCGACTCGATGTCCTCGGGGTTGAAGTCGTTACCACGCGACGAGTAGTCGGTCGAGCGGGGCGTCAGGCCGGCGCTACCACCATCCTCAACAGCCAGACCGCTGGTGGGGTTGAACGAGGTGTTGTTCATGGGGATACCGTCGATGACATACAACGGCTGGTTGTTACCGCTCAGTGACGTGGCACTGCGCAATACAACGGTCGTTGAGGAGCCAGGGGCACCACCCGAACTAACGACACTCATACCCGATACACGACCCTGCAGGGCCGAGATAAAGTCGGTGCGGCCCGACTCGATAATGTCTTGGGCCTTCACGTTCTGCACCGAGGAACCCACGGTGCGGGCGACACGCTTCATACCGAACTCTGCCGTCACCACCACATCCTGTAGGGTGTTGGCACCTTCGGACAACTGTACGTTGGCGGCTTGCGACGCGGGTACTTCGATCGCGTCATAGCCCACAAAGGAGAAGACGAGCGTCTGGTTGGGGTCGGCCTTAATCGAATATCGACCATCCAAATCGGTGGTCGTACCCGTGTTTGTGCCTTTTACCCTTACATTAACGCCAATCATCGGCTCTCCGTTGCGTCCTTTACGACGCCCGAAACTCGGTTGCTCTGGGCAACAGCTGTGAATCCCGTATTGTACTGACTCGGGGCCAGTCCAGCGGGCACTCCCATAGCTATCGCCAGTGTGCAGAGCAGTGCTAATTGTTTTTTCATACGCACTTTGCTTTTAATTGATTAGTTAATGAATTGGTTAATATCTCATCGATTAATTTTCAGCTACGTTTTTAAGGGCGAGAGTCTCTCTTTGGATAAAATTCTGACTTTCAAAAGGCAAAAGTGCAAAAAAAGTTTAAACTGAACAAGCATTTTGTTGAAAAAATGACATTTTTAGCATGAATTTGACCTAAAATCACATTATTACAATACAAAAACCGTAAAAACTTCCTTCTCAAATTATGGATTAACCGCAAATTTTTCACAAAATTAACAATAGCCCGCACTATATAATCAAACAACTATAACAACCCATGCGATTCATATATGGCAATACCCGTGGTGATGCTGACTCTCTCGCTTCGCTCAATCGCCAGCATTACCACGGGTTACTCAGATGGCCGCCCTCCGGGCGTCTGCCACACCTGCCATCCATTGCCCAACACAACCTACTCGGCAACACTCACTCATTTGAACACTTCTTACTCTCTACTGCCCAGTCTTCAGCAATCACTAATATATCAGCCACTCCTCACTCCTAACTTCTCACTCCTAGCTCCTGACTGAAAAAAACGCCGCCGGGGCGTGGAGCCTCGGCGGACGTTTTTATTGATAGAGTGGGGGATTACTCTTGGTCGCTGTCCCACCATACGGGGATGGTCCAGACATCGAGCTGAGTATTCCAGATCACTTCATTGCCATCAGCGTCAGAGATACGGGCACCGGGCACCTTGGCACCGATAGCCTGCAGCTGCTTAGCGTTGTAGCGGGTCTCATGCGAGCACTGACGCCAGCGACGCATCTGCTTGTTGGCAGGAACTGCGGTCATAGCATCAGCAATGAACTGCTGACGTGCAGGACGTACCCAGTTGAAGAAGATAGTCGGATCGTAGTCATAGCGACGCATATCGTTCCAGATCTCCAGCGAGTACATCAGGGCAATGCGCTTCTGAGTCATGATGTGGCCCAGAGTCAAGGTGCCAGCATTACCGATACCGTTGTTGAGGAAGTTGCTCATTTGCTCGGGGGTGATGGGACGGAACGAGGGGATGTTCTGCAAATCGCCCGGCTCGTTGTTGCACCAGTCGTTGAGCAGCACGTTCATCTGTTCCATGCTGGCCTGAATACCCTTCTTGTAGTACTCAAATGCACCAGCCTTGTCGCCCTTCTTGAAGAGCACCTCGGCGCGGATGAAGCAAGCCTCAAAGTAGGTACCTACGTAGGAGGGCGAGTTCACGCGGGTGTAGTAAGAACCACTCTCGGCCGACTCAAACCTGCCACTACCGGCACGGCAATACAGGATGGTGGGATTGCCGAAGTAACCCTTACAGTCACTGGTCTCCTCAATATAGACGGTATCGTTCAAGCGAGCAGGCACATCACTGTCAATCCAGAAACCATCACGGCTGTTGGGTTTACCATCGGTTTTGCCCCAACTTGCGCGCAGGGGACCGCCATCGGTCTGAATGCTCGAGCCCATGTCAACGCCCAGGGTGCGGCGCCAGTTGCCGTCCCACTTAATCTCGGCGGGTGTATTAGCGCTCTTAACGCTAGTAGCCCAGGGGAGAATCTTGTCGGCGCGGGGGTCCTCAACACCATAACCAGCAAAGTTGGTCAGGTTGTCATAGAGCATCTTGGTTGCCATGTAGCCGGCGTTCATACCGCTCACCGAGAACAGAGGCGAGTAGTCAACGGGCTCACCCCAGAGGAATTCGCGCGTCGGACCGTTGTCGTCGGTGTGACGGATGATGGTGTTGTCGGCATTGCTCTGCATGGCCTTATCGAGGCAACGCAGAATCTCGTCGGCGTCATACTTGCCGTCCTTGTAGCTGCCAGCAGCCTTCTTGGTGAGCTTGTTGAGCCAGCGGGCCTTGAGCAGGTAACCCAGCTTAATCCACTTGTTCACATCACCATTGTTCCAGAAGTCACCCTCGGCAAGGGCGGGCTTGGTAGGATCGAGAGTCTGAGCACCCTCGAGCAGAGAGATACCCTCATCGATGTCGGCAATACACTGCATGAAGATTTCACGACCGGTATTGTACTCGGGGAGCGCGCTCTCCTGTTCTACAGCGAAGTAAGGCATTTCACCGTAGAGGTCGGTCATCAGCATCATACCATAAGCACGGATGATGCGGGCAACACCTGCATACTGACCGTTCTCGTCTTCCATTGCCTTCTTGTACAGGTCAGGCACATTACAGTAAGCACCAACGAACCACCACTGGTAGGAAGTGGTTGTCAGACCATCCTGGGGGTTCCAGAGCGAAAGCTGGTATTGAGCACCAGCGTTGCTAATGGAACGTGTCCAGTCACCACAAGCGAAGTTAGAACGCCATGCAGCGAACTGGTTACCGCTATTGGTGAAGAATAAGATGTGGGCGAGTCGCAACTGATAGGGAGTGGACTCGGCTGATGGTGTATTGGGGTCGGTGTTGATATCAAGCCAATCGTTACAGGATGTCAACCCCAACGTCACGCAAGCCAGCGCGCACAGTATAATTGATTTCAATGATTTCATATATTTATAGTTTTTAGTTGTTAGTTGTTAGTTTTAAGTATGGTTAGTATCGCCTGAAACTTTAACGTCATTCGGTAATATTACTTACAACTTAAAACTCACAACTTAAAACTTAATTAATCTTACTTCACGATGATTTCACAGATGGAAACACGGTTCCAGCTCAGTTCATCAAACATGTTGCTGATGCCCTGACCCTGGGCGTTGATGCGCTTGGCATCGATACCATACTTCTTCACGAGCATATCCTTCACGCTGGCGGCACGGCCGTTAGCGAGCGTGATATTGTGCTCCAGAGGACCATCTTTGGAGGCATAACCATTGATCGTGCAGGTAGCCTCGGGGTGGCTCTTCAGGTAGGCAGCGATACGCTCCACATTGGGCTGCTGGTCGGTAGTTACAGCGGTCTTGTTCACGGGGAAGTGAACCAGAATGGTCATGTACTGCAGGGCCTTGTCAATCATGCCGCTCTTGCTCTTCTGGCAATCGTCCAGATCCTTCTGGAGCTGAGAATTGCGTTGGTTGGCAGCCTTGAGCTGGTTCTGCAGGTCGGCGATATGGGCATTGTAGCTTTGCTCGGCATTGGTGAGCTGGTTGCGCAGGTCGTTAATCTGGCCGTTGAGGTTATCGAGCTCAACGTTGTTCACGCGAGCGGGAGCCTCCTCGGTGGTACCGAACGTCAGGTTGATACCCACAGCATAGGAACGGGTAGCGGGAACACCGCAGTAGTCGAAGCCTACCGATGATGAACCACCACGACCGGAACCCGAAGCAGCTACCTCGGGATCACCGTCATAGTTGGTGAACAGCAGCAGGTTGTTAGCCGAAGCCGTGATAGCAGCACGCTTGATGTACTTGGTGCGGGCCAGCAAAGTGCGAGGCAGATCGTAGGTCAACGAGATGGTGCGCAGACGCAGGCTGTTCACCTTAGTGATCCAGTTGGCTACCTCAATGTTGTAAGCACCGGTATAATAGTTCTGGATGATGCTCATACCACTCTGCTCCTTACCGGCGAACATATAGGACTTGTCGGGGCTCCAAGTGTTGGAAACCTCAACATAGTTGGGATTGTCGGCAGTACCGGTGTTCTGTACACCCGAGATGGTGAGGTCTTCCTGACGGAATTTTCCTGAGAAATCACTCACACCATTCATTGTCATTTCATACTTGGTTCCGTTGAAGACGTCACCGCCAACGCGGAACTCCCACAGCATGTTGAACGACAAGTTCTTCCAAGTGAAGGTGTTGTTCCAACCGCCAGCGAACTTGGGCTCACGGTTACCAACCTCCCAAGAGTCACCGCCAACGTCCTCGGCTACGGGGAATCCGTTGCTGTTGAGCACGAGCTGGCCGTTATAGGGGCTGTCGGGATTCTGAACTCGTTTCCACTTGGTACCGCTGATGGCCATGAAGCTGCCGCCAGAGATAGAAGCGGCCTTGGCACCAGCATACTGTACGTCGGTCACATACATGAACTCCATACCGTCAGGCAGGTTCTTCATCGTACCGCGGTTACCGGCAGCGTTGATATTGGTTTCCCAAGTGAAGTCTTTGGTCTGGATAGGAGTACCGCCTAAGCTGATCTCAAGACCCTTGTTATAGACGTTACCAGCGTTAATCGAGCAGAAGATGTAACCAGTCGACTGCGGGCCACGCGGCGACAGAATCTGGTTGTAAGAGTTGTTGGTGTAGTATGCTACATCAAATTTCAAGCGGTTCCTGAGGAAGCGCAGCTCAAGACCAACCTCGGTCGAACGGGTCTTCTCGGGCTTGATGTAGGGGTTACCACGCTCCCAGCTGTTACCCATACCTACCTTGCCCAGCAAGAAGGTGTAAACAGGCCACAGATAGGTATTGGTCTCGTAGGGACCGGTATCCTTACCTACCTCGGCCCAGCTGGCACGAATCTTACCGAACGAGAACCAGTCGGGCAGACTCTCACGGAAGAGCTCGGTGAAGGCGATAGCGCCACTCACGCTGGGATAGAAGTAGCTGCGGTTCTCCTTGGGCAGGGTTGAGGTCCAGTCGTTACGGCCAGTAACGGTCAGGAAGATGGCGTTGCGCCAGTCCATACGGAACTCACCGAAGGCCGAGATGAGGCGCTTGCGGCTCATCGTGTGCTGGAATTTCTTGTCTTCGTTACCTGCATTGTCAAACGAGAAGAATTCGGGCACTGCAAAGTTCCAAGCCATCTGATAGTTGCGTACGTTCTTGGTGTAGTCGGTCGAACCACCCAACATCAGGTTGACGTTGAAGTCACCGAACTGACCATTCCAGTTCGACATCAGGTTGTTGGTCAGATAGCGATAACGCATCGTGTTGTCACTCAGCATACCCTTCTGCCAGTCTTTCTTGATAGCGCCATCTGGAGCAACCAAGTTGATGGCCTCCTGAGTATAGGAGTCAACGCCCATGCGGTAGTTGATCCACCACCAGTCGAAGATATCCCACTTCACGTTGAAGTTACCGGTGAAACGCTCGGTTTTATCGGTCATCTTGTTCTTCTCGAGAATCCAATAGGGATTATCACGCTCATCCCAAGGATCAAGGCGGTCACCGAACATGCGATAACGTGAACCATCCTCGTTCAGATAGTGCTTCATGTAGTCGGTGGGCGACCAGTTATACACTGCATAGAGGGCACCAGTACCCTGCGAGCCATAGAGCGCGGCACCGGTCAAGGTACGGGTCACGCGGGCATCGCTGTAAGCAGCGTTGGCGCCGAAGGTGAAGCGACCCACCTTCTGCTCACCGTTGAAGCGGAAAGTCGTCTTGGTGTAGCCCGTGGTGGGAACGATACCGTCCTGATCGTAGAATGAACCGCTCAGATAGAAGCTGTTGTTCTTGGTACCGCCACTAACACTCAGGTTGGTATCCCAAATGCCACCGTTCTGGAAGAAGCCACCAATGTTGTCATAACGTTCTGCATTGGGATCATACTTACCCCAGCTGGTGTAGGCGAAATCATTATAATTGGTACCAATGTACTTGTTACCATCATACTGATCCTCCAGGTAACCACGCAGGAAGCTCTTCTGCACCTTGGGGAGGTGGGCTGCTTGAGAAAGGATGTACTTTGCACTCAAGTTGACTTCGGTGTGACCTTCTTTACCTTTCTTGGTGGTAATCAGCACAACACCGTTGGCAGCACGGGAGCCATAAAGCGCCGATGCAGCCGGACCCTTCAGAATCGACATGTTCTCGATATCCTCGGGGTTGATATCCATCACACGGTTAGAGGTAATGGTCTGAGCTGTACCGGTACCGTCGAAGCCGGTGTTACCGACAATCGATGACGAGTTGTCATAGATGACACCATCGACAACGAACAGCGGCTGGTTGTCACGGTTCTCAGAACCCGAAGTACCACCACGCAGGATAATCTGGGCACCGGCACCGGCAGCACCAGAGGACTGGGTGATGTTCACACCAGCAATCTTACCCGAGAGGGAGTTGATGGCGTTGGCGCTCTTGTTGCGCATCAGTTCCTCGGCCTTCAAGTCATCGACTGCATAACCCAGCGACTTCTTGTCCTTGCGGATACCGAGTGCGGTTACAACAACCTCGTCGAGGACCTGGTCGTTGGCTGCCATGTCAATGTCCATGACACCGCTGCCCACGGTAACCTCCATGGGCTTGCTGCCCACGTAGGAAATGACGAGCACGTCGCCACGGTTGGCGACGATTGAATACTTGCCGTCCACATCGGTGGCGGTACCGCGGTTGGTACCCTTGACCTTGACGGTCGCACCGATGAGGGGCTCACCTTGGGCGTCACGTATGACGCCAGAGACTTTGTTGGCCTGGGCCTCGGCTGTGAAACCCGTGCTGGGAAGCGATGTCATCCCAGCCGGTGCTCCGCAGGCGATTGCCAGGGCGGCCAACAGTGCTAATTGTTTTTTCATACGCACTAACTTTAAAATTTAAAAAAAATTGAATTATACTGTTTTAATTCTTTCGTTGCTCTTTGGTAGGAATCAGGAGTTGGTTGAAGCCTATAGCGTCACTCGATATCTTGCAGTTTGAAAGCCTACAGCCCGAAACCTAAGTCTATAAAAGTAGGCAAATTTGCAAACAAAAATTAACTTGACCAAATAAAACGCTAAAAAAATGCCACAAAGCAACCAAAAACAGTAGGAAATAGGCTAAATATTTTCGAATTATGTACGCTTTTTTGTAGTATTTAACATTTACATTTGTAAAATAAGACTGTATTGGGAGAACCCATCATCGGCGCCAGCATTGTCGAGGTTGTAACAACCACGACGGTAACTTCTCGTTAAAAGCAAGCGTCAACCCCAAACTCCAGATTTCTGTCATCTATTTGAACTATGCCGAGGCTAAGGCTGAGCTGGGTACCATCAACCGTGGTGCTTACCTCGGTGGCGTAGCCGACCTTGACGAGGCCTTCAACCTGGATGCTAACGGTTATGTCATCCCCGTGAGCAAACAGCGCATTTTCGACAAGAAGTACTACTTGTGCCCCATCCCCAGCAACCAGATTACGCTGAGCAAGGGCGGCACCAAGCAGAATCCCGGTTGGTGATATGCTTTAGACCTGAGTGTCTAAAGGCTGAAATTCAATAAAAACGGTTGCCGCCGTGTCGCGATTGGGCGATGCGGCGGCAATCCTTTTGTTTTCCCTTGTAAATCTGCGATTTTTACAATTTGGGATTGTTAAAAAATGTAATAATATATCGAAATGGGGCAAAAAAACCATTTTTAGTGGCTTTTTGTCCAGTAATTTCGTGCTATGGTAGTAATTTTGTTGCCACAAACAAGAAAATCTCCACTTCAGGTTTATTTATATAAAATGTGATAGCAATGAAAAGGATTACGACATTATTACTCTCTGTGACCGCTGTTGGAATGTCTGCCCTCGCAGGTGGACTGCTCCACAATACTAACCAGCATATCGCCTTCATGCGCATGATGGCCCGTGGTGCTAGCCACGAGATCGACGCTGTCTATACTAACCCCGCTGGTCTGGCATTTATGGACCACGAGGGCTGGACCCTGTCGCTGAATATCCAGAGCGCCACGCAGTCGCGCGATGCCCTCACCACGTTTGCCCTCTTCCCCGAGGCCGACCACACCCGTCTGTACAAGGGCAAGGCTTCGGCTCCCGTGATCCCGTCGCTCTACGGTGCCTACAAGCGTGACCGCTGGACGTTCTCGGGCTTCTTTGGTTTCACTGGTGGCGGTGGCAAGTGCTCGTTTGACAATGGCCTGCCCGTGTTTGATGCAAGCATCATGGCCGGTATCTA
>CAMYUW010000075.1 GCA_947302275.1 uncultured Prevotellaceae bacterium
GCATTCCACGATTTTCTTCTCCATACTCATTTGATAATCAGTAGTTTAAGTTGTTATTTTATGTTTAATGGTTAATTTTGCAACAAAAGTACTACATTATATATTATTGAACAAATTTTTCTCCTCCGAACTTGTGTGTTTTCTTGCCAGAAATGCCATGAAAAGGCATGTAAGAATTAAGCAACCCTGTAACCGCATGGGGTCGCAGGGTTGCTTGAAGTCTTACATGCACTGGTGAATCACTTCACCGTAAAGGTGGCCTTGAGGGGGAGGTTGTCGCTGGCAGTGCCCACGAGCATCGTGCGCTTGCCGAGTGAGGTAGTCCAGTCGCCCTTGGCTTCGTCCCAGTACTGGAAAGCGCGTCCACCAATGGTGATGGTCACATCGCGGCTCTCGCCAGGCTTGAGAGTTACCTTCTGGAATCCGCGAAGTTCCTTCACGGGCATATCGACGTTGCCGCTTTGGTCACTCACGTAGAGCTGGATGACCTCGGCACCAGTACGGTTACCGGTATTCTTGACCGTTACAGTGGCTGTTACAGTGCCGTCGGCAGCGACTACATTGTTGTCGAGGCGCAGGTTGCTCACGGCAAAAGTCGTGTAGCTCAGGCCGTGACCGAAGGCAAAAGCAGGTTTCTTATTCTGCTTGTCTGCCCAACGGTAGCCCACGTAGATGCCTTCCTTGTATTCCTCGTCGATGATCTTGTGATCCTCGCGCCATGTGCCAGGATAAGTTCCCAGGGCATGGGCACCCACATCGTTGAGATTCTGGTACCATGTGAATGGCAGTTTGCCTGATGGGTTAGCGTCGCCCACAAGGATGCTGGCAAACGCTTTTCCAGTCTCACTGCCGATGAACCAGCCTTGCACGATAGAGGCTACTTTGTCACGCCAGGGCATCGCTACAGCATCGCCCGAGATATTGACAAACACGACATTCTTGTTCACACGTGCAAGTGCCTCGACGAGCGCATCTTGGCCGTAGGGCATGTCCATGTGCTTGCGGTCGTGGCCCTCGGCATCCTGATAGTCGCTCTTGTTTAAGCCGCCGAAGATGATGACATAGTCGGCACCCTGAGCCTTGGCAACAGCTTCAGCAATCAGTTCACTGGCAGAGCGGTTTTCGGCCAACGATTGCTTGGCCACAACGCCATTGTACTCGCCGGTGGTGTCGCCCACATAGCCTCGGGCATAGTCCACCTCGATACCGGTACCGGCCAGACGGTCCTTGAGACCTTCAAGGGGCAAAATCTCATGTTGCACCTTGAGCGAACTGCTGCCGCCGCCCACGGTCATCATCTTGATGGCGTTCTCGCCGACGACAAGAATGCGCTTGGCGTTGTTCACGTCGATGGGCAGGACATTGCGCTTATTCTGCAGCAGCACGATACCGTCCTGTGCAATCTTGAGCGCAGCGTCATAGTGTGCCTCGCTGCACAAGAAACCCTGTGCACGATGATTAGACATCGTAGTGCGGAAGAACAGGCGCAGCACGCGACGAACTTTGTCATCGAGTTCACGTGTGGTGAACTTGCCTTCCTCAATGAGTTTCTTGTAGGGTTTGGCCATGAAGTATGCGTCGTAAGCGTTGCTGGCGCCCCATGCCAGACCATCGGTCCAGCTGCCGAACTCCATATCCAAACCATTTTTGACTGCCATTTCGGTGTCGTGGGTACCGCCCCAGTCGCTCACCACCACGCCGTCATATTGCCAGTCACCCTTCAGTATCTCGTTGAGTGTGTACTGGTTTTGGCAGCAGTGCTGGTCCTTGTACAGGTTATAAGAACCCATGATGCCCCAGGTGTGGCCCTCCTTGACGGCAGCCTCAAATGCAGGCAGATAAATCTCGCGCAATGCACGGTCATTCACGATGACGTTGACCTGATGGCGGTATTCCTCGTCGTTGTTCAGGCAGAAGTGCTTGACACAGGCGGCTGTGCCAGTACTCTGCAGCCCCTGGACGTAGGGAACCACAATGCGCGATGCCAGCAAGGGGTCTTCACCCATATACTCGAAATTTCGGCCATTCAATGGTGTGCGGTTAATGTTCACGCCAGGTCCCAGGATCATGTCCTTGCCACGGTAACGTGCCTCTTCGCCCAGGCTGCGGCCATACAGTTTGGCCAGTTCAGGGTTCCATGAGGCTGCTAAGCAGGTCAGTGCGGGGAACGCTACACACGAGTCGTTGGTTTGTCCCGCCTGTACCCACTCATCCCACAGCACGTCGGGGCGAACGCCATGAGGACCATCGTCGGTCCAGAAGTCGGGCATTCCCAGCCTCTTCACGCCAGGCGATGAGAACTTGCTTTGGGCATGGATGACGGCGATTTTCTCATCGAGCGTCATGCGTGACAGGGCATCCTCGACACGCTGCTCGATGGGTAATGTCTCGTCAAGATAAATGGGCGTTTCCCTCGTCAGCCCCAACGATTGGATGTAATCCATCTGTGGTGTGCAGTGTTCATAGCGGCTGTTCTCCGCATACTGCATCAGCAACCTGCGGAACGTTTCCTGGTCAGGACGTGCCTCACGCAATTCCGTATAGGTGGTTCGAGGCGCCTCGGAGTACTTCACCACGATGCTGTCCCACATTTCGGGCCTAGTGATGCCCATCATGCAAGAGTTGTCAATCTTCTTGTAGGGCCAGAATGTGTAGCCGATGTTGGCCTGCTTCATCACATCGACCAATTGTGCCTGCCACTCGTTGGTGTTGTGACCTGTTTCGCCCATATACATGGGTAGACCGGTCTTGTCGCGGAAATCAATATAATCCTTGATAGCCTCGGCAGTAGCCTCGCCGCCGTAACGGTGGCAGGTGTACATGATGTTGTCATCAAATTTCCAGTCGCTGAACATATAGAAATCGGAGTTCCAGCGGGCACCACCCAGCAGAATCACATGATTGATGTCCACTTGGCGGATAGCCTTGACGGCACGCATATAGAGCGGCTCGAGTTTCTTGTTCAGCTCTTCTTTATTCTCAAAATAGTGGGCAATCGGCTCATTCATCAGCTCATAGCCGAGAATCACAGGCTCGTCCTTATAGCGGGCAGCGATCCGTTGCCAAATGTCGATGAACAACTGCTGACTCGGCTCGCTCTCGAAAAGCCATGGGTAACCATGGCCGTCATCGATGTTGTCGCCCGTCTGTCCGCCAGGACAATCGTGCATATCGAGAATCAGGTATAAACCTGCCGCGCGACACCAGTTCACTACCGAGTCGATGCGGGCAAATCCGTCTTGTTCCTTGGCTCGACCCATATAATCCTCGTCGGTGAAAAGCCTGTAGTTGAAAGGTAGACGGATGGTGTTGGCTCCTTGCCGCGCAATGAAATTGATGTCGGAGCGGGTAATGTAGTTGTCCTTGAACTTGGGCCAGAAATCGGCGGCAAAGTCAGGTCCCACGGCCTCCTTGATCATCAGGTCGATCATCCAGGGCGAGTTGGTCTTGCTGAAACCGAACATGTAGCCCTCGGGATTGAGCCAGTTGCCTAAGTTTGTACCTTGAATATAGAGTTTCTCTCCGTTAGGTTGGATCAGATCTGTTCCTTTCACATGTACAAACTTGCCTTGGGGCTTAGCGTTAAGCCCCAAGGCAAGAACAAGAGAGAGTATGATTAATAAAGATCCTCTCATAGAGTCGTTTAGGTTAAACAGTTATTTCTTTTGGAATACGCGCACGTAGTCCACTTCCATCGTAACAGGCAGTACACTCTCGTCAACGCCTTGAGCACCACCCCAATCACCACCCCAAGCGAGGTTGAAGATTACGTAGAATGGATCATCGTAGGGCCAGTCATCGCGACCCAGTCCACGGTTGTCGTAGCTCAGTTGTACCTTACCGTCAACATAGGTAGTGATGTTCTGGGCAGTCCATTCTATCGCATAGGTGTGGAACTCACCCTCAGCCCCCTTGCAGTACATCTCGTGGGTCACCTGAGTGCCATTGGAGTGTACATGGGCATTGGCGTGGAGGCTCGACGATACATAGTCGGGGTGGTAGCCCACCTCTTCCATGATGTCGATTTCGCCGTCGGCAGGCCATGACCTGAAGTTGACTGGCATCATCCAGAATGCAGGCCAGGTACCCTTGCCCTTAGGCAGCTTGATGCTGGCCTCGATGTAGCCATACTTCCAGCCCGTGTTGCGCTTGGCATAGACACGGCCTGAGTAAATCTTGCCGTTCTCCTTGAGTGCCGTGATGCGCAGGTGCCCATTCCTTACCTCGGTGACAAGCGCACCGCCTGGGGTCTTGTGATTCACGTAATTCTGCAACTCATGGTTTACCCAACCGCTGTTTTGCACCTCATGGATCCAGTCGTCACCGTTCAACTCCGTACCCTTGTCAAACTCGTCATGCCACACGAGGCTATAGCCCTCAGGGGCATAGTAAGCCGATTGGGCAGCTGCTTCCTGTGAGATTGCGATGCTCTTGCGGGCTGCACCCGACATAATGGTGACGGAGCCCTTGCGGGCATCGGTTATCGGGTTGGCGGCAACCGTGATGGTCAACGTACCTGAGCTGGACAGTGTATTCTTGGCGTCTAACGTAATGAAGTCTTGGTCAGCGTAGGCGCCCCACTCCTTACCTGTCGTAGAGACGTTGATGGAGTAAGTGCCACCATTGGCTGGGACAGCGATATTCTCCTGCGAGACGGTAATGTCCTGCGCAGGTTGAGGCTCATCTTTGCCATCCCCACCGCAGCCCCAAAGGGCTACGGTGAGAGAAAGCAATAGTGTATAAAGCATGAATCGTTTCATCTTGAAAGATTTGTCATATTGACAGCACCTCAGCCACTGAAAAAGTTCTCATGGCTGAGGCCTGTGTGAATTTTATTGAGCTTTATGCTTTTGGATGATGATGTCGCTCACCCTGGCCTCAAAACCAGCAGGACAACCACCGAAGTCGAGGATGAACTTAGCCTGGTCAAACTCAATTTCGTCCGGACCATTCTTAGCCACAACGTTAACGAACTGGAGAACATTCTCTCCATCTTCGAGTGCGAAGCTACCATTGTAGCACAGCGTGTTGGGGTCATTGGTCACATCAGGATCCTTGTTGACCTTGACGGTGGCGCGTGCCAGCTCCATGTTGGTGGTAACGGTGACGCGTACGTCATAGGCCTGGCCCTTCTCTATGTGCAGGGGCACACCGTTGATAGCGCACTGGGCTTGCCACTCGGATACAGTAGCATCGTTGGCCGTGATGGTATATACACCGTTGGCATAGGAGAAGCCGGGGTCAGCAATCTGTGACCAGCCGCCGTCTGCCCACCAGAAGCTCATGGTACCTGCGGTATTGAAGCCTGCACCCAGGTTTTCGGGCGAATTCACGTCAACCCATTCAACAGTGGGCTTGTCGGGCAGCACGGTGCCGTCGTTGTTGGCATGATCTTTGAGCACAATATTAAAGATGTTGACTGTCGTACCAGCCTGGCAACCACCGAAGTCGAAGAACAGGTTAACACGCTCCATGTCGATACCGGGCATGTCGCTCTTCCAGAAGATGTAATTCTCGCCAGCCTTCAGGTCGATGCGGTCGGCAAAGTAGAAGACATTGTCGTCGCCATCCATCACGAGCTTCACGGTGACACCGTTCAGGTCCTTGTCGCTGTTCAGGATGCAAGAGAAGTCATAGTGCTTGTCGGCCGTGGTCGAGATGTTGGTGGTCTTGAAGGCCATCTGAGCCTGCCACTGGTCGGTAGTGGCCTCGGGCAGGAATACAGTATAGTCATTGCCATTGGCCTCAAAGCCCGGATCAGCAATCTGATTCCAGCCGGGAGCGTACCAGAAGAACATGTTGTAATCAACGTTCTTCCACATGTTGAAGTCGCTGTTAGCGTCGAAACCGAAGAATCCCTTCTCCTCGGGATCGCTGGTGAAGATGAAGCGCCATGCGATGCTGCGATCTTTAGGCTCATAAATGAGCACCATCTTCTTGGCCGTCAGAGACTCGATGCGGAAGCGCGGGTTCTCGTACTGTTCATCGGAGCTGATATAGGGGAAAGCAGTGTTGGGAGCGAGCTGAATGTAGGTCTGCTTGGTCACGTTGCCGTCAGCATCTTCCCAGTCATACACTTCGAAGCTCCAGCTGGAAATCTGCTCGCCGTTGCCGTCAACGACGACAGCATCCCAGTCATCATTCGTGGGAGCGCCCCACTTGGTGGTACCCTTGTTTACATAGGTAAGGCCATCTACACCTGAATTGTAGGTGAAAGCGCCACCCTTGAGGTTATCGGCAGAGAAAATGAGGCGGTCGTCATACACACCGAAGGCCTTCTTCTCATCGGGCTGAGCCGACCACCATCCTGTACCAGCAGTACCGGCAGGACCGCAGGCCATGTGGGCCACTTCCTTGTGGTCGATGCGCCATTCTTTATTGGCGATGCGACGGAAGTCATTGCTATAGTCAATCTTCGACTCATTAAAGGTATATTCCTTCTTGATACCGGTCTGGCTGATGCCGTTGCGGTTGCCCAGGCGCAGCTCGATGGTGTGGGTACCGGCCTCGTTGTTCTTGTAGCCCACCTCTTGAAGGGTGGAGTAGGATGTACCGTCAAGGATCCAGACGGGATAGGTGCCGGGCTGCGGTGTGTAGCTGGCAATCATCTGGTTGGTCTCCTGATCGACTGTGATCTGGTAATCTACACCACTGACCGTGGGGATGCCATTGATGTCTGCACCTTCAAAGTCATCGGGAGAGCAGGCGGTAAAGAGCATAGCGGTAAGGGGCAAGAGGAAAGAGAGCACTCCTGCTTTCACCTTATTATATTTCTTTGTAATCATAATATCTAAATCTTAAAGGATCAATAGTTGTTCTGCTTCAGTGTGGGATCAGCATCGAGCTCGCTCTGAGCCAGAGGAATGTACTTCTTGCTGGGTGTCCACGAGTTGGTACGGTAGCCGTAGTTGTCGGGCACGAGTACGTTAGAGGCTTTCTGAGTAATGCCTGCAATGCCCTCGGCACGCACGAGGTCGAAGTAGCGCTTGCCCTCGCCGCAGAATTCCAGATGACGCTCGTTGAAGATGTCATCGATGGTTACGGTGTTCAAGTTGCCAAGTCCTGCACGATTGCGAACCTGGTTTACATAGCCTGCAGCCTCGGCTGCGCTGCCACCGGTCTGGAGCAGCAATTCAGCAGCGTTGAGCAGGGTCTCGGCATAGCGATAGATGCGCTTGTTGTTATTGTAGTTCAGGTTCTTGGAGGTCGGGCAATCCTTGTTGTTAGCACTCTGGGGGCGATACTTGCCGTGCCAGATGTGGGTGTCCTGATAACGCTGGGTGTAGTTATAACCACGCAGGTCCCAGCAGGTGACGTCACGACGCAGGTCGCCTTCGTCATACATGCTATAGGCTTCCATGCGCATGGGCAGGAAACCCCAGCCGTCATTACCGCTGTCCCAGCCTTCGCCGCCGCCCCAGCCGTTAGGTGAGCACAGGGTGGGGAAGACGGTACCACCGGCAGCCATCGAGGTGCCCCAGTCACGCTGGGCCTGGTCGTCGTTGTAGTTGATCTCGAAGATGCTCTCGGCGCACCACTCGCCGCTCTCCTGCCACAGGTCATAGAAACTGGGATTGAGCGCATAGCTCGGGTCGTTGATGATCTCCTTCATGTAGCCCAGAGCCTTGGCATAGCGGGCATTGTCGTTCTGGTACATGACCATCTCGGCATAGAGCATGTAGGCAAATGCCTGGCTAACGCGTCCGCTCTCAGCAGTCGGCCAGCGCATGGGGAGCACCTTGGAATCGATGATTTCCTCGAGCTCGGGCAACAGATTGTTGTAAATCTCGTCGGCCGTGATCTGCGGAGCAGTGTAGGGCTGGGTGAGGTTCTCCAGATAGAAGGGTACATTGCCATAGTAGTGCCAAAGGATATTATAATAGTACACGCGCAGCAAACGGGCCTGCATCTCCATCGAGCGACGGAAATTCTCGCTGGCTTCGGTTTCCCACGAAGCATACTTGATGGCGTCGTTGCAACGCTTGATACCGCTGTAGAAGTCGCCCCACAGGGTGGCGAGAGTGTTGTTGCCGTCGGCTTCGAAGTTGAACAGACGGTGCCAGTGCTGGTTGTCGGTGTTATCGGCACCGCCTACCCAGAAGTCGTCGCCCATGATTTCACCGTCAACGGTAAGGTCGTTGTAGGCTGTGCCGTCCCAGTCGGGCCAGTGCAGAGGAGCGTAGGCAGCAGTAAGTGCCTCGTTAAGGGTCTCCTCGTCGGTGTAATATTCTTCGAGGGGCTCACCCGTCGGGTTCTTCACCTCAAGAAAATCGTCGCTGCAGGAAGTCAGTGCGAAAACCACTGCGCAGAAACCTGCTATGATAGATATATGCTTGTTCATAATTGATAATTCTTTTTGGAGTGTTAGAGTGAAATGTTAAATCCGACAGTATAGGTGCGGGCTTGCGGATAAACACCATAGTCAACACCGAGGCTGGTGGCACCGGAACCGATCTCGGGATCGAAGCCCCAGTACTTGGTCCAGGTGAAAAGGTTCTCGGCACGACCGAAGATGCGCAGGCGGCTGATACCGATCTTGTTGGTCAGACGCGGGTGCAAGGTGTAACCGAGGGTGATGTTCTTCAGACGCAGGTAGCTGCCGTCCTGGATGTACATGTCGCTGCAAACCCAGTTCTTGGAGTCACCCAGGGTGGGAACCTTGTCGCTGGTGCCTTCACCGGTCCAACGCTGGAGAACCCAGGTGGGATAGTTACCCGAGGCGATATCCTGGCGGTAGGTGGCATCAAAGATGTCGGCACCATGTACGCCCTGGAAGAATACGCCCAGGTCGAAGCCTTTCCAGTCAAAGTCGAAGGTCAGACCGTAGGTCCAGTCGGGCACACCGTTACCGATGTTGGTACGGTCGTCACTGTTGATCACGTTGTCGGCGTTAGTGTCCAGGAAGCGGAAGTCACCGGGATTGCAGTTCGTGCCGTACTTGGCGTTATAGGCCTCAGCCTCGGCCATGGTCTGGATGATGCCGTCAGTCTTGTAGCCATAGAAGAAGGGGAAGGGCTGGCCGTTCTCGGCGCGTGTGCCACCGTCGCTGAACTGGCTGATGCCGTAGTTCAGGAAGCCGGTGTCATTACCCAGGTTCTTCAGCTTGTTCTTCAGGTAAGAAGCGTTACCCTTGATGGCAAAGTGAGCATCGGCGATGTTCCAGCGGTAACCCAGCTCAAACTCGACACCGCTGTTCTCCATATCACCGACGTTGGCCAGAGGACGAGCCTCACCCACGTAGCTGGGAATGGGCATCTCGATAATCATGCCGTTGGTCTTCTTGATATAGTAATCAACGCTGAAGGTCAGCTTGTTGTTCCAGAAACCGAGGTCGATACCCAAGTCGGTCTGTTCGCTCTCCTCCCACTTCAGGTCTTCGTTAGCTAGGCGGTTGGCCTTGGAGCCGTAAACCATGGCAGCGGTCTGTCCGAAGTAGTAGTTACTGGTATTACCGATTGTCGTCAGCGTGGTGTAAGCAAAGTCGCCGATGTTGTCGTTACCGTTCTTACCCCAGCTGAAGCGTAATTTCAGGTTATTCATCCAGTCGCGGGTATTCTCCATGAACGCCTCGTTCATGATATTCCAGCCCACCGAGAAGGAGGGGAATACACCATACTTGTGATTGGAACCGAAGCGGCTTGAACCGTCGCGGCGGACGGTAGCCTGGATCATGTAGCGCTCATCGTAGTTGTAGCTCAGACGGGCGAACATGGATGACAGCCTGTGCTCGGTGTAGGGACCACCCCAAACACCCACGAGGCTCGTGGCACCAGTCATCTTGCCATCAGCATCGGTCGAGATCTCCAGATCACCGCCGGTGGTGTAGTTGATGCTGGGCTTGTCGGGATTCACGAGATACCAGTGTGAACCGCCCAGCTCGTCACCCTTGAACTTCAAGGCACTCTGGCCGAGTACGACACCGATGGTGTGCTTGCCGAAGGTCTTGTCGTAGGTCAACGTGTTCTCAATCTGCCAAGTGCAGTTGTTGCCCTTGAAGGCCGATGCCGAGGTGTGGTCGGCATTGTTGTTACCCGAGAGGTAGTACTGCTGCAGGGTAGCACCGTTGTAGCCCCAGAATGAGAGCTCGGCGCTGTAGGTGAAGTGGTACTTCAGTGCGTCGTACAGTTGAACATCAAACGAGAACTTGGGCATGAACTTGTGGCTCCAGTTCTTGTTGGGATTGCCATGCATCATGGCGATGGGGTTGTTCTGCTCCTGATAGCTGCCGATAAATCCGGGAATCGTGTAGGGATGGCCGTTCTCATCCTTATAGAGATCGAAAGCGCTATAGCGGTCCATCATCTCATTGGCAATGGTGCCCCTTAAGGTGACAGGCAGGGTGGGAGCGAGGTAGAGGGCCGAACCCAGGGGAGAACCCCAAGTGGAGTTGGCATCGATGCTTGTGCTGTGCACGCGCATATAAGAAAGATTCGCGCCCAGGTCAATCTTATTGAGGAAGCTGCGCTCCTTGGATGCATCCAGGATATTGAACTGGTTGTTAGAGCGGATGGTCAAACGGTCATAGTTGGATTGTCCGTAGTTGCCGCCGACGATACCGTCCTGATCAAAGTAACCCAGCGAGAGGTAGTAGTTCACCTTCTCGGAGGCACCGCTCACGCTCACGTCATGCTGCATGATGGGAGCATTCTTGTTGAAGAGCAGGTCCTGCCAGTTGGTACCGAAGCCGACAATCTTGTCGCCGTTGGCGTCAACCAGGT
>CAMYUW010000076.1 GCA_947302275.1 uncultured Prevotellaceae bacterium
ATGAGCTTGCATGGTGTTTTCGATAAAAGTCGAGTCTTCGACCCGACCTGCCTCTTCGAGGCAAAAGCCAAGCCCATGATACAGCAGAAACGTTTATTCGATTCATATATAGTGAATTATGCCGATGTTGAAAATCTTTCCCCGGACACCAATGATTAAGAATTTGTTTTTAGCCTAATGCCAAAATACTTATTGCGAACCATTACTGCCAACATTGTTAGAGGCATTCAATTATTTACATAAAAATATTGGATGGGAACAGACGTTTTCTGATAGGGTTATACTATCAGGTGGTGGTTTCACGTTAGTCTTTTGTGAGTTGGCATTATTCTTGCCAATATATATTAATGTATAAATGCAAGGATTGTTGCGGAAATATTGCCTGACGACGATGTTGTGTGCCCTGTGTGCAACGGGTACACTTGAAGCTGCGCCCCAGTTGCCGCTGCATGCCGAGCCTCAGGAGCAGGAGGAAGACTCAGTAAAGGTGAGTCTCGTCACATTCTACCCTGGCAGTGAGCCGCACAATATCTGGGGACATAGCGAGATACGCGTCCAGCAAGGCCCTGTTGACCTTTATTTCAACTACGGAGTATTTGATTTTCAGGCACCTGCGTTCATGTGGCGATTCATGCTGGGCGAGACCGATTACATCTGTGCGCCAGTCCCACGGGCTTACGCCACCCTAGGCATGGAACAACGCCGCATGGTGGAGCAGGAACTCAACTTGCCTCAAGACAGAGCCATAGCGGTGAGGGACTTCCTGTGGAATAACGCCCAGCCAGAAAATCGCACCTATCGATATAAATTCTTGAGCGACAACTGCTCTACCCGCCCACGAGACATTATCGAGATGGCTGCGGGCGAGAGTCTGCAATATCCGGCGATGGGCGACACAACTGTCACCTATCGTGACATTTTGGCACACTACTGCCGCAACTATTCTTGGGAACGCTTCGGCATCGATTTGGTGCTGGGTTGGGACACCGACACCGTGCTTGACCAGCGTGCCACCATGTTCATCCCCATGATACTAATGGATGCTGTGGCTGGATCTACCATTACCACCGACAGCGTGACCATGCCACTGGTAAAAGCCACCACCGTCCCCATCGACAAGAGCACCGACGGCAACGTGAAGCCGCCCACGCCTTGGTACATCTCCCCTATGGCAATGGCCCTGCTCGTGCTGGCGCTGACCCTGCTCGTGAGCGGTCGCGACTGGCGACGCCATGACGTTTCGCGTTGGTTCGACACCATCATGTTCTCTGCAGGTGGGTTGGCTGGCTGCATCCTGTTTTTCCTTATATTCTTCTCTACCCACGAGGCCACATCGCCAAACATCAACATCTTGTGGATCAATCCCCTGCTGCTGTTACTGACCGTGTTGCCCTGGTTCAAGAAGACCCGTAATGCCGCCCGCTGGCTTCATGCCTTGAATGCCCTGGTTGTGGCCCTGCTGATGCTGGCATGGCCCTGGCAGCCGCAGGTGGGCAATATCGCCTTTTTCCCGCTGATGACATCACTGGTGATGCGCTCGCTCACCAACGTCTTTCTGCTCAGTCAACCCACACGCGGCCCCACCTCCACCCGACCCGTTAGGAATTAGGAGTTGAAAGTCATAAGTTGACCTTCTAAAACCAAAAACCTAACACCTAAAGCCTAAAACAACCATTTTTGTATTCAAATGGTGATTTATGCCTGTATCATAGGCTTTAATCGGCTAAAAAAGTGTATCTTTGCCGTTTAGATTAAAACAATAAAACATAAATATATACTACAACAAACCAGAAAAAATGGGACTTAGTGACATTTTGAAATCCATGTTTGGCAATAAGTCAACACGTGACCTGAAGAAGATCACACCTATTGTCAACCAAATCAAAGCAATTTATCCCGAAATTGACGCACTGGATATCGATAGCCTGAGAAAACGGACTGCCGACATCCGCCAGCAGCTCAATGACTCGGTACAGGACAAGCGCGACGAGATCGAGCGCATCAAAGCTGAAATCGAAACCCTCGACTACGAAGAGCGTGAACCGCTGTGGAAAAAAGTCGATGACATCCAAAAGGAAATTCTTGACATTCTCGAGGACAAGCTCAATGAAGTGCTGCCTACCGTGTTCGCCATCGTGAAATCGACCGCACGCCGATTTGCCGAGAACGAGACAATCACAGTGACTGCCACCCAGCTCGACCGTGACCTGGCCGCACAGGGTAAGGACTTTGTGAGCATCGACGGCGATAAGGCCATCTGGAGGAACCACTGGATTGCTGGTGGTAATGAAATCATCTGGGACATGGTTCACTACGACGTGCAGCTCATCGGTGGTATCGTACTGCACCAGGGCAAAATCGCCGAGATGGCCACTGGTGAAGGTAAGACCCTGGTGGCTACACTGCCCGTCTTCCTGAACGGTCTAACCGGTAACGGTGTACACGTGGTAACCGTCAACGACTATCTGGCCAAGCGCGATAGCGAGTGGATGGGTCCCTTGTACATGTTCCATGGCATGACTGTAGCCTGCATCGACAAGACCGAGCCCAACTCTCCCCAGCGCCGTGCCGCCTACAACTGCGACATCACCTTCGGTACTAACAGTGAGTTCGGTTTTGACTACCTGCGCGACAATATGGCCATGCGCCCCGAGGACATGGTGCAGCGCCCCCACAACTATGCCATCGTCGATGAGGTCGATAGCGTCTTGATCGATGATGCCCGTACACCGTTGATCATCTCTGGTCCCGTGCCCAAGGGTGAAGACCAGATGTTCAACGATTTCAAGCCCAATGTGGAGCGTGTATATAATGCACAACGCCAGTTGGTAACCGGCCTCCTCGCCGATGCCAAGAAGATGATGGCCAGCGATGACCAGGAGACGGTCAAGGAAGGTACTCTGAGGCTCTTCCGTGCTTTCAAGGGTCTGCCCAAGTACAAGCCTCTGATCAAGTACCTGAGCGAGGAAGGTGTCAAAAACGCCATGCTCAAGACCGAGGCCTTCTACATGCAGGACAACAACCGCGAGATGCCCACCGTCACCGATCCGCTGTTCTTCATCATCGACGAGAAGAACAACACTGTTGAGATGACGGATAAGGGTATCGACGTGCTCACCAAGGGTACCGACGACCCCGAATTCTTCATCCTGCCTGACATCGCCGCTCAACTGTCGGCTGTAACCAACGAGCCCATCTCAGACGAGGAAAAGACCAACAAGAAGGACGAATTGCTCGCCAACTATTCGGTCAAGGCCGAGCGCGTGCACACTGTCACTCAGTTGTTGAAGGCCTACACTCTGTTCAACCGCGATGACGAATATATCGTCGATGCCGAAGGCAAGGTGAAGATTGTGGATGAGCAGACGGGCCGTGTGATGGAAGGTCGTCGTTACAGCGATGGTCTGCACCAGGCTATCGAGGCCAAGGAAGGTGTAAACGTTGAGGCCGCTACTCAGACGTTTGCTACCATCACGCTGCAGAACTACTTCCGCATGTACCACAAGTTGTCTGGTATGACTGGTACTGCCGAGACCGAGGCTGGTGAGTTCTGGGACATCTACAAACTGGATGTTGTGACCATCCCCACCAACAAGCCCGTTATCCGTAACGATATGGCCGACCGCGTTTACAAGACGCAGAAGGAGAAATTCAACGCCGTCATTGCCGAGATCGAAGCCATGCGCAACTCGGGACGACCCACTCTGGTAGGTACCACAAGCGTTGAAATCAGTGAGATGCTGAGCCGCATGCTCAACCTGCGCCACATCCCTCACAATGTGCTCAACGCCAAGTTGCACCAGAAGGAGGCTGACATCGTTGCACAGGCCGGTCAATCAATCGACGGCAAGGGTGTCGTGACCATCGCAACCAACATGGCAGGTCGTGGTACCGATATCAAGCTGTCGCCCGCTGTTAAAGAGGCCGGCGGTCTTGCAATCATTGGTACCGAGCGCCATGAGTCACGTCGTGTGGACCGCCAGTTGCGTGGTCGTGCCGGTCGTCAGGGAGACCCGGGTTCTTCGGTATTCTTTGTGTCGTTCGAGGATAAGCTGATGCGTCTGTTCGCCAGCGAGAGTGTTGTCAAGACGCTCGACCGACTGGGACTCAAAGACGGTGAAGCCATCGAGAGCAACATGGTGACCAAGAGCATCGAGAATGCTCAGAAGCGCGTCGAGGAGAACAACTTCGGTATCCGTAAACACCTGCTTGAGTATGATGACGTGATGAACGCCCAGCGTAAGGTGATCTACACCCGCCGCCACCACGCCCTCATCGGTGAACGCATCGGTCTGGACTTGATTAACACCCTCTATGACAGCGTGGAGGATGCTGTCGAGAAGCATGGTCCCGACGACTTTGAGGACTTCAAGATGCAGGTTCTCAAGACTTATGCCATCGAGACTCCATTTGAGGAGGAAGAATATCGCCGCATGGACGACAGCAAGAAGCAGGAAATCCTGTACGATGCTGTTCTCAAGGCGTTTAACCGCAAGATGGATCGCCTAAGCGAAGTGGCCGATCCCATTATCCAACAGATTGTCGCCGACCAGCAGGCTAACGGCATGGAGCCTCAGGGCCTCATCCGTGTTCCCATCACCGACGGCAAGCGCACATTCGGTATCGTCATTGACATCAAGGAGGCTGCCGAGACCCACTGCAAGTCGCTTACCAAGGCTTGGCAGAAGGCCGTGATGCTGCTCACCATCGACGAGAACTGGAAAGAGCACCTGCGTGAAATGGACCAGTTGCGCCAGAGTGTGCAGAACGCCAGCTACGAGCAGAAAGACCCGCTCGTGATCTACAAGACCGAGGCATTCAACATGTTCAAGCAGATGGTCGGCATCATGAACGGCAAATCCATCGCCGTGCTCATGCGTGGCCAGATTCCCGAGGCGCCGCCCCAACAGAACGTTCAGGAGCGTGAGCCCCAGCCTCGCCAGCAGCGCTACAGCGAGAACCGTGGTGGCGAACCCGATCCCACCCGTCCCCAAGGTGCACCCGTCGGCCCAAGGCCCCAGGGTCCCGTAGGCCCCATCCGCAACGAGGGTCCCAAGATCGGACGCAACGATCCTTGCCCCTGCGGTAGCGGCAAGAAGTACAAGAACTGCCACGGCCGCGGACTGGCCTAACAGCCTTGCAACAAAAAAAGACAGACGTGTCAATCGCTGTGGTTGACACGTCTGCTTTGTTTTGTCACGAAGGTTCGCTTCATTCCGGCAACTCATCATCGATGATGAGCCTGAGCCACTGGGCGGTAGTCAAGGGGATGGGACCCGCTGGCTCGGCATACATCAAGCGCTCATTGAGTTCCAGCAGCAGGGGGCGTGAGTCGCTCTCTCCTGCCCGTTCGATAATGGCATGAGCCTCGGGCATGGCACGGTCCATGATGGCCTGTGATGACGGGCGTAGCAGGAAACTGCGCCAATAGAGCCAATAGGCATAATCATAGATGCGCTGGGCATCGGCGGGATTATCCAGATCCACCTCGCTCGCAATGCAGAACTGCCTGGGCACGGGCGCCTCCTCATATTCTCCGTCAAGCAACATGAAAAATGCTGTGGCCAAGGCCTCCAACTCTTTGTCATGTGGGTCGAGAGCCTCTTTACCCCGCTCACCGGCTATAGTCCACCACATGACGTAACGCACATCGTTCATGTTCAACTCATAGTCCACATAATCCTCAACACGGCCATAATGGGGCAATGGGCTGCCATGACGCTCATGGTGCAGCCGTGAGAACGAACGCCACACGCCGCCATCGGCAACCACATCCTGATAATATCCCGTCACTGCTAGCACCACATCACGGCGGACATCGTCATCCAAGTCTCGCAGCCATGGCGACTCGTCCCACAACTTAGCCAATCGCAGGGCAATCCACAAGTAGAACTGGTCAGTCTCGGCCACCCTGGGGGAGCCTGGCTGGCGCTCCATATAATCCTTTACACTGATTTCCATCTCATCTATATATTACAAAAACGGGAAAACTCTATCGTTTTCCCGTCCTGGCTGGAGCCGCGAGCGGGACTCGAACCCGCGACCTTTTCGTTACGAATGAAATGCTCTACCGACTGAGCTATTGCGGCTTGGTACACTGCGATGTTTTGCAATGCGGGTGCAAAGGTAGCACTATTTTTCTAATCTCACAAGAATTAGAACCCGATTTAAAAATATTTGCTGATGAATTGAGGATTTTTTATCAGGTTCCTAATCGACAATTTGCTTGCTGAATGTAATCATGATTTTAGCCTTGTCCAGCAATAAACGGGCAATTGCGGGCTGTGATACCATGGGTGAAATCTTGGTTACCGTACTTGTCGAACCGCTTCCATAATAATAAGAATAGGACGACGAGTAAGTATAGTTAGTCACATCAACTGGGGTGATGGTGAAATTGAAGTCATCCTCGGTGGCGACACCGCCTTGATTATTGATGATATTCAGCACATAGTTGCGCAAGCCCGTGAAAGAATACGTCTTGCTCGTGGCATTATAGATAGCATAGAAGGAATCCTTGTTGTTGACAAGGCTATCGCCATTGATAAAAGTATCCTTCTTCGAGGTCTTGACCATCAGCAGATACTTGGGCGGCTGGATATCGTACTCGGTCTCCGGCACACTGACGGGAATTTCCAGCGACAACCCGTTAATGACAGACTGATTGCTTCCCACATTTCCCTGGTACTTGTCGATGATGTCCTGAACGGGAAAACGCACCTGCACCTCATAGCCGGCAGGGGCGAGAATCAATGCCTGGCCCTGGTTGACCATCGAGGTGATCGCGTCATCGATGTCAAAGCGGATGATGTTGTCGGAGACCACCTCGGGAGTAGATGCCAGATAGGTCTGGCACTTTGCGGGATAGATGGTATCGGTGGTTTCGGTCAGTTGAACATGCTGGCGGTAATAGACATCAAGCTCAGTGGCCTGGATGTTCAACACGTGGCCGCTGCCGTAACTGTTGGTCACATAGATACCGGGGAAAAAGTCAGCAAAACGCTTGGGACTGGTAAACAGCGACGGGTCTTCCTTGAATGCTGTGAACAATTCGCGTCCCAGTTCCACAGGCATGGGCACCGATATAACGCGAACTGTGTCATACTGGGCAGTTCCCGTCACATAGGATGTGGAAATCTCAATCCAGCCTGAAGCGGGGGAATAGGGCTCCGATGCCAGCAGGTCGTCGGTGCTGTAATACTCTGTCGGGTCAAAATCGCTATAGATGGGACTGGGAAGAGTCTTGTTCAAGCGATAGACATTCAACCGCATGGGTGCCAGTGAATCACCTGTAAAACCTTTACGGTTGGGAATGCGCAGCTTTAAGCGGCACGAGTCTATCCAGTCAGCTTTCACACCAGCAGTATCAATGTTCATGGCGGGCATCCACGAGGTCACGGCCTCGGCAGCCAGCTGGCCGAAACCTTCAGCCTGCAATACGCCCAGCATCTTGGTGCTGGTACGCATCTGCACACGGTCGTTAAGCACCGAGTGCCCCGTGATGACAAATGAAGAATCCTCGATAATCGACGAAACGCTGTCGGTAATCGACACTCCGATGGTTTCGTCAGTACATGCGTACAGGCCAAGCAGCACAGCCACTGCCAGTACCACATTAAAGAATTGTTTCATATTCTTGAAATGATAATAAACGATTTAAGAATACCGAAAAAAGTCCCAACCACATCCAACGGCCATCACAGTGAGGTGTAGAACTCTTTTACCTTGTTGACATCATCGTCATCGATAAAAGTGAGCTTGGGCAGGTCGGCCGAAGCAGCAAGCACGGCTTCACTGATACCCTCTTCACACTCAATGACCGCATCAGTGTACTTGAGCGAGTAGGCCATCAGGTCATCATACGTCAACTCCTTGCCATTGATGGGTTTAAGCGCCGACTTGGGCACGCCATCCATGTGCATCTTCTCGGCTAACCGGGAATTGAGCGGGGTATTGAATTCCTCATGGAACAGCGTTGTCACTATCTTAGCATCACGGAATGACGGGTCGTCACCATAAAGCGTGCGGATGTAAACCGGGGCCAGTGCCGAAATCCAGCCGGTACACTGGATGATGTCAGGCACCCAGCGCATCTTGCGTATCGACTCTATGACAGCGCGAACAAAGAACATGCTGCGCTCGTCATTGTCCTCCGGAGAGCAATTCATCTCCAACTCGTCGATGCGGTTACTGGCAAAATAGTCTTCATTGTAAATGAAATATACCTGGAAATGAGCCTGTTGCAGGGTAGCAACCTTGATGATGAGCGGGTGATCGGTATCGTCGATGATGACATTCATGCCTGAGAGCCTGATCATCTCATGCAACTGGTTACTACGCTCGGCTATCATACCATATTTGGGCATGAAAGTACGCTCCTCGATGCCTTGCTCCTTGATACCCTGAGGCAGGATTCTGCCTATCTGAGACAGGCGACGTTCAGGCACGTATGGCGCGATTTCCTGCGATATAAATAAGACTTTTTTTACATCCATCTTGTTATCTTCTTATTTTATATTGCAAAGATAGGATTTTTTTTTCATTTTAGCACTATTTTTGCTGCCCTAGCAGGTCATTTTTATAGAAAATCGACCCCTTTTTAACATCTTCTAATCTTTTTTCAGGCGCAAGCACGGCTACTGATATACCCTCTCAATGAGCTAATCACACATATAAAAAAAGGGAGAGCACTTCCTTCTATCAGGAACTCTCTCCTTCTTCAAAACACACACACGATTAATTCTCCTTCATTATTGATTGCTCTTGCAAGAGCAGTCGCAGTCGCAACCTTGACGTGGCCCCTTGCGGGATTCGCCCCTAGCACCTTTGTGCTTCGGGCCGTGGTCTCTTTTTCCCCGCTGGGCTTTCATCTCAGCATACTTGGCGGCTTGTTCGGGGGTCAGCAACGCCTCTATCTTGGCATCGGTGGCATCGCGCTGTGCCTGCATGCGTCCGCGCATCGCTTCCATTGCTGCCCGATCGGGCTCCTGACCGTTTTCCAGCCGTGCAGCAGGCTTGTTCTTTCCCATAGCTTCCATCTCCTGAGTATAAATCTTGGTGATTTCGGCTTTTTGCTCTGCTGTCAGCGACAGCGCTTTTTCCAGTTTCTCCACCCGTTGTTCGACACCGTGTCCTCGATCCATTCCATGCCGCTTAGGGGGCTGTGCATTTGTCACTACTGTGCCCATCAGGGCAATCATCAATACTAAAACAATCTTCTTCATAGTTGTTAATGTGTTTTGAATTTTAGTGTAACTTATCTATGCTAATAACTAGTATGAACCAGTTATCAACACACAAAGTAAACCATAAAAAACCAAACCGCAAAGACCCCAATACCCACTTTGTGACCAATAGACAAATCATGTTGACAAACACCCCAAAAATCAAGACAAAAAAGACCTTACAAGAATGGCCTGTCAATACAATTTTTTCTAAATTTCCGTCAAGAAATCAAAAAAAATGTATCTAACTTGTACAACCTAATAAAAAACACCGTATATTTGCAATTCAAGTAGGACAACAAGTACAAGGATTGAGAATGTTGACTCAGATTTATAATGGCCACGTGTTGACTCCCGAAGGATGGATTAACGGCGGATCGGTGATTATCGAAGACTGCCGTATTAAGGAAGTCAGCAAGAGCAGTCGTCAACTGGAGGGTATGGATCACCACATCGATGCCCACGGGATGCACGTCGTTCCTGGCGGCATCGACCTGCACTGCCATGGCGGTGGAGGTCGCGATTTCCAGGAATGCAGCCGCGACGCTTTTGAAACTGCCGCCCTCACCCACCTGAAGCACGGCACCACAGCCATTTACGCCACCTTGTCGTCCTCACCCATCGATATGATGGAACAGGCTTGCGCGACCTGCGATGAGCTGATGAAAGAGCCCAAATCCACCATCATGGGCATGCATATGGAGGGGCCATACTTCAACCCTAGCAGGGCGGGAGCACAGATGCCCGAGGTCATCAGGATTCCAGATGTGGACGAGTATCACCACATCGTCGAAGACTTTGACTGCATGAGACGATGGGACACCGCCCCCGAGTTACCTGGTGCTGTCGAAATGGGCAAGTACATCACCGGCAAAGGCATCGTCGCAGCCATCGGCCATACCGCTGCCGAGTACCCCCATGTCAAGGCAGCCTGGGACGCAGGATATACTCTGGCGACCCACTTCTATAACGGCATGCCCGGCTTCCACAACGTGCGCGAGTTCAAGCATGCCGGCACTGTCGAGAGTGTTTATCTACTTGAGGACATGGCTGTTGAAGTCATCGCCGACGGCATCCATGTACCCGCAACACTGCTCAATCTCGTTTACCACATCAAGGGCGTGGAGCATACCGCCTTATGCACCGATGCCCTCGCTGTGACCGATAGCGAGAGCGAACATGCATTTGACCCCCGCGTCATCATCGAGGACGGCGTGTGTAAGCTATCTGACCGCAGTGCCCTGGCAGGCAGTATAGCAACCATGGACCGCCTGATCAAGACGATGGTGAGGGTTGTTGGCGTTCCGTTGCAGGATGCCGTGAGGATGGCCAGTGAGACACCGGCCCGCATCATGGGCATATATGACCGCAAGGGCTCGCTACTGCG
>CAMYUW010000077.1 GCA_947302275.1 uncultured Prevotellaceae bacterium
TCGCCATCCCCGAGGTGCCCACGATGTTCAGCAGCGCCGGCATCAACTACCTGACTCAAAACAAGGCTCTGTTCTTTGAGGCCGAGAAATCGACGCTTAATATCCAGCTTGCACTGGAGGATCATTTCGCCAAGATGGCCGCCCAGTGCAGCAAGCCCGTGCTCATCGTGTGCGACCGTGGTACGATGGACATCAGCGCATATGTTTCGCCCGAGATTTGGGAGGCACTGACCGAGGAGATGGGCACCAACACCGTAAAACTGCGCGATGCCCGCTACGAGGCCATTCTGCACATGGTAACCGCTGCCGCTGGTGCCGAACAGTTCTACACCAACGAGAACAACAAGTTCCGCAGCGAGGACGTGGAGATGGCACGCGAACTCGACCGCAAGGTGCTGAGCGCTTGGACTGGCCACCCCCACCTGCGCGTCATCGGCAACCACATGGACTTTGACGACAAGCTGCGCCAGGTGCTCAACGAAATTTCGACCGTGCTGGGCGTTCCCTGCCCCATCGTGCAGGAGCACAAATACATTGTCGAGGTCACGGGCGACATACCCGAATTTACCGAGAGCGAAATTACCCAGACCTACCTGCTGAGCGAGCCAGGCACCGAGATGCGCGTGCGTAAACGCGGTTGGCAAGGTAGCTACGTCTATTTCCAGACCATCAAGAAGACCGTGAGCAGCGACAAGCAGATCGAAACCGAGCGTCGCATCACCGCCCAGCAATATGTGGACCTGTTACAGTTGGCAGACCCCAACCGCAAGCCCATCAGCAAGATGCGCAAGTGCTTTGTGTGGAAAAACCGCTACTTCGAGTTGGATACCTACATCGAGCCCAAATTGGGTATGCAGATTCTGGAGCTTGAGGGCATCAAGGAAGGCGATGAGGTGGAATTTCCACCGTTTATCAAGGTTATTGAGGACATCACCGGCAACGAGAAGTACTACAACTACCAGTTGTCGCTAAGGTAGTAGATTGTAGGCATACGGGCCAATGCCCGCATTGCCTCGACAAATCACAATAAGAAAAGCGGGCTAAATCGCCCGCTTTTCTTATTATTGCCAACTAATCATCAGTTAGCTTTGTACTTGTAAATATCGATTAGCTTGACGCCGAAAACGAGAGTGGAATAAGGCACAAGCAAGTCCGACATTTTGGATGAGCCATAACCCTGCTGGTAGGGAACAATAACAGTGCAGCTATCGCCCACGTGCATGCGGGTCAGCGCAATCATCCATCCCTCGACGGTTCCGTTCAGTTTCGTGCGGAAAACACTGTCGGCAGGCGAACTATTGTTATACGATGAATCCACCGCTGTGCCATTATACAAACTCAACTTATACTTCACATCAATGGTCGATGTAATGAACGGCTTCAAGTTGTCCTTTGTCTGCATCGTGTCGTTGTGCCAACGGATAAGCGTTGTCGCTGATTGATCCCAAGGAGCGGTAAGCACAGTGTATTGGCCCGACTCTTTCTGACGTTGGTACCACTCATCGTTGGATTCACGCCAATTCTTATACTCGTCCTCAACACTCTTACCCAAGCAGGAATCAAGCATCGTGATCGCGACGATGGCCATAATGACAGTATAGAAAAACTTCTTCATTATTATAGGCGTTAGGTTTTAGGCTCTAGGTTTTAGGGATTAGCGACTAATGCCTAATCTCCTACACCTAAAGCCTTAAAGAAAATTACATCAGTTTGCGCAGAACGTTGTTCAGGCTGCATTCCTTGGTGAGGATAGCGGGCAGGTCGGCAATAGCGACACGCTCCTGTTGCATGGTGTCACGGTCACGCAGGGTAACTGTGTTATCCTCAAGGGTCTGACCGTCAACAGTGATGCAATAGGGGGTTCCGATAGCATCCTGGCGACGGTAGCGCTTGCCCACGGTATCCTTGTCCTCGTAGTGACAGGCGAAATCAAACTTCAGCATATTCATGATCTCATGAGCCTTCTCGGGCATACCGTCCTTGCGGACAAGCGGCAGGATGGCGCACTTAATCGGAGCCAAAGCCTTGGGCAGGTGGAGCACCACGCGGGTGTCGCCGCCTTCAAGCTGCTGCTCCTCATAGCTGGAGCACATCACCGAGAGGAACATGCGGTCCACACCGATTGAGGTCTCGATGACGTAGGGGGTGTAGCTCTCGTTCAACTCGGCATCGAAGTATTGAATCTTCTTGCCTGAGAACTTGGCATGCTGGCTCAAGTCGAAGTCGGTGCGGCTGTGGATACCCTCAACCTCCTTGAAGCCGAACGGCATCTTGAACTCGATGTCGGTAGCGGCGTTGGCATAGTGAGCCAGTTTCTCGTGGTCATGGAAGCGGTACTTCTCGTCACCCAGGCCAAGTGCCTTGTGCCAGCGCAGGCGGGTCTCACGCCAGAAATCGAACCACTTCAGTTCCTCACCCGGACGTACAAAGAATTGCATCTCCATCTGCTCAAACTCACGCATGCGGAAGATGAACTGACGGGCCACAATCTCGTTGCGGAAGGCCTTACCGATTTGAGCGATACCGAAGGGGATACGCATGCGACCGGTCTTCTGCACATTCAGGAAGTTCACAAAGATGCCCTGTGCGGTCTCAGGACGCAGATACACGTCCATCGTCGAGTCGGCACTGCTGCCCATCTGGGTCTTGAACATGAGGTTGAACTGGCGCACGTCGGTCCAATTCTTGGTGCCGCTCACGGGATCCACGATCTCATAATCCACAATTATCTGCTTCAACTCGGCCAGATCATTGTCGTTCATCGCCTTCTCATAGCGGGCATGCAACTCGTCACGCTTCTTCTGATTATCGAGTACACGTTGATTGGTCTGACGGAACATCGCCTCATCAAACTTGTCGCCAAAGCGCTTGGCTGCCTTCTCACACTCCTTATTCATCTTCTCCTCGATCTTGGCGATCTCGTCCTCGATGAGCACATCGGCGCGATAACGCTTCTTGCTGTCACGGTTGTCAATCAAGGGGTCATTGAATGCGTCCACGTGGCCTGATGCCTTCCAGATGGTGGGATGCATGAAGATGGCGCTGTCGATGCCCACGATGTTCTCGTGCAGCAGGGTCATCGCCTCCCACCAGTAACGCTTGATATTGTTTTTCAGCTCAACGCCGTTCTGCGCATAGTCATAAACCGCGCCCAGGCCGTCATAGATTTCACTTGAAGGGAACACAAAGCCATATTCCTTGGCGTGTGACACGATTTTCTTGAAAACGTCTTCCTGTTTTGCCATTATTGTATGATTGTTATGATTTGAAAGTTTGTTTTTGTTTTAAACTGCAAAGGTACATAGAATTCTCGGAATTCCTTGCTCATGAAAAAAATTATCCTTCCATGAACGCCTTAATTTTTTCATAGTAACCATTGGATCCGACAAACTCATACCCGATATAGTCGGCACTATTGTTCCCCTCAATGAGTTGGACATGATCCCTAGAGATGGCGACATCCCATCCCACCAGGGCGATATGGGGCAAGCGTTGTGCTGCTTCTACACAGGTTGACATCACCTCGTTCCAGCGTGGCACCTTGAATCCCAACATCACGATATCTGTCCCTGGATGAACATAGACAAGATCACCAACTTTGGACGTGCCGCCGGACGACACAATGCCCAACTCGGGATCAACTTCATAATAATATCCTCCTGTGGCAGTGTTATCGACCAGTGTATCTCCTACCCCAGCCCTGAGGAACGCCTTCATCACCCGAGCAGTGCCATCGGGTCGACAGGCGGTGAGCACCCTGACGGTATTAACCGACCTGTTGCCGAAGACCATATCCGGATGCTGGACAATCAGTTCCTCGAGCAAGACATCCTCGTCACGCAAAGCCTGAAACATGAGGCGCAAGCCGTCATCATCTTTGTCATCACATTCCAGCATCCTGATGCCATCGCCCTGCTTGCCTCCGGCAGGTTTTACAATCACCGCAGGATAACGTGCGACAAAAGCCTTGAAGTCCTCAAATGAGGCATCTTTCAGCCACAGCCATCCACGATGAACAAAATCTGCAAAAAATTGATTGAATTCGGGCTTATTCTTGAAATAATGGACGTCAGTCGGGTCGTTATACTTGCGTTCCAGAGCCAAACGGCGGTAATGGGTGAGGCACTTGCTGCGCATCGCATTGCTGTAACTCCAAAAACGGCCCGCTATGTACTGGTCGATGTGCGCACCATGACGGACAAATGCGCATAGATAGTCAAACAGATGATAAATGCGGCAATATCCCGTCTGCCGGGACAGTGCGGTCACTTCATTGATGATTCTCTTGAAATACCTGATAACAATAGCCAGATTCATTCTAGCGCTTCTTATTTGATTGGTTAATGATGCCGCAAATATACTTCTTTCGCGTCACTCCTCCAATTTTTGCGCCAGGAATCCATCAGCGCAGCATGTCGCGAACCTCATCGAGCGTACCATCGTTAGGCGATGGAGTAACGCCCAGCAGGTAGCACAGCAACGGATAGATGCACACGTTACGGAAACGGTCAGTCTTCACGTAGCCCACTTTAAAGTCAGGGCCAATGGCACGGAAACCCACCTGCATGTCGGCCGCCATATGGTCAAAGCCATGACTGCCCCGCTGCTTCTTGCTGGGCTTGTCGGCAAAGAGCCAACCCACATCGGGGAGGACCACAACATCGCCCATGTTGGGGTTGGTGCCATAATTCAGATATTCAGGCAGTTCCCCACGTTTCCAAGCGCGTATGTGGTCAACCCCCTGCAGCGTGTTGTAGATAGAGTCGATATATTGAGGGGCACTGGCATAAATGAGTGTGGGATAATCGTTGCAGAAACGTTCATACCACTGCTTCGGGAGCACGTCATCGATATCCACAAAGCGCTTGGGGTCAACGCTGGTCATACCATGATCGCCAGTAATGATCAGGTTCACCTTGTCGGCAAAGGGCAACAGCTGAATACGAGCCCACAAATTGCTCAACAGCAGATCCATGTCCTCCATAGCACGACGAGTCACACGATTCATGGGACCGTAGTTGTGCCCCGAGCGGTCAGGTTCCTCAAAATAGGCCATCACCAGATGGGGGCGCTTCTCCTCGGGGAGCTTGAGCAGACGGATGATCTCGTCCACACGACCAGGATAGTCAATCTGCTCGGTCTGATAGTCAAGCCAGTAAGTGGGATGTTCACCCTGGATAGCCACATCGCTGCCTACCCAGAAAACAGTCGCTGTTTTGACGCCTTGGTGTTTGGCTGTAAGCCACACGGGGTCTCCGCCATAGTAGTAGCCCTTGCTACGCGTGTCTTTATTACCCAGCGAGAACTCGACTCTACGCTCACGATCCCAGAAGGTGTTGGTAATAATGCCATGATGATCAGGCACCAATCCCGTTGCCAGCGTGTAGTGGTTGGGGAAGGTCTTACTCGGGAATGACGGCTGCATGACCGCCTTGACACCCTCTTTTGCCAGTTGGTTCATAAAGGGCACGTCATAGGCATCCAGATAGTCCCAGCGCAACCCATCCAGCGAAATAATCACTGTATAGTTCTCACGTCCAGCAGACCATACCTGCAACGGCAACACTGCCAACAACACCAACAAATAAATAAGCCTTCTAATCATCATTTGTTCAGTATTTAATATCAGTTTAGTTCATATTCTTTGAATTGGAAACTGGTCGGAGACCAGTTAATGTAATTAACCCATTGTGGAGAACGCCGCCGTTGGCGGCGTTCTCCACTGTGGGTCACCAGGCGCCACGGGGTTGCACGTCGCGAGACGTGCGGTTGTCTCCCAGCCATCATGTGAGCATATGCTCATTCCACTCCACACCATTACGATCGGCCAATCGCTGGTATTCATCATCAAAACCCACACGTTTGTGATGCTCGCGTTGACCTATAATGTACTGTATCACCGCATCACGATGTGAATTGGAAACTGAAAAAGCGCCATATTCCTTGCCCCACCCTACAAACTCAGGAAAGAGTCCACTTCGCTTGGCCCAGTCACTACTTGACCGCTTAATGTCCCACAACAGATGAGACAATGAAACCGTTGGAGCCAAATCAATCAGCATGTGAATATGATTCTCTATGCCACCTATACGGCAAAGATAACATTCGTTCCGCTTCACAATACTCGTAATAAACCTATACATGTCCTCGGCATGCTCTGCATTGATGGTCATGTACCTGTTTTTAGTATTGATGACGATATGATGCAATGAAATGGTTTTGCTCATGATGTCTGTTATTTTCCACAAAGGTAGTGATAATAATCGAAACGTGCAAACGACCGCACCTCTCCGAGGTGCGACGCAGCGTGTTATCCGGTCCCATCACAGGCACACGATGTGCCGCTAAGCCTAGTCGGAGACTAGGTTGTGTGGTTAACCCATTGTGGAGAACGCCGCGAAGCGGTGAGCTCCACTATAGGAGGAGGGAATCACCACTATGGTGACTCCCCCCTGGTTTAATTCATGATTGAAATGAAATTGTGCTTAGTAATTGGACTCAGAAAATAATCTTTTCCAATTACTGGGCCTTCTCGTGCGAGAAGTAGATACCGTTGGCCAGCTGCGGTGTGCCGTTGTAGGTCGATTTCACACCGATAATACTGATCTGGTCACCCACAACGATGCCGAGGGTTTCGAGCAGGTTCTTGCGGTTGTCGCCAGTAGCACCCCAACCGGGATAGCAGCCATATACGTACACGCTGTTGGTCTCATCCTCGAGATAGAGGTTACCGTAGGTCGGGTTGGCAATCTCGGTAATAGTACCGGTCAGCATGTAGTAAACATTGTTGGCATCCTCCTTGTCAAGGAACTCATCGATGCTGAGGGGGGTCACGGGAATGACATCCTCAAGCACGGCACCAGTCATTTGGGGCGTTTCCCTATACTCACCACGCTTGCCCACGAGGGTAACAACGTCACCCACCTTCAGGCCAGCAGCCTCAAAGTCGCCCTTGGAACCAATACCATATACATAGGTCTCACCAGACCAGTCACGGATATAGACGTTTCCGTAGGTTGCATTGGCCACGCTGGTAATCACACCGGTAATGCGATACTGGGTGTCACCCACGGGAGCCTCGAGGAACTCGGCAACAGTAGCGGCAACAATCGAACCCTTCTGATAGATAATAGCCTCGGCGGTATATTCCTTACCATTGTCGTCGGTGGTCCTGAAGATTACCGTAGCGCTGCGGTCACCACCATTGTTGGCCGCTGCACGGAAAGTAACCACGGGCTCAGCGCCACCACTTACCGATACAATGCCCAGCCAGTTCTTGGCCTCATCGGGAATCTCAACCGATACACCATTGTTGGTCTTGCAGCTCAGGTTAACGGCTACCGTACCACCATCAACGGGGATAGTAGCATCCTCGGGGTCATAACCCTCAACCTTGACCAGAGACTTCTCAATCTTGACAACAGTTACGTCAACGAGCTCAACGGTACCGTTATAGACGGTCTTGGGACCTTCAACGGTAACGATGTCACCCACCTCAAGACCCAAGCTCAGGAAGTTCTTGGTATTGCCCTTGGCGTCGAGTGTACCATAGATGTAGATTTCACCGGTCTCATCGCGCAGATACCAGTTACCATAGGTCGTGTTCACGATTGAAGCAACAGTACCGGTCACACGGTAGTTCTTGCTCTCGGGGCCTTCAATAACCTCGGCACAAGTGGCGTTGTGAACAACGGCCAAGCCTTGGATCACATTGACGGTCTGTGACTTGTCGGCACATGCGATGTGCAGCACGGTGTTGCGGCCGTCGGGGGCAGCAGGAGCGGTGAAGGTCACCTCGGTCTCACCAGCACCACCATTCATGGGGCTAACGGTCAGCCAGGCGGGAAGTTCGGCCTCATCAAATGACCAAGCTTCCTTAGCTTTGACGGTAATCGTGTTGGAACCACCGTTAACATCGATGCTCACATAGGAGGAAGAAACCTGAATTTCATCGAGCAGAGTTATTGCATCGTCATCAGAGCAGCTTGACAGCAGGGCGACCAGTGCAAAAAACGAAAGAAAATATTTAAGTTTCATAATATGTATTCTTTGACTTTGAATTAGTTGAAGATGTACTTAATACCGATCGAAGCATTCCAGCACTGACCGAGAGACTTGTTGGGAACAAAGGTCTTAACGACGCTGTCGATAGCGGGGTTGGTCGAGAAGATGGCATAACCCTCAGCATCAACGCCCTCATACTTGAGCAGACGGGGATCACTGCCAATCTCAGGATTGAGATACTTGCTCACGCCCCAGCTCGAGTTGAACAGGTTCATCAAGTTCTTGATATCGAGGCTCAACTGCAGGGTGTGCTTTGCACCACAAACGTTCACTGAGAAGTCGTGCTTGTAACTCAGGTCAACACGGTGTACCCAGGGGCTATACAGGCTATAAGGCTCAGCATACTCGCCCTGGTGGTTCTTCAGGCTCTTGTTGTTGTGAACATACTCCATGAAGCGGGTCTTGCTGTCGTTGTTGATGAATCGGAACTCACCATTCTCTACCTGAGCATCGGTGGGGATGTACATGGCGTCGTAGTTGTAACCGTCGCCGTTCATGTCGTTGCTCATCATGTAGGAGTACTTGTAACCGCCGCGCCAGGTCTCATAGATCAGACCATAGTGGTTACCGCTCTTGTCGTGACCAGTTGCCGAGAAGACAAAACGGTCAGGAGTAACATACTGCGAGTTGTGCAGCTTGATGTTGTTGGGACCCTCGATGGTGGGAACATAGGTAAAGGCACTCTCGGCAGCACTACCGGGCATACCAGTCACTTCCTTATTAACAGTGTGGGTGTAAGCAGCCATCAGGCTCAGCCACTCGACGGGACGGGCATTCAGAGTCACGTTGGCAATCCAGCCATAACCACGGCTTGTGTTCTCCAGAACGAAAGCCTTGGTACCGCGGCGGAAACCAGCGGGGAAGATGGGACGGTTGTCAGCACCGTTGAAGCGGGCATAACCACCCACGCCGGGCATACTCCAGTCACTGATGCTAGCAGCATTGATATTCTTGGTAAAGATACCCTCAACAGTTACGCTCAAGGGGAACGATACAGGAACGTTATAGTCAACAGCGATCGAGCTCTTCCATACCATCGGCATCTTGAACTTGGGATCTACAGCAGAGATCGAAGAGGGAACGGTACCCATGTCGGAAGTAACATTCTCAGGATAACCCATAGCGATCAGCTTGTCACGCAGGGCGTTGATCGAAGCATTGCCATTGGCGTCGGTTACCAGACCACCAGCAAACTGGCTCATGTCGATGTAACGGTTGCCATTGGCATCGGTAGTGTAAGCACCAGTGTAGTTCTCATAGCCACGGTTGGGAACATAATTGCCATTCTTGTCAAGGCCACCAATCTTGGTGTTGGCGTTGAGCTGTGCCTGATACTGTACCAGACCACCGTTGGTGGGCATGTTGGTGAAGAATACCAGGGGCAGACGACCCGAGAAGAGACCAGAACCACCACGCAGCTTGAGGCTGTTGTTGCCGAATACGTCCCAGCTGAAACCAACGCGCGGTTGGATAATCAGGTTGCTATTGGGCCACTTGCCAGTGTCGATGTGGCGAACATTACCGTTCTTGTCATAATAGTCAAGTGCCAGGATGGCATTGTTGGTGATCAGGTCACCATTGTTAAAGAACAGACCGTCAAGACGCAGACCATAGGTCAGCTTGAAGTTGCGATTCAAGTTCCACTCGTCCTGTACATACAGACCAGCCTTGTTGAACTGAACGCGGGCAGCAGGCTTAGTCTCGCTACCGTAACCGTAGGTCAAGCAAACAACCTCGGGAACGGCACCGTTGATAAAGTCGTCAACGCTGTTATAACGATAGTAACCGGTACCATTACGCATGTACTGGTTGTCGGCCATCTGATGCTCAAAGGTGAGACCACCCATGATCTTGTGGTTGCCATAGTACCAGGTGACATCGTCACGCAGGTTCCAGATGGTGTTGTGAACGGCGTTGTTCCAGGTAAACAGCTCATAACCCAGGGCCATGTAGTTGTCCTTGCTGCCATACTCATCGGTCATCGTAATGTCGATGAAGGGGAACTCGCTAGAGTTGCTGGCGCGAACGTCATCCAGCTTGGAGTAGGTTGCCAGGAACTCGTTCGACAGGTTGTCGGCAAGACGGCTGTTCAAGTTAGCGGCAAATGAGTGTACCAGGTTGTCCATGCCATACATTGAGTTGGCAAACGAGAAGGAGTACTGGGATACACGGGCATTAGGCATACGTGTGCCACCGTCCATCGAGGTAGCATTGGGATTGCTCCAATAGCGGTTCTTAGTGTAGTTATAACGCAGCGACAAGTGATGGTCGTTGGTGATGTTCCAGTCCAAACGGGCCAAAATCTTGTAGTTGTTCTCATCGGCGGGGAAGTTGGTATAAGAACCAGTGTCATAGCCATACTTGCCCATCACGTGCTCGCTGACGCGGCCCAGGTCGCGCAGGGTGGTACGTGAGATATAACGGTCAGCATCAGCCACGCCATTCTCGCTGGCGCGCCAGCGGTTAACGATGGTCGGCTGCTTGGTCATTTCACCATTGACAAAGAAGAAGACCTTGTTCTTCCAGATCGGGCCACCCA
>CAMYUW010000078.1 GCA_947302275.1 uncultured Prevotellaceae bacterium
CGACGCACTTTCCACTTGATATGGCTGCCACCAAGCTGCGCTCATCTTCGATGAGGTTGGCTACGCCTTCCTCTTTCACGACTCGGTAAAGCTTAAACAAGTTTAGCTTCACTCTCGCTGCTCCATCGGGTGCATGGCGTTTTCGATAAAAGTCGAGTCTTCGACCCGACCTGCCTCTTCGAGGCAAAAGCCAAGCCCATGATACAGCAGAAATGTTTATTCGATTCAGATATAGTGAATTATGCCGATGTTGAAAATCTTTCTCCGGACACCAATGAATAGTTGTTACTTTTTACATCAAAAGAACCGTCCTTTTTTCAGTGCATTGTTACGCCACGTTAGTTGCGCGTAGTGGGCATACTTCGGGTTTAGTCTTTATCGATGAATTTGTTGATCTGTTCTTGGATGTTCGGAGCCAGTGGGGGTATCTTGTTGACTTTCTCGAATCGGCGCAGTTCGTCGATGTTCATGTCCACCTCGTTGTCCTTGCGCTGTTGCTTGTATTCTTTCTTGTCGATGTAGGCGTAATCGGTGGCATAGGACTGCACTTGGATGAGGTATTCGGTGTCAGAATGCCTGTGCCGTCCAGTAACGGTGAGCTGTGACATCACGAAGTCGTCGGTTCGTGAGTTTCCGACCGAGTCGGTGCGATAGACCTGATAAATAGTTGTCGAAGTGCGCTGTTGTTTGATGGTGTCGGGGACAAACGTTTTACCCTTTTTAGCGGCTTTTTCCTGTTTCTCCTTGTTCTCGATGTGATTATGGTAGGTACTTAAATTAAAAGACACCGTGCGAGTGTGCTCCTCTGCGTTCCAGTAGATGTAACCCAGTTGACAAATGCTGTCGGCAATGATCTGTCGTCCATTGCCGGTGTCGGTCAGGGTGATAGTGCCCTTCTGTTGCAGCCCACGTATTTTATCATAATATGATTTTTCGGGCAATCTTGAGAATTGGTCATACTGTCCTGATGTGCTGCTGTAGAGGGCGCGCCAAAATCCGCTTTGCGCCTTTGAAAGGTGGCGTGACTTGGCTGACACCTCTTTCTTTGCGATATCATAGGCGTTGTCAATGACGCCGGCGCGGTAGTAGATGGGACCATCGTCATCGATATAGACATCGCGGAAGTAGGTCTGGCAATAGAGTAGATCCTTGGGCTTTACCACGACCTCGGGCAGGTCATAACCGGCCTCGTCAAGAGTGATTCGGCCGTCTGTGATGTCAGCCACGGCGATCGTTAGGGGCTTATAGGCCACTTGCGACAAGTGGATAGTGGTGTTTTCGCCAACACTCTCAAGCCAACCGTCAATATCGGTACTTGCAATGTATTTGCCTTGGGTGGTTGTAACTGTTACATAGGGGATTGGCGTTCCATCGCCATCCACTACTTGGATGCGCTGTGCGCGCAGTGGCATTGCACATAACAACAGCAGACAACTGATAAGAATCGTTTTCTTCATCATCATGAAAACTTGTCAATAAGAATGTATAAATAATACCGTTAAAGTATACCAAATAATAATTTAAAAGTATACCAGTTTGTAAGCACTGCAAAGATACGTAAAATTTCTTGTCCATGCTGATCATTTTAACTTTTCATGCGTTTTACAGCACTCATTCTAACTGCGATAATAACGCAAACACCATGATCCGCATGGTATACTTTTCGATTACTATTTACGCTTCATCGGCTTGCCCCACGATAAAGAAGCATATCCCTTATGCCACTGATCGGGCATAAGGGATATGGATACGGGTTGTGGGATTGTATGGGTGGATTAATTTCCGCTCAATAACATATCAATCAGGTCTGTTGCGTCGGCGATGCTCACGTTGCCATCTTTATTGACATCTGCGGCTTCATTGCTGACGGCATCGCCACTCAGCAGCAGGTCGATGAGTGTAGTGACATCGCTGATGGTGAGACTGCCGTCACCATTCACGTCACCGATGGTGTCATCAGTAGCCAGTGCAAATGTTACTGTCACTTGACCGGTGCCCAGAGCCTCAGCGAGCCCCGTGGGGTTAATGATGGTGCCAATGGGGGTATAAGAGTAGGAGGTCTCAAAAGTGTCATAGAACAGGACCAGGCATTTCTGGCCATAAAGCATGATGTCGCCAGCATGGATCATATCAGGAACTGAAGCATCGACAGTAAAACTATAAGTCAGATACTGGTATTTCTCGTTACCATTAAGTTCATTCATGTCGATTGTGAGCGGCAATAGCTCCTTAAATTCCTCGGCAGCGTAACTGTCGGCAAGTGTGGCAGGGAAAACCTTGTCACCGACGATGACTCGCAAGTTGCTGACCACGGGACGCTCAAAATCGAGTGTGTTGAGCCATTCTGTGGCCATCTCCTGCATTTGGGAGCGGTGGTTATAGTTGATGTGGAGCGGATTGCCGATAAAGATGCTGTTTGGCAGATGATTGTGGGCGTCTTCAACCACTCCACTGATGCCGCTGCTCCAGCTGGTTACGGCCAGGGCGATCTGCTTGTTGTACAGCTTGTCGGCATGGTTGTGTATGAAAGTGAGCATCGCGTTGGCCATCTTACCGTTCCAAAGCGGAGTGCAGACGATAATGGCATCCCACTCGTCAAAGCTCTCGACACTCGTTTGGATTTCAGGCCAGTTGCCGGCATTGATCTGGCTGCGCTCGTTGTTGGCGTAGTTGTATGTCGTTTGGCTTTCAGGACGGGGATAGTTGCCGTGGTCCACCACCTGGAGCAGCGTGCCGCCACATTCAGTGGCGATGTTCTGGGCGAGCGTCTCGGTTATACCACTATAGGTGTAATACACAACCAGCGTGCGGACTTCGGAGGCAGGCGCAGCCTTACACGTAGCACACATTGATATCAAATAAACGAACAAAAGGAATATTTTTTTCATTTCCACAACTATTATAAATTTAACAAAATTGTATGCTGCAAAGTTATTTCAAGTATCTAAAACGAGTTATACACTTATTACTGAAAAATATACCATTATCACCATATAACGCTCTCGCGTCAACATGTTCCGTCATCAGGATAAATGACAGACATTCACAATGAGCCCGGTGCAATCATTTAATCTGGAAAAGGCTTAAGGAGAATGGATTATTCAGTAAATAATTGTATCTTTGTGCTGCTATTGATATAATACTTGGCCGTCATTAATTATCCGGCAGCCGAAAATAATATTTATGTGGTGATGACAAGAAGATATGTTTTGATAGCTGTGTGTATTGTGCTGGGGACTGTGTCGCTTGCGGCGCAGCACAAGACGTTGCGTGAGTGGGGATTCCCGACGGGGATTTTTGAGACGGGGCGGTATAATGCCATCACCGATGTGCCTGGTGTGACTGTGGGCCATGTGACCCTTATCCAGGGCGACAGTGTGCGCACGGGTGTGACGGCTATCGTGCCGCATCAGGGAGACCTGTTCCGTCACAAGGTGCCCGCTGCCATCTATGTGGGCAACGGCTTCGGCAAGCTGGCTGGCGTCACTCAAGTGCGCGAACTGGGCAACATCGAGACACCCGTCGTGCTCACCAACACGCTTAGCGTGGCGGCTGGCATCGAGGGCGTTGTGCGCTACACGTTGATGCAGCCTGGCCATGAGGATGTTCGCTCGGTCAATGCCGTGGTGGGAGAGACTAACGACGGGCGTCTGAATGACATCCGTGGTATGCACGTCACGCCTCAGATGGTCGTCGATGCCATCAACAATGCGCATGGCGGCCCCGTGGAACAGGGTTGCGTGGGGGCCGGAACGGGTACCATTTGCTTCGGTTTCAAGGGCGGTATCGGCACGTCGTCACGCGTGCTGCCTCAGTCGCTGGGCGGCTACACCGTCGGTGTGCTTGTACAGACCAACTATGGCGGCATCCTTGAGATCGACGGGGTGCAGGTGGGTCAGAAACTACACCAGCACGATTTTATCAACCATGTGCGCAGGAGCGAGAATGTGGACGGCTCGTGCATGATGGTCGTCATCACAGATGCCCCGCTGGATTCCCGTAATCTGGAACGCGTAGCCAAGCGCGCCATGATGGGCATGGCCAAGACTGGCGGCATCGCCAGTAACGGCAGCGGTGACTATGTCATCGCCCTGTCGGTGGCCCCTGAAAACATGATTGACAGCCAGTCCAAGACGATCACTTCGACAGTACTGGCAAACGGCGAGATGTCGTCCATCTTTGCCGCGACCATCGAGGCGACAGCCGAGGCCCTGTGGAATTCCCTGTTCATGGCGGACCCGATGACGGGCAAGGGCGGCTACCACGTGGATGCGCTGCCCGTCGAGCAGGTATTGGAGATGTTGAGGAATAGGTTTTAGGCTTTTATTATGATGAGACAGATTTATTTGAGATTTTGGATTTGTGTTTTGGTGGCATTTGCAGTGTCACTGGCTGCAACGGCAGGTGATGGCTCTCGGGTGCGCGTCGGCTTGGCGTGGCAGCCCAACGAATCCGCCTATGACCGGGTCATTCTCTCCATCGAACAGGCTGGCGGAGAAGCAGTGATTTTGCCCCAGATGAAACCTGCTGGATTTGAATACGAGGGTAATGTATTGTGCCCGAAATACATCGATGAAATGGGCGTTTTGCGTCAAGAATATGCCGACATTGTCAAGCGTTACACCTATCAGGGAACCGACATCGCCGAGGCGTTGGCCGGCGTGCAGGCGGTAGTCTTTTTGGGAGGTGGTGACATCAGTTCCACGTTGTTTGCCGTTCCTCAGACGTGGCACGGCATCGCTGAAGACAGTCCAGCCAATGCAACACGTGATGTGTCGGAATATCTCACGATGGCCTATTGCCTGGATCACGACATTCCCGTGCTGGGACTGTGCCGCGGCATGCAGATGCTTGCCGTCGTGTCGGGGGCGCCGCTCATTCAGGATTTGGGCGAATTCTTCGATGAAATGGGCGAAAATTACCATTTCCTTCACCGCATGCAGCGCGATGCCGAGGGCAAACGCTACTACACGCCCCACGATGTGACGGTGACTGATCATACCTCTCTGTTGTATGCGATAACGGCTACAGACACTATCCATGACGTGCCCTCGTGGCATCATCAGGTCGTGGGCGATGTGTCTGGTACTCATCTCAAGGTGACAGGCGTTACGCCCACCGATGGTGTGGATATCATCGAAGCCATCGAGCGCACCGACAAACGTTTCGCCCTCGGGGTGCAGTTTCATCCTGAAGAGGCCATACGACAACACGTTAAGGGAGAGCCAGGCGCATCTCGCTTCATGCCTCTTGACGAGGCCGTCAAATACTTTATTGCGCTTATTTCGGCTTGTAAAGCATCATAATACAACGACCCTGTGTCATACGCCTAAAACTTTGATCGTCCATACGGCTACTTGCGTAGCCCTGACATTAAAATAGGCGGGAATGATGACACAGGGTCGTTGTAATCTTTTAATGGGTCGTGGTAATATATCCTTCGTCTTCAAGCTCTTGTTTGGAGCGTTGCTTGCAGTAGAGGCCCACAGGTTCAATCTTGCATTTTCCGTCTTTCTTTACGGTTACCCTGATGAGCAGGTTATCTCCACCGTTGGGGTGATCCACAAAATTCATTGAAGGCATGGTAATGTGGTGCACATCGCCAAAATCGCGCTCGTCCCATGCGTGTACGTGTCCCCAGAACGCGATGGTTGTATTCCAGTCGGCCAGTTTGTCCAGGATGTAATACAATTCCTCACGGCAATAGGTCGATGCGAACTCGTTGAGCGATGGGCGGAAGATATTGGTGTGGGTGAACGTAAAGGTGTTGCGGATTTTCTTCTTGTCACGCTGGAAGAACCCGTTCTCGATTTCATCAATCTGATAGCTGCCAAGCGTACCGTTGGCCGAATCCAGGAAGATGAATCGGTCATAGGCCGTATCATTTTCGCAGATTACACGGACCGTGAATTCATAGAACGAGGTCTTGAATATTCTGCTAAACAGTGCCCATCCGTTGTGGGTGATGTCGTGGTTGCCCACAACAGGGTAGAACGGCAGAATATACGGAAGGAAGAAATTGTTGTCTTTACGATAGAGGCAACCGGTTCGTTTGTCTATATACATAGCTGTATCTAGAATCGCCTCCCCACTTCCGTTGGTTTCCGCAACAAGGTATTTATCCATCCAATCCATTGTTGCACGCCATATCGCCATTTCGGTGTTACTGTAATACTCCGCCTTGGTGTCGGCCAGGTCACCCAAGTGGCAAAAGAAGAGGTCATCATTATCAATGCCTATTTGGAGCATTTCTTCAAGGCGGCCTGGGTCTTCGGTGATGTGACTGTCACTGCCCACCAGGAAAGAATACTCTTGGATGGTGTCGGCCAATTCTTTGTCAGTAGCTACTTCTAAAGCCGAAAAGTTGACAAGTGATTGTTTCACACGGTCGTCAACACTGGTGTTGCCGATGAGCACGCCCGTGGGGCTCACTTTTTCACAGGAAGTGAATAATCCGCTTGCAGTCAGCAGGACAGCTGCCAAGAGGCTATATGATATTGACTTTTTCATTGTTATTTCCATCGATAAATTAAACCAACTTTACCTGTTGTCTCATATTTGCTTGCCAACTGGCTCATCGAGCCGGCAGGACGGATGTTGAACTCGCCGAACATCTTCCACTTGGAATTGAACCTGTAATAGAAGTCCAAGCCCCAGTTGATGTTCCAGTTCTCGTAGTAGAAGTCGTCATAGTTGCGGAACAACAGGCCGGCATTCCAATGGCATGTGCGGGGGCGCAAGGTGGCATGTGCACCAAAGGTGAGCGTGATGGGCTCGGTGTAGTGGTCACCCATCATGTTGTAGCCAATAAACGAAGTGCCCAAGGTGATGTCCCAGTAGCCGCGCTCAAAACGGACCGACAAGTTGCCGACATTCTCGTTGGTATTGTAGCTGTGGTAATGGTTGTACATGTATTCGCCCGAAGCAAACATGTGGAATGACTTGATCTTCAGGTGATACTCTCCCTTGGCCTTAAAGCCGTAGAGGCCCTTGGTGTACTGCAGGTTGGCACCTCCGTCAACGCTCCAGTTATTGTTGAAGTAATGCTTGTAGTGCAGGGTGTTGCCGATGCACGGCCCCGTAATGATGTTCTTTCCAGTGGTCACCGATGCCGAGACCTCGTTCCTGTTGACGCCGTCAAATGTGTGCTCACCACTGTAGTATTGGGCCATAGCCGTTCCCGTTGAGAGCACGAGCGTCAATGACAGAATCAGTTTTTTCACAAATTCCATAAAATTTATAATGTTTACTATCTGAATCGGCCTTGAGGTAATTAATGTCCAAACAAGCCCCAAAAACCGTTTTTGGTGGTGCAAAGGTAATTGTTTTTCTTTAATTACGTTTTGCCTCCATTACTTTTTTCAATAAATGTGTCATTGTGTCATCTGGTTTGTTATTACAAAAAATGTAGTATCTTTGCCGCGATTTTAATATGTTTACAGATTCAATATGGTATTCCTGATGATAAACGTTAAAACGCTGATGCTGCTGGCGATAGTATGCCTTATCGCTGTCTCTTGTGCCCGATTTTTCTCAAAGGGGGCGAGCAATGCTCAGCTTCTCACCGCATTTTCCAACGTCAATGCCGACGAGTTCCAGACGCTGATTTCCGACCCCAATGTGCAACTGCTCGATGTGCGCACCCAGGAGGAATTTGACGAGGGACACATTGCCGGAGCCACACTGGTTGATGCCAATGACAGCGACTTTGTCCAAAAGGCGATGGCCGTGCTCGACAAGCAGCGCCCTGTGGCCGTTTATTGCCGCAGCGGTCGCCGCAGCGCCCGTGCCGCCATGCAGTTGTGCGAACAAGGCTATCATGTGACGAACTTGTCGGGTGGCGTCATCGCATGGCAGGATGCAGGCAAAGCCTTGATCCGATGACCTGCCGCAAGCATTACAAGGTGGTGGCTGCCGTCATCGAGGTCGGCGGCAAGGTGCTGTGCATGCAGCGTGGCGTGACCCGCTATAGCTATACCAGTTACCTGTGGGAATTCCCAGGCGGCAAGGTAGAGGAGGGAGAAACTCCCGAACAAGCTTTGCACCGCGAATTGCTGGAGGAGATGGACCTGGACGTCGAGGTGCACGAGCATCTGGCCACCGTCACCCACGATTATCCCGATTTCACGATCACCCTGGCTGCCTATCGCTGCACTGCCGCAACTACGGCTTTCACCATGCGCGAGCATGCCGCCAGCCGCTGGCTCCACTGGAACGAATTGCAGTCTCTCGACTGGTGCGCCGCCGACGCCCGCCTCATCTCCCAATTTATAAAAACTAAGGATTTTACAGATTAAGCAAACAGCATCTGCCTGATTTGTCATCACGCTAAGAGTCTATAAGGAAAACAAGAAATACAAAAAGTACAATTTATTAATTATCAATCGATTAAATTGTATTTCTTGTATTTCTTGTTTTCTTATTTCTTAGTATGCGGATGCTATTGTTTTTATTGTATTTATTGTCTTCCTTTCTCTTTTTTCCCTTTTTTGTTTTCTTTTTTATATCACGCTTCCAGGTCGATGTTGAACTGCTCGTGCCAGGGCAGGCCCTGCTTGTTGAGCACATCCAGGAACGGATCGGGATCAAATTCCTCGACGTTGTGCACGCCGGGCTTTCTCCACAATCCCTTGAGGAACATCATCGCGCCCGTCATGGCGGGAACACCTGTAGTGTAGCTCACGGCCTGCATACCCGTTTCCTCGTATGCCTTGTGATGGTCACAGTTATTATAGATGTAATAGGTCAACGGTTTGCCTTCCTTGTCCAGACCACCGATGCGGCATCCGATGCTCGTCTCGCCGGTGTAGTTCTCGCCCAGGTCTTGAGGATTGGGCAGCACGGCCTTGAGGAACTGCAGCGGCACGATGTCCATGCCCTGGTAGTTGATCGGCTCGATGCTGGCCATGCCGATATCCTGGATCACGCGCAGGTGGGTCAGATATTCTTCGCCGAAGGTCATCCAGAACCTTGCCCGCCTGAGGGTGGGGAAATTGATTACCAGCGACTCCAGCTCCTCGTGATACATCAGGTAGCTCTCGCGCGGGCCGATCATGGGGTAGGTGAGGGGCTTGTGGACTTCCAGCGCGCCGGTCTCCACCCACTTGCCGTTTTCCCAGAAGCGGCCTTTCTGCGTAATCTCGCGGATGTTGATTTCGGGATTGAAGTTGGTGGCAAAGGCCTTGCCGTGGTTGCCGGCGTTGCAGTCCACGATGTCCAGCGTGTGCATTTCGCTGAAGTGGTGCTTGGCGGCATAGGCGGTATAGACGCCGCTCACGCCCGGGTCAAAGCCGCAGCCCAGGATGGCCGTCAGGCCTGCCTGTTCAAAGCGCTCGCGGTAAGCCCACTGCCAGCTGTACTCGAAGTGAGCCTCGTCGCGCGGCTCATAGTTGGCCGTGTCCAGGTAGTGAACACCGCAGCGCAGGCA
>CAMYUW010000079.1 GCA_947302275.1 uncultured Prevotellaceae bacterium
CTTCCTCGTCATACATCAGCGTGGTGGGCACGACCAGATAGTCGGTGCTCTGGGCTCCAATGGGCAGGAAGTAACGGTCGGCAGCCGTCTCGGCAATGAGATAGCCGTCAGGACCATATATCTTGTAGGCGAGGCTATTGCCTAACGTCAAGGCCGTCCAGTTCTCGCCCAGGTTCTCGGTCTGCATGGTTGGCAGTACGGCCAGTCCCTCGTCGATCCACAACGTGAAGATATCATCATCGCCCCACACGGGATCATCCTGGTATTCCCGGGTTGCGGTGCCATCGGCCAGCATCACATGGATGCCGCTGCAACCTTCGAAGATATTATCGCCCAGCATATAGGGCGGGATAGTGGCATCGCTGTAGATCTCGTTGAGATGGGTGCAATAGCTGAAGGCACTCTCGCCTACATACCTCAACGACGCAGGCAGGAAGATGGTGCGCAGGTAGGTGCAGTCTTCAAAGGCACCCTTACCGATGCTGGTCACCTTTTCGGGCAAGACCACATGGGCCACAGCGGTGCCAGCCAGCATATACTTGCTGATGGCCGTCAGTCCCAGTGGTAGCGTTATATTGGCCAGATTCTCGGCATCGGCGAATGCCGCCTCACCAATCATGGTCACGCTATTGGGTATCTGTACCTCGGTCACCGCCGAACGCCAGAAAGCCCTGGCTGCTATGGCAGCGACGTCGTAGTTTACACCATCGCAGAACACCCTCTCGGGCAGGATGATGCAACCCTCATAGTGGTTCACGCCGTCATAATAGGCAGGTGCGACCTCCACTTGGGTATCGCTGATGATATTGTAATAGATGCCGTTAGCCTCGATGTCCTGGGCGTGAACATTCACGGCACAGCACAGCCAGCCGGCAAGCAACAATACTATGTCTCGTATCCTTAGATTCATATTATTCTCGATAATATACTCTCTTGACTCGCGGAGAAACGCTGGTCAATATCTCGTAGGGGATGGTGCCGCGTGCCTCGCTCAACTGCTCGATGGGCACGTGTTCACCAAATATCTCGACCGTATCGCCCACCTTGCAGGGGACGTCGGTCACGTCAATCATCACGGCATCCATGCACACATTGCCCACCGTGGGACACAACTTGCCGTTGAGCCACATCTTCACAGCTCCGTTGCCGAAGTGGCGGTCAAAGCCGTCGGCATAGCCGATGGTCACCGTGGCGATGCGGCTATCGCGCTCGAGTACCCCATGGCGGCCGTAGCCGATCGTGGTGCCTGCGGGCCAGTCCTTGATGCTAATGATGATGGAGCGCAGTGCTGAAACGGGTTTGAGCGTATCCTCGCTGCCGTCGAACAGTGTGCGGATACCGTACAGGCCGATACCGATGCGCACCATGTCGTACTGGCGCTCGGGGAAGCGAACGATGCCGCTAGTGTTGAGCACGTGGCGCATGATATAGTGGTCAAACGACTGTTGCAGCATCTCGCTGCATGTGTCGAAGTATTCAAACTGGCTCTGGGTATAGTCGTCCTGGTCGGGTTCGTCGGCAACACTCAGGTGGGTGAATACCGAAGCCGGGGTGATGATGTCTTGACCCTTGAGCAACTCGATTAACTCGGGTAACTGCTCGCGGGTGAAGCCCAGGCGGTGCATCCCGCTGTCAATCTTGATGTGGACTGGGAAGCCTATCACGCCATATCGCTTGCCCTCCTTGATGAGGTCGCGCGCCATTTCAATGCTGTAGAGTTCAGGCTCCAGACGGTACTGGAACATCGCTTTGTAATTCACGCCATTGGGGTTGAGGACGATAACGGGCATGGTGATGCTGGCTTTGCGCAATTCCACACCCTCGTCATGAACGGCTACTGCCAGATAGTCGCAGCCGCAATCCTGCAATGTTTTGGCAATCTCGTAGCTGCCTGCGCCATAGCCACTGGCCTTGACCATTCCGATGGTTTTGGTACTGGGCTTAATGAGAGTCTTGAAGAACTTGAAGTTGTGGGCCAACGCGTTGAGGTCCACTTCCATGACGGTCATGTGCTGTTTGGCTTCCAGCAGGTCGATGATCTGACTGAAGCCATAGCGCGGATCACCCTTGATCAATATGGTCTCGTTGTCAAAGTCACCCTTGGCGAAGTCATTCATGAACTCCTGGGTGTCGTTATAGAAACGCGCCTGTGGCATTCCGTCAAAATAATGGTGGTACCGGCACATTTCCTTACCGATGCCCATCAGGCGGTTGACGCGTTTGGTCATGAGCAGCTCGCTGACGCGGATGTACAGCTCGTCACCGCTGTAACTCTCGGTGGCCAAATCGCTCAGAATGACTGTGCACGAACGGTTTCCGGCGCGGCGGGTCATGAAATTGAGCGCCGGGGTGAGCGAATAGTAATCGCTCGTGTAGCTATCGACGATGACGGTGCAGTTGTTCACGCCCTCGATGACGTTGAGTCGGGTGCCCACAGGCGTAAGTGCTGCCATGCGTTCGGCAATGACATCGCGGTCTATCCCCATCTGCAAGAGCACTGCCAGGCAGATGATGGCATTGTCAAGGTCACGGTCGGCAGTGAACGGGATGGTTACCTCGCTAGCCTCATCATTGTAGTTATAATGGACTGTGATGCTTTTTTCGTTCCGGTCGGTGCTTTCCACCTGGAGGGGCGCTTCACAATGGTTGCGTGACCACGACATGCCCATTGCCACATCACTCTCGACCAGTGGCGCGATGGTGTGTGTCACCAGAGGGTCATCGGCACAATAGACCACACTCTCACAGTTATACAGGATCTTAGCCTTTTCCTGGGCTTTCTGCTCCATTGAAGCAAACCCGTCGTTGTGCTCACTGCCCAGATTGGTGATGATGCCAATGGTGGGACGTATCATGGCTTGCAGGTTGTCCATCTCGCCTGTGGTAGAGATGCCAGCTTCGATAATGGCCAGGTCGGTGTTATTGTCGATTTCCCACAATGACAGGGGAACGCCTATTTGGGAATTGTAGCTTCGCGGGGACCGCACGATGCGGTAATCGTCCTTGAGCAACTGGTAGAGCCATTCCTTGACAGTGGTCTTGCCGCGACTGCCCGTGATGCCAATAACCGGAAGTTCACGAAAACGGCGGCGGTGAAAGGTGGCGAGCGCCTGCAATGCCTCCAGCGGTGACTCCACAGAGAGGTAGTTGGCCCCCAAACACTCAGGCAGCGGGTAATAGTCGCTAGCGACAACAAAGTTGCGCACTCCCTTTGCAAACAGGTCCGGGATATAGTTGTGACCGTCGTCGGCATCGGTGCGCAATGCGAAAAAGATAGTCTCGCCCGGCATCGTCAGAGAGCGAGAGTCGGTGAGCAACTGGCTGACGATGGCATCCTCGTCAATTATGCGTTCGCTGGTGAGTTCCAGTACATTGGATATTTCGGTAATCGAGTAATTCATGATCGGTCAAGGGCTTTTTGGAGTTCAGGGTTTTGGGCCAGGTAGGGATACTCCTTGATGAGGTTGCGAACCACACTGGCGGTGTCGGCATGGAATCGGTCCACGGTCTCGCGGTTGGTACTCATGGGACGGTGTAACAGGCGCTTGTGGATGCGTTCACAACGAGCCACGGCAAGGGCGCTGTGGTCATCAAGGTAGGTTGCCTGAAATGCCTGCCAAATGTATTCTACAGCCACATCGCTGGGATGTACCATGTCACTGCTGTAGAAGCGGTAGTCGCGCAGGTCATCCACCATAATCTCATAGGCGGGGAAATAGTCGCAGTAGTCACGATGACGGGCTATCGCATCATGGATGGCAACCCGTAATGAAGCCTTGCTCAGCGAGTTGACATCCAGGCCGTCGGCAATGTGACGAATGGGGCTCACCGTGAGGATGATGTGCAACGAGGGATTGAACTGATGCAATGCAGTAAGCATCCCGTCAAGCGTCTTTGCCATCTCACTCACCGTTTCCATCTTGCGTTCAAACTCGTGCTGGGGCACTTTGTGGCAGTTGGCGACGACTTGGCCTGTTGTCTTCAGGCGATAGACGATAGCCGTGCCCAGGGTAATGGTAAGCAGTTGGGCGTCTTTCAAAGCGTGGTGGCCTTGCTCGATGCGCTGGCTCATGCGATCGATGGCCGCCTGTTTGTCGGGCATAGAGTAACGGGAGTGGAAGTCGTAGCTGTTCCACACACCGCCCTGCATGAAAAGTTCTTGTCCTGCTATGGGGCGGCACTCGATGAGGCGTTGCACCCCACTCGAGATGCTCATGGGGTTGTAGAGCGTTCCCATTGGGTTGACCAGGGCATTGATCAGCGCCCCATGCAACTTGCCGCCCATGTTGTCGCTGAAGCACGACCCCATCAGCACCACGCTGTCGCTATGGTGCAGCCAACTGCGGTTCTCGCCCGTCTTTACTGTCGTCCTAAACTCCATCGTAAAACTAATAATGGTTGTTTTAACTGGCAAAGATAAGGATTTTTTGGCAAAACTGCCCTTATTTGATGACATTATTTAAAAAAGGTATGGGCGCAAGATGAAAAAAACGAGGGCATTAGTATGCTAACGCCCTCAAAACAAATGTGTTGAATTTTAATTGGTGACTTATCTCCCAATGAAGTTGTAGTCGCCCTTGATGTCGTTGAAATAGACGTCGTAGGTGCCCTTCTTGATCGGAATATTGTATCCATTTTGCTGACCACGCCCATAGGGGAATGAGATTTCGCCCCAATTGTAATCCCATTGGTTGTTGGCAGCGAACTTGAGCTCACCGTCGGCAGAAACTGTGAAGTTCCTGAGAATCCAATTGTGATTCTCCTTGTCGGTATTCAACTGAGTCATTTCGTAGAGAGGATCGGTGGCATCCCAGCCGCAATGGCCGCCAACGATGTTAATGGAGTTAAAAGTGATAGGGGTTGTGTCGCTGTAAGGGTAGAAGTAGAACCTATTGGTTTTGGTGTTCAGAATGATGTTGTAGTAGCCATCGTTTCCAGTGGCAATACCAGTAATCTCTTCTCCTCCGTGACTGAAATAACCATTGGGCGCCTTGCCCCAGCAATCATCTCTGCTGCCAGGATGGTGAATGAGCATGACAGCGTCGTTGGCACCAAAATAACCAACGTACATCAATTCCCCTTTGCCATTTCCATCAAATTCTCCAACGGGGTACAGCGGAATCAATCCTCGCCCAATGCTGCTAGTTCCATCGTTCTCCCAAGGATGACTACCCACGCGGTCTCCAATCAGATACCACATGTCGATGGGTGCAGGTTCGGGCCATGACCCACCGAGCAGGTAGTCGATGAGCGTGGTTACATCACCGATGCTCACTTGGCCATCAAGGTTCACATCGGCTGCACCGATGGAGATGTTTCCGCCTCCCAGCAGGTAGTCAATCAAGGAGGTCACATCGCCGATGCTCACTTGGCCGTCACCGTTTACATCACCACGGAGAATATCAGCAGGGAATTCAGTCTCGGTGATATTCTGGAACTTTTTCCAGATGTTTGCTGCCCTGTAGGCCTGAGCGCAACCGATTGGCACCACGAGTTGGACGTTGGAATAGTGGCTGGCGATAAATGGTTCTATTTGTTCGCCTGAGTGGGCATTAAAATTGGTCAGACAGGTGGGTGGTGTTGTGGCCCTAACGTTGAGTTGTGACAATCCGGTCACGTTGTTGAAGGATCCATAACCCAGTTCGGTGAGCGTTGCAGGCAGGTCGGCACGGGTCATCGCCGTGCAACCAACAAATGTGTAATTGCCGATGGTCGTAACTCCATTCGGCACATCAATTCCATCAAAACCAGAGCAGTCAGCAAATGCGTAATTCTCTATCCGTCTGAGGCTTTTGGGTAAGACGACGTTAGTCAGTGACGAAGCGCCACGGAAGGCCCCTTGACCGATGATCTGTGTGCCATTAGGAACAGTGTACTCCTGACCATAACCGTTGGCAAATGCGACCAGTCGCTTTTTGTCTTTGGTGAAAAGAATGCCATCCACGCTACAGTACTTGCTGCTAGTGCCCGAAACGTTAATGCTGCGCAGTGCAGGGTCATAGGAGAAGGCGTCGCCCGAGATGCTGTCCACACTGGCTGGAATGTCAACGCTGGTTATTTTGTTGATGTGGGAGAAGGCAAATCCACCAATCTGTTTGATACCTTCCCTCAAGATAAGATTCTCCAATTTGGTGCTGCCATAAGCGCAGTATCTATCCACCGTTTGGACGGAGAAAGGAATCTCGGCCCTTTTCATCTTGGTACAGTAGGCCAAGGCATGGTCGGCAAGCATGGTCACGGTGCACAGGTTGCCCTGATAAGATACCTTGGGCGAAATGCCTGGATCCTCAATATCGGTACTGGTCACTTCGGTCATCTTGACATTCAGATTGTTGTCTAGGACTTCAAAATTCAGGCTATCGATTGTGAATGTGTTACCAGAAACAAGCGAGGTAATCGGATTGACATGCGGGTAGAAGATGGAAGTATTCCAGTCAAGCGATTGATAGTTACCTACAGCATTGGCAGGCACAAATAGTTCAGCTTCTTCATAATTATATCCAGTCCCATAGAAAGCATTACTTCCAATGAAAGGAGGCGTTGAACCGGCAAAGGTGATCTGCCCGAGTTGGGTGTCCACGTAGAAGGCGAGCTCTGCAATATAGTTAAGCGTCGAAGGCAGATAGATTGACTTGAGATAAACGCAGCTGCCAAACGCGTAGCGTTCGATTCTTTCCAGTCCCTCGTCAATGACTACCCGTTCCAGATTGGCTCCAAAAAAGGTATTTTGTTCAATCGTTTTGATGCCAGATGGAATGTAAATAGACTTGAGGTTGAGACAGCTGGAAAATGCGTTATAACCAATGGAATCAGCTGAATTCAGAATGGAATAATGCTTGTCGGGACGTGCACATGGATATTGTATGAGCAGTTTACCGTCTATGGTATATAATACGCCATAATCAATCATGTAGTTCTGATTATTGGTAGCCACCTCAATGTTTACTAACGAGGTGCAATTGGCCAAGAAGCTATTTCCGATTTGAGTGACACTGGCGGGGATGTCGAATGTGGTTATTTTATCGCAATAACTGAATGCCCATGAACCAATTGTAGTGAGACCATTGGGCACAGTTACCGATTCCAGATAGACACAATTGCTGAAGGCATTAGACCCGATGACTTTCACACTAGCTGGAATCGAATAGACAGTACCGCTCTTCATGGGGGGATATTGCAACAGGCTATCCATGGCTGCTGTGAACAATACACCATTCACAGAACGGTAATGTGTGTTGGAGCTGTTGACATTGATGGAGGCCAATGAGGTGCAGTTCGCCAGGATTCCCTCAACAATGGTTGTAACGCTGGCAGGAATTGTGAAGGACTCCAATGATGTGCAAGACCCAAAAGCGCTATTGAAGATTTGCTCGACACCTTCCTGAAGGGTGACATTGCGCAGGCTTTGGCAATTAAAGAAAGCAAAATAATAGATACTCTTGACTGAGCCGGGAATCGTGATGGATGTTAAAGATGTGCAGTAAGTAAAACATTGCCGTGGAATGCTGGTGAGCGCGTTGGACAGCGTGATGTTTGTTAAGTTCTCACAGCTCATGAAGCAGAATTCGCCCAAAGTGGTCACACTATTGGGAATGGTGATGGATGTCAGGCCTAAGCAATTGTAAAATGCGCCATAATCGATCAATGTGACCGTACTGGGGATGGTGACTGAAGTCAGGTTGGACGATTGCCTGAAGGCAGAACGTCCCACTGCCGTCACCGTGTAAGTTCTGCCGGCATAAGTCACACTTGATGGAATGCTGACACTGCCGCTATAGTAGTTGAAATTGGTGTCCTTATAGGTCACCTCTACCGTATTGGTGCCCGTAACATTGTAGTAAATGCCGTTGACCATGAATTTGCTGGTCTCCTCAATATGGGTGAAACTTGACCATGGCGCTGTGTTCTGGTAACTGCTTTTGGTTCCAAATGGCACGTGCAATGTCGCATTGGCATAAGTATCAGCATCAAAGTTGTTGGCATTGGCAGAGCGCGGCGTTTGCCACGAGCAGTTGATATCGGTCAATGCCGAGCAGCCTTTGAAGATATTCTGATACATGGTCGCCACCGAGCTGGGAATGGACACGCTAGTCAGTGCCGAGCAGCCCATGAACGCCTCATTCATGATATAGTGGACGGTCTCGGGCAACCTGATGCTGGTGAGGTTGGTGCAATCCTTAAAGGATTGGTAACCAATGCTAGTGATCGTATAGGTTTGGCCTTCGTAGGTCACCTCGGCAGGGACTACGATATCGCCACTATAGGAATTAAAACTGCCGTTGTTCTGCACTGTGACATTAGTCCCGTTGATACTATAATAAATGCCGTTCATGTAGAAATCGTAGGCCCTGGCCGGCAACGCCAGTGCCAGACACGCCACCATTGTGGCTAATGTCCTGAAAAGTAGTTGTCTAGTCATAGTTGTATAGTTATTGGTTAATAATTATGGATTCTAAATTGATATGGCAAATATAGCATATTTTTTGAATTAGTCATGCATTTTTCCGCTTTTTCCTTAATAAATGGCAAAAATAATGGCTATTTATTTGTGAAATGATTTTTTATCATTATTTTTGCCAATTGATTAAAAGATTTAACCTTCAGTCCCTATGAGTAGTATTCCCGCTGATAATAATCAAGGCTTCTGGTCGCGAGTTTTCCATCTGTATTATGATGGATTCCGCAGCATGACTGTAGGAAAGACGTTATGGCTCATCATCGGCATCAAGCTGTTTATCTTTTTTGTCATCATCAAGTTGTTGTTTTTCCCGAATTTCCTGAACACCAAGTGTGATACTGAGCAGGAAAAAACCGAATACGTTCGCCAACAACTTGTGGACCGCTAACGATAATAATCACTAAACTATAAACTAATAAGAATTATGGAAGAATTAATCAATGTTGTTGACTGGTCGCGGGCGCAATTCGCACTCACGGCAATCTACCATTGGCTGTTCGTGCCATTAACGCTGGGTCTGGGCATCATCGTCGCAGTGATGGAGACGATTTATCTCAAGACCAAGAGTGAAAAATGGCTTGCGACAACCAAGTTCTGGATGACCATCTTCGGCGTGAACTTTGCTATCGGTGTTGCCACTGGTATCATCCTGGAGTTTGAGTTCGGCACCAACTGGTCCAATTACAGTTGGTTTG
>CAMYUW010000080.1 GCA_947302275.1 uncultured Prevotellaceae bacterium
TGTCGCCCTCGTGTACATAACCGCACACGGTGCAGATCCATTTCTTAGCCATAATTGTTAGTCAGTTGTTGTCTATTATGATAAATAAGTTAAACAGATAATTATAAATAATAATGTGTAAAAGGTGAACTGTTGACTTTATTCGGTCACTTCCTCAAAGTCTTCAGGTCCTACGCCGCACAGCGGGCACTCTTCGGGAGGTGTGTCACCCTCATGGATGTAACCACACACATTGCATTTCCATTTCTTCATGTTGGTAAATTGTTTTAGATGGTTGATAATATGAACTTAGATGATTACAAAGTTAAATCATTGGACACCTATATTCCAAATTTTTTATCGTTTTTTATGAAAAAATTCTAGATTGCAACCATTCAACCTACCCGACGCCCCCACTACCCATCCCGATAACTCACGCCAAGCCGCTAAGTTTTTAGGTCCCGCTTCACGCGAGAAATTAAACAGAAATTAGATATAAAATTAAACACGCATCTAGCTTAATTTTTCAAAATTAATTTCTCCGCGCTTGCGCGGATTAAAAAAAGTGGAGCCGTTTAATTTCTTGCGAGCAATAATAAAGAACTTAGCGTCTTAGCGTGAGAATTAGGGCAGAAAAAATCCCCACAACGCATCGTTGGCGTTGCGGGGATAATCGTTTGAGAATTGGATGTGGATTAGCCGTTGTGCTTCTTCATCACCTTGATGAGGTCGAGCATCTTGTGGCTATAGCCAATCTCGTTGTCATACCACGATACCACCTTAACGAACTTGTCGGTCAGGTAAACACCTGCATCGGCGTCAAAGATGGAGGTCAGGGGGCAGCCCAGGAAGTCGCTGCTGACAACCTTGTCCTCGGTGTAGCCCAGAATACCCTTGAGCTCACCCTCGCTAGCCTTCTTCATGGCAGCGCAGATGTCCTCCTTGGTGGCGGGGTTCTTCAGGTTCACGGTGAGGTCAACAACCGATACGTCGAGGGTGGGAACACGCATCGAGATACCGGTGAGCTTGCCGTCGAGTTCGGGAATGACTTTACCTACAGCCTTGGCAGCGCCAGTCGAGCTGGGAATGATGTTGCCGCAAGCGGCACGGCCACCACGCCAATCCTTTGCGCTGGGACCGTCAACGGTGCGCTGGGTAGCGGTTACCGAGTGAACGGTGGTCATCAGACCGCTCTCAATGCCGAAGCTGTCGTTCAGCACCTTGGCGATGGGAGCCAAGCAGTTGGTGGTGCAGCTGGCGTTGCTGACGATGGTCTGGCCAGCATACTTGTCAGTATTCACACCGCAAACGAACATGTCAGCCTGACGGCCGTCGTCGCCCTTCTTGCTGGGGGCTGACAGAACCACGTACTTGGCACCAGCCTTGATGTGCTGCTCGGCGCGGTCCATAGTGAGATAGAAACCGGTAGACTCAACGATATACTCGGCACCAAGCTCTCCCCAAGGGATGTTCTGTGCTTCCTTCTCAGCGAAGATGCGGATGTGCTGACCATTGACGATAAGCTCTTTCTTGTCCAGGTCATAGTCAACAGTGCCCTCAAAGCGACCGTGCATGGTGTCATACTTGAGCATATAGGCCATGTAGTCAACGTCCAGAAGGTCATTGATACCTACAACTTCGATATCGTTTACATTCTCAGGCTCAAAGGCTGAGCGGAATACAAAGCGGCCAATACGTCCGAATCCATTAATACCGATTTTAATTTTCTCCATAATGCTTTTTTTAATGAAATTTTAATAATTAATGCAGATATATAACTTTTATTATATTTTTTTGTTATCTTTGCCATGACGTTAGAATCAGAGCAGTCGCCATTGCGACTGCAAAGTTAAGAAAAATTCTGATATAATGTTGACTTTGAGTATTAAATTACTATATTTGTCACTTAATTAAGAATGTTTAATAATTGTGTAAATATTAAATTGTTTTTTTAAAAACTGAAAGATTATGGGTTTTTTCAAAGAATTTAAAGAGTTTGCTATGAAGGGCAATGTGATGGACATGGCTGTCGGTGTTATCATCGGTGGTGCTTTCGGCAAGATCGTCAGCTCGTTGGTTGACGATGTCCTGATGCCCGCTATTGGTCTGTTGACTGGTGGTGTTGATCTCACTAGTCTGGAGTATCACTTGCCTCCTGTTTCCGAGATGGTTGGCGAAGCCGCTTCGGCTGTTGGTGCCGAGGGTGCAGTAGAAGCTGTGGCCGATGCCGCTAGCAATGTTGCTGCCAATGCTGGTGTGGCTGCCGAGGCCACTGGCGCTGTGCTCAAGTATGGTCTGTTCCTCCAGAACGTTATCGACTTCCTCATCATCGCCTTCTGCATCTTCTTGATCATTAAGGCTATGAACAAGCTCATGCCCAAGAAGGAAGAGCCCGAGGCTCCCGCTGGTCCCACCCAGGAAGAGCTGCTTACCGAGATCCGCGACCTGCTCAAGGATAAGAAGTAAACCACTCCTGATGGTGTCCGCATGTTGATGTGGAACCGCATGGATTACTACTACACGCCCGTCGCTGGCATTGACCAGCGCGGGCGTGTAGTATTCAGTATATTTGACCAAAGATAAAAAAGAGGCTACGCCAGCAGTGGAATAGCCTATTAAAACTCTAGGGTATATCGATTCTAGTCGTTGATTTTTAACAAACCTGTGCGGTAAGCTTTACCTATAAGTTCTGCAACATTGCGCGAGTTGGTTTTGCGCAGCAATTGTTTGCGGTGATACTCCACAGTGTTAGAGGAGATGAAAATTCTGTCTCCGATTTCCTTGCTGTTATACCCTATAGACAGCAATTCGAGTACTTCCTTTTCTCTGGAAGTCAGTTCAATCTTGGGGGCACTCATAATATCACGATTTTTGATAAGATGCTAATTTTAATATAGTTGCAAAAATAGCGTGTAAAAGCTATCAAACCAAACAAAATGGAGATAATTTAGGCAAAATGATATTAAAACTATGAATTATAGTAAAAAAATGCGACTAAATGCAACGAAGTGACAAAATTTTCGTCATTTTATTTCCCCCGTTTTTGTAGAACTACTACCCAAACGGATGTAAAAATAGAATCAATAACAACCAGGCACTATTCGAGTACAATATATCTAGAAATCTATAATTGCAGTATGGTCATTGATGATGCTCTCATGCTTGGTGCCAATGTCGTTCAAGTCCTCCAGTATGCTCCTGAGCACAAGCTTGAAAGTGCCATAGATGCGCAAGTGCAGTGCGGCCTTGGCCAGGGGGCGCAAGATGCCGCGGGTGGTCTCGTCAACGACTTGGTCTACACCCTTGATGAGCTGGTTGATCAGTTCCTGGTTGTCCTTGCCGTTCTCGTTGCCCTCGGCAAAAACGATATAGGCCTTGGTCACAGGCTTTTCCAGATGCTTGAGAAGGAGATCGGCTATGGCATCAGGATTGTCAGGAATCGTGACATAGCGCATAATCCATGGATGCTTGCTGCGGTAATTCTCAATGGCTTGGCTGATTTCGCTCCAGTAGCGGGAGAGGACACCACGGGTCATATTCGGCACACACTTGCTGAAGACTTCACATGCATGTTCGGCAAAATCGGCATCTGAGGGTATGCTGTGCAGCGAAATCGTGCGCAACTGCAATTTCCCGGTGGCGGGATTGCAGGTAGCGATACGCCACTGGCAGGGGTAGCCTACGGCTGCTGCTGTGGCTATCTCGATCATGTGCCCTTCATTCATGTTGGACTGGCTGATGTCGCTGATGTGCAGATGGCCCGTGAAAATAACGTGTACACCAGCCGCAGCGAGGCGCTGGCTTAACTGTCGGGCATCATCGACCACATAGGGGGCCGCCAATGTGTCTTCCATGTGGAAATGGGGTACCAGGTGGTGATGCATCATGGCGATGACGCGCCTGCCCGATTCCCGCGCACGCGTGGCTTCATTGACAAGCCATTGCTGCGTCGATGGCTCAAGGCGCCCGCTGGCTTTGGTATGGTCGCGGGCATCGCCCTTCGAAACAAATGTGTTGAGCCTGTCCATGCAGGCGTCAATGGCAAGAATCGACAGGTCGCTGCCCACCTCACGACAATAACTCAGGGTGTCGGGGTCACGGCGTGAATGTTCATCATAGCCCATGTCGCGATATATGTTGGCAAATTCGCGGCGAGTGATGGTCTCGGCTGGCGTGGTGATGTCGCCGTCAAAGTACTTGGCATCTGGGTTGTTGATGTCGTGGTTGCCTGGCACGACCAGCACCTGTATGCCGGCATTCACGAGGCGGTACAACTGTTTGGCGACCATCTCGTGGCTCACGCGTTCGCCGTCTTTCGTCATATCGCCTGTCACAAATACCAGATCTGGTTTCAGGTCCAGAATATCGTTCATCAGGGTGTCGAGAATTTCAGCACTCTCACGCAGCATTTTGCGGTCGCAATTCAGGTAGTCTTGAAATGCGGTCCCGTCGTTGATGAGCAGCTCCGGTGCCATGACATGCAGGTCACTGATGATGGCTATTTTGATCGATTTGTTTTGCATTTGTTTCCTGATTTGTTATGTCAAGGTGGGTGGTTTCTTGCTGGGTATAGGGGAATTACAGGGTGATGGTAAGCCGCAGGTCGTTGGTGTGGGACTCGTTGGGAGAGCCCACGGCATTGCGGTCTTCCAGAATGCTGCGAACCAGTGGCTCTAACTTGGGATAAACAGCCTCTTCAAAGAAGTCCCACAGGTTATCGGCTTGGTCGGGGGCGACCTCGACGATCATGGTGCGGATGCCTTGTTTGCCCTCGTTGATAATGCTTTGGGTGTCGTTTTCCTGCTCATTGCCCTCAACTACGGCAAGCAGTGTGCGGGCGAGGACTTCCTTCAAGTGGCGAAGGGCCAGTTGTGTCGCTTGCTGAGGTGTCTCAGGCAGGTTGATCTTTTGGCCGTTACTCTCGAGCATGGCTTTGATTTGGCCTATGCGGCCACCCAACCTGTTCCAGGCTTTGCCTGAGATCATCGCTGCCATTCCTGGGGTGGCATTGATAATGCGCTGACGGCCCATCTCGCGCAGGTTGGGGCACTCGCGGGTGCTGTTGAGCCAGCGGGTGTCGATGTCGAGCGTATTGAGGTCCAATGAGGGTGTCTTGCGGCCAAATGATGCCACGCGCAGGGCAAAAGGATAACAGATGGCCGAGCCAGTGGCCACCTCGACGATGCTGTCGCTGTGTTCACCATTATATAATGTGGCAGCGTCGGTGACATGCAGGTGTCCAGTGAAAACGGTGTGGATGCCTGCCTGCATCAGTTGGTTGGCAATATTGACATGATCCTTGACAATATAGTTTGTCAGCAATTTGTCCTCTTGGTCAAAATGAGGCACCAGATGGTGATGCATCATGGCGATGACATGCTTTCCTTGATTCCGTGCTTCATTGGCTCTGTCGATGACCCACTGCAACGTTTCAGGCTTGATGCGTCCGCCGTTGTGGTAGGTATTCACGCTGTCGCCACGGCTGGTCAGGGTGTTCATTTCGTCCATATTACTGTCGATGCCGATGATGACCACGCCCTGGATGGGTTCACAACAGTAGCTGAGTGATGCTGGATCACGCTGGAAATCATCACCGTAGCCATAATTGCGATAAATCTGGGCAAACTCCTCACGGGTGACTGTTGCGGTGGGAGATGTCTTCTCGCCGTCGTAACGGCAGGCATAGGGGTTGTTGCAGTCGTGGTTGCCGGGGATGACCAGCGGCTGGATGCCGTGGCTTGCCAAGCGGTCCAGATACTGGGCCATACGTTCGTGGCTGGCGCGCTCACCATTGTTGGTGAGGTCACCGGTAAGAAGCACCAGTCGGGGCTGGATGTTGATGATGCTGTCGGTAATGGCAGCCATGATGTCATCACTCATCGCCACCATCTTGCTGTCGCCCTGGTCAATGTTGTTGATGGCACTGCCAGGAGTCACGAGTTCAGGACTGAGCAGATGGGGGTCACTGAGGATGACCATGCGGCTGGCTGCAGTGTGAGCCATGCTCTCCAGAGCAAACAATGTGGATAGTATCATTATGATTAAAAGCCTTGTTTTCATAATCTTATCGTACTATAGCATTTATTGTGCCAATCGGTGTTATGGTAAAGCCTGCATTGCCCAGATGCTTCCAGTAAGTGGGATAGGACTTCTCTACAACGGCAGCATCGGTGATGATGAGTCCCGGAAAACGGACAGCCGCGGGCGCGAATGCCATTGCCAGCCGATGGTCACCATGAGGGTTGATGACGGGAGGCGTTTGGGTGAGAGGTACCCGTTCCCCATACCAGGAAATAGCATCCTGACCTTCAATCTTGAGAACATATCCCAATTTCAGCAATTCCTCACGCAGGGCCTCGACGCGATCACTTTCCTTGTGATGCAGAGTGCGCACGCCCGTCATGCGGAATGAGCGTTCCAGCAGGCACAACAGCACGGCCCATGACGGAACCAGGTCGGGGGTCGCAGTCATGTCGGCAAAGCATGAACAGCAACAACCGATGAAATGGCTGGTATCGAGCTTTACCCCTTGGGAATCAAAGCGTGAGACGATGCCTAGTTTGCTGCCTAATTCAATCAGGCGGGCGTCTCCCTGGATGCTGTCAGCGACTAGTCCTTTCAGTTCAATAGTGGATTGTGGTAGCAGGGCGGCGAGTGCATACCATGGCGCGGCGGCACTCCAGTCGGCTTCTACCATGTAGTCGTAGCCCTTGTAACCTTGACCGATGTGGATGAGGTTGGCGATGATTTCAACGGTGGCGCCCATGCCGCTCATCACGGCGGCAGTCATGTGGATATAGGGCATCGAGACGGTATAGCCCTTGAGGTGGATAGTGCCGCCACCCAACACTGGAAGTATCATCATCATGGCGGAAATGAACTGCGAACTCACACCACCTTCCATCTCCACGTCGCTGCCGTGCATTGCAGTACCTTGGATTTGCAACGGGGGATAGCCCTCATCGCCCAGGTAGTCGATATGTGCTCCCAGTGACCGCAAGGCCTCGACGAGCCCGCCGATAGGCCGCTGACGCATGCGTTCAACGCCATCGAGCGTGACGTTCACTCCTTGTCGGGTGGCAAAGTAGGCGGTCAAGAACCGCATGGCTGTACCTGCCGCTCCCACGTTGATGTTGCCGCCTTCCCGTGACAGCGCGTCAATCATCACAGCTGTGTCGTCACACAGGGCAGTGCGCATGACCTGTGGCTCACCATTGCACAGAGCCGAGATGAGCAAGGCACGGTTGGTGATGCTCTTAGACATGGGCAGTGAGATGCTGGCATGGGCCTGTGGCGGCGCGGTCAGTTGCAGGTTCATAGTTGTTGCCTGATTGTGATTATCATACCACAAAGGTAGTAAAATCATCGGATTTGTTGTAACTTTGTGCGCTAACATCTGTAAAAAAAGAAGATTATGACACTTGTTGACATCATCATCATATTGATTGTAGTGGGAGGACTTGTGCTGGGCTATCGCAAGGGACTTATCGGCCAGTTGGCATCGATAGTATCGTGGGTCATCGCCATCGTTCTCTGTTACAAAGGGGGCGAATTGGCCCAGAGCATCTTCCTTTCGATAGTCCCCAGTGCTGAACATTGGCCACTGGCAAGTATTACTGTGAAGACGGTCTCCCTGGCATTTGCCTTTGTTATTGTCATGCTGTTAATCAGATTAATCGCACGATTGTTCAAGGGAGCCCTGAATGTGGCCAATTTGGGCCTTCTCGACCGTGTGGGTGGCTCATTGCTGTTCATGTTCAAGTATGCCTTCATCTTGAGCATCGCGTTGAACCTGCTCTATGCCATCAACCCCGACATGGATACCTTTGCCACCGAGCACATGATGAACAACAAACCTTATGAGTTCACCCTTGATTTGATGCCCCGTGTCCTGGGCAGCGAGAAGATGCCTAGCGATTCCCTCAAGCTCTACAGGGACCTCATCGAGCCGATCCCTGTAGATACCGTTGCCTTCCCGATAGCAGGCAATTAGTAGCCGTTTTGGGGTCACTTGAGCAGTATAAATTGCTATAAGCGCTCTAAAAATTGGGTAATTATATTTTTTTCACTATCTTTGCAAGATATTTGAACGATAAAATACATCAACAATTCAATTAATAACTAAAAATCTTCAACTACTATGTGGTTAACTAATTCATCCGTAGGACGCAAGGTGGTGATGTCGGTAACCGGCCTCTTCCTTGTCCTATTCGTCACATTCCATGCGCTGATGAATGCGGTGGCTCTCATCTCCTTTGAGGCTTATGACGCCATTTGCGAATTCCTTGGTGCAAATTGGTATGCCGTGCTGGGTACATTAATCCTGGCAGGCGGCTTTGCAATTCACATCATCTTTGCGTTTATTCTCACGTTGCAGAACCGCAAGGCACGTGGTAATAACCGCTATGCTGTGACCTCCAAACCCAAAGACGTGGAATGGGCATCGCAAAACATGCTCGTGCTGGGTCTTATCGTTTGCTGCTTCCTGATTCTGCACCTCGTGCAGTTCTGGGCCAAGATGCAGTTGCCCGAGCTCATGGGTGACCATGTGATGAACGGCACGTTCTATCTGCAGGCTACCTTCAGCCACCTGTGGGTACTGCCCGTTTATCTTATCGGTTTTGCCGCCCTGTGGTTCCACATCAGCCATGGTTTCTGGAGTGCTTTCCAGACCCTGGGTACTGCCAACGACAATTGGATTCCTCGCTGGCAGTGCATCTCTAAGTGGTGGGCTAGCATCGTGTTTATCCTGTTTGCTGTAGAGGCTTGCTACTTTACTTGGTTCTTTGCCCTCTAATCGCTGAGTATTAACCTTTTAAAATTTGTAACACAAATGGAAGAAAACAAAATGAACGCTCAGCCCATCGATTCCAAGATTCCCGAGGGACCCATCGCTGAGAAGTGGACCAACTATAAGGCTCATCAGAAACTCGTCAACCCCGCCAACAAGCGTAAACTCGACATCATCGTTGTGGGTACCGGTCTGGCAGGTGCGTCGGCAGCCGCCACGCTGGGCGAGATGGGCTTCAACGTGCTGAACTTCTGCATCCAGGATTCGCCCCGCCGCGCTCACTCGATTGC
>CAMYUW010000081.1 GCA_947302275.1 uncultured Prevotellaceae bacterium
CAAATCCTAATCCATTGATTTTCAGCACCCATAAAAATAAAAAGTTCATTCTGCAAAATTAACGGTTCATCCTCCCGCCCCCAATACCCAAATGGGTGTTTTTATACCGCGTCAGTCGCATTTTTCCCGTCTGGGGTTAGATTAAACAAAAAACCCACCGAGGTCATCGGTGAGCCAATAACATTGTAATAAAAAATTATGGTTTAGAAACGGTAGCCGATACCGATGGAGAGGCCGTGCATCGTTCGCTTGCGCGGAAAGTCCAAATGATGTCCCATGATGGTCACGTTGCGCACTCCGCTATAGGGGTCCATGTTGCTCCACAAATAGCCGAGCCAAATTTGGCATCGGTTGATGTCAAGCGCCACAGCAGGCTTGAAGTACAGGAAGCAACTTGCCCCTCCGTGGTTGCGCTCAAATTGCATGGGGCCGCTTTCCCAGGTTCCGGCAGCCTTGGGAACTACATAATAGCTGATCTTATCATTTTTTGGAAAGGGCAATCTGATGCCCGCATCGGCCTTCAGCGACAGTTTTACATCTCCATCGCCGTTGCGCCACAAGATCGGACTCTGCAGTTGCAGTCCAGTGCCAAAGCAAGTCACTCCCAGCCCATCGTCGGCAATCACCTGCATGTCTCCGACTTCAAAGGTTGTTGATTGCAGTTCGCCGATGTCTCCTCCGATGCCGATGCCTACACCGACGCCAACAAACTTGATAGGAAAATATTTAATTCCAAATTCAAAGCTGAGATCCATGGTGTTGTGGAACGACGTTTCAACAAATCCTTGCCAATGACGGACAGGCTCATCGGCTGTTTGAGAAACGGCAATCAAGGCGAACCAGGTCATTGTGGCCAGGGCGGCAAGCCTCGCCGTGAGGTGATGTGACCAACTCATTTGATGCATATCTTCTTGCTTCGTTAAAGTCTATTAGTAAATGGAATCGTCGAGATAAAGGTCAAACTGCAGTGTTTCGCCAAAGTATATGCCATGCCCATCATGTTTCTTCTTCCATGCTGATTCATGATTCCACGCCTCGGGTTCAAGGGACTTTTCGCCAACGATTATTGATTTGATGTAGCACCAGAATGGCGTCACTCCGTCTTCTTCAAAGGATGTGCTGAGATACTGGTTGAAGAGCGAGATTGTTGCCAAGAATTCATCTCCAGGGGCAAGGAGCACGAGCGTGTCTCGGTCATACTTCGGGCGACGTGTATAGTCATCGTCTATCAGCACTTCACCGTTTTTCTCGTATCCGTATTGATAAGTGAGCGTCATCTCTATCGAGACGGTGTCCTGTGCCTGGTTATGGACTTTGAACTCATAATAAGAAAAGTAGTCACACGAGCTGAGTAGCGCCAAGCAACATGCCAACAGCGGTATAAACAGTTTCTTAGTCGTGTTCATGATGATACGTTTTTTATTTTGTTGCAAAGTTGCTGTAGATAAGCTGTCAGGACAATACCCAAAAGGGTGATTTTCTCATCTCACTACACGACTGAAATCATTAAAAGCGGTAGCCGATGGAGAGTTGGGCGTTACCGTTCCTGGCATTGCTGCCTTCATATAGCGTTGTCAAGCTAAGGGTGTAACGGACCTGGACAAAGAATCTTTCGGTAAAGTTGTAGGTAGCGCCAAGGCCGAGGCCGAAATCAAAGTTTCGGTAACCCAAGCTGTGCTTTTCTTTCATCTCTCTGCCACGCTCTTCCCACTTGTCGGTATATCGGTCATATACTTTAAAACCGAATTGCGGCCCCAAGTCAATACTCAACGATGGCGACACATAATACTTGAACATGACAGGAATGTTGATATAATTTCTTTGATAAGTCGTGGTCACGTCAATAGCCGGGTCGTGATAGAACCCATCAACCCACTCCATCTTGGGGCGTGTATTAGTGGCAAACACCACCTCGGGGGCAATAGCGAACTTGTTGTTAAGGCAGTATTCCATGAATGCACCGACTTGATAGTTGAGCGCGCTTTCATCGTTGATGTTTTTGCCCAACTGGTGAGTGTAGTCAATACCGATCTTAGGACCGAATGTGAACGTCTTCTGTGCCATGGCAGCGCCACTGGCCAGAACCATGCACACGAGTGCCATAAATGTCTTTTTCATTGAAAACAAGTATTAAATTATTTAATTTTCAATCAGTTATATTTACTGCAATGAGGTTGATATTGCAGATGTAGTATGAGCGATCCCAAAGCAAATAATAATTATAGGGAAAGCCTTCAGGAGGGAAATGTCCGATTCCCAGTATCTGAAACTTGATCTCGGTGTTGTTTTTGGGCGGATATCCCAAGAAAACATCTCGGCTTATATATATGTCTGTGCGTTTTTTAGGCACATTGGGCATTTCAGGATCGACATCTGCGGGGGACTTGGTGATTTCGCACCACAGCCCGATTTTGTCTTCAGACGAACGGCTAAAAACCTTGCCCTCAAAAATGCCATCAGTAGGACATGGTGCCAAGTTCTGGAAGAACTCAGCTCCATCGGGCTCATCATCGTGTTGACAAGCGGTCAATGCCAGCAATGCCAGCAACAAGATCGTCAGTTTTTTTATCGTGTTCATGATTTTTTATTCTTCATTCAGGGTTTCATCGAGCCAACGGTCATTTAGTACGACACGGTTTTAACTCTTGCAATGGCGGTGATGCCCAGGTCAGCCAGGCTCATCTTGCCATCCTCGTTCATATACTGGGCATAATATTTCCTCACATCCTCTGGAACGGTGATACTCTTGGGAACTTCCATTAACTTTAGATTCTGGTAGATACAGGACTTATTTGAACGTCCGCCAATATCCCTGACAAGAATAAACGTGAAGGCCCCGCTGGCGACAAGTTGAACTGCTGCTAAATCCGGTTGTTCATTCAATACAGTCTCAATTCCGTCGATGATTACGGCAGTTGATTTTCTTATGGCAGAAGCGCCAATGGATGTTATTTCTCCTCCTAAGACAAAGGCATGACCATTGACGAGTTGGCTGGTCGTCGGGATAAAATTCTCGGGAAGTTCATAATTCTTACCGTTCCAATAGTAGAAGTATTCTCCGCTTTCTTGATTGCTTTGGTAGGTAATCAGCAAATTATCATCTTGCTTGTCAATACCATAAACCCAATCACAACCACCTTGTAAACCGTAAATTTCGATATATGATCCATTATACCAATAACCTAATCTCCCATCATTGATTCCCATAGAGACATTGCCGTCATGTACCGAGAATTGATTGTATTGCACATAATTCGGGACATCATACAGTCGCTGGTCATCCTTGCATACCCAAACTGTCCCGTCGTAGTTTTCCTGCACAGTATAGATGGCACCGCCATCAACGGTAAAGCCCCAAATGGTCTTCACGTTGTATACTCTCAATAACATGCCGTTCTTGACTGAACTGTAAACCCCGTCATCGGTCTTCAGTAGTGCGTACCAATCGCTGTCTTCGGCAAGCAATGAGAGGACATGGGCACCCTCGGCACATTCATAGATGGTATCGCCGTGAATGCTGCAGATCATTTCAGGATGCCACGGGAACCCGGTAGTGGCAACGTATAGATCATAACTTCCGTATCCCCCATTGTAGGGATCTGGCATGGGTTCATCACCGTTACTGCATGATGTTAATGCCAGCAGTCCTAATAGAATGATTAAAATCTTCTTCATGACTCTTTTGTTTTTTATTGTTTTGTTTAGTTGTTGTCTTGGGTTCGTTGCAAGGTGGCATCGTTGCCGCTGCGCTTTTTGAACGGGTTGCTGATGGTGTTGAAGGTCCATCGCGCCATCAGCGAGATGCCACGGATATCATAATCGGTGTGGTTCTCGTTATAAATGTTCATGTATCGGGTCTTGTACCAGGGAGACATGCTGCGCTGGAACAGGTCATTCAGGTTAACGCCCAACAGCAGGCGTCCTTGGCACAACGTGGTCCTTGCACTCAAGTTCAAGCCCACAATAGAGGCGTTTTGTGAGAAACCTGAAATCCAGGGTGTGCTGCCGAACAAGTTGCATCCGATGAGGTATCGCCGTGCCACTGTGAACTGGGCATTGACATTGATCGAGGCAAATGGAGAGCTCTCGGTCCGTATAATGTCGAAATAGGGGTAGGTAGTGTGAGGCAGAGTGGCACTGGACTGCACATTCAGGTTCAGCCATGAGTTGCTGTAGTTGTAGCCCAGGTCAAGCGACCAGGCCCTGAAAAGCATAATGTTGATAGGGTATTCGAGAACGGCGCCCGACCCCAGATGCACCATAATGCGTTGGGTAGCATCGTCCATCAGGCTATAGGACAGCGAGGCCGTGAAACCCTTGAAATTAGCGTTCAACGCAAAATGGTCGGTAATGGTCGGCCTCAAAAACGGGTTGCCCGTCGAGTACTGATAGGAATTGATGTAGTTGTGGGTGGAGCGCAACTCGTTGTAAGAGGGGCGCCTAAGGGTGCGGCGGTAGTATAGCGCCAGGTCTATGTCGGGACTCAGTTGAAGGCCGACGCTTGCGTTGGGCAGCAGGTTGTGGTAAGTCTTGTTAAGGCTGGAGCCCTCAACATCTGTTCGGGTATAGTCATACTCGTATCTCAAACCCGCATTCATCCGCCACTTGTCCCAAGACCTGCTCACGGTGTAATATAGGCCCGACCAGTCGTTGTCGCGTTTACAGGTCTGCGACACTTCGTTCAACAGGACAGTGCCTATGCTGCCAGTATGCCCCCACACAATCCCCATCTTGTTGTTCCAACCTCGGGAAACGAAATTGTACATGGCTGTTGCGGTCACGATGTTATAGTCGTTGCTGTTCACCACAAGATAATGTTTGAGGATGGTATTATCGGTCAAGCTGACATCGTTTTCATTGTTGACAATCATCAAGTATTCCCTCAGGTTTTGAGCGTCTTTCTGTCTCATTGACGCATAGTCGGCGATAACCAGCAGTTGCGAGTTGTCATTGCGTTGCCACAGGTAACTGGCCGATGTGCTGTTACGGGTCACGCGATCGGTCATCTGCTTTGAGCCATACAGCCGCTGGACCATCGTCTGCCGGATTTGCTCGTTGATGTCCACCTGATAGAAACTGCCATTATACTGTGCACCGATGACGCTCTTGGGCGTGAGGGCGTAGTTCATTCCTGCAAAGACGGTGTACCTGTCTCCTGCGCTTATTGAGTTTGACATGTCGGCTTTGTTATAAAGCCATGTGCCGTCATTTTCATCGGCTATTTTGGTAACCCCGAGACTTGACACTTCGGTATTGAGGCGGCCATAAGAAAAGGAGGCGTTTCCAGATAGTTTTTTGTATTTGCCGTCCAGGGTGAGTGTCGTGGTGTTGGAGACCTTGCGCTTGATGTCCAGCACGTTGGTGAGACTTGCGCCCAGGTGGTCCTTGACGGGACTGTGCGTAAAGACCTTGATGACCGAGCCTGCGTTGGAGGCATATTGGGCATCGGGCTCACGGATAATTTCGACGCGCTTGATATTTTGCGAGGTGACGGCTTTCAGCTCTGCGTTGTTGGTGATGCGGCGGTCATTGAGATAGACCTCGGTCTTGCCGTCACGGCCGATGAGGGAGATGTCCTCGTTCATGCCCACGATAACACCGGGCGTCCAGCGCAGCAGGTCGAGTGCGTTGCCGGCATTGCCCATGATGGTGCCGCCCAGGTTGCGCAGGGTGTAATTGGCACCGTCGCGCTCAATCTGCATCTTGGCGGCGGTCACCACGGTTTCCTTGAGGGCGGTAATGTCGGGGTGCATCTTGATGGTGCCCACGTTGTCGCGGCTGCACAGGCGATAGGCGGGTTTGTAGCCCACGTAGGAGACACGGGCGATGACCTTGCCGTGCTCGATGGGAATGACGAAGCGGCCGCTCTCGTTGGTCACACCACCGCCCACCATCGTCGAGTCGGCAGGGTTGAGCAGGGTGACGTTGGCATAGGGCATCGGCAAGTTGTGCTCATCCACGACCACGCCCTTGAGGCGGCGCTCGGTCTTGAGGATGGCTTCGACGTAGATTTCGCGGTTTTCCTTCCTGGTCATCTTGATGGGATAGAAACCGATCATCTGGCGGATGGCGTCGGGCACGGACTTGTTCTTGACCGTGGTCGTCACCTTGTAGTCCTCCAGGTCGTCATAGATGAAGACGATCTTGTAGCGGCTGGTGTGTTGCTGCAGGTACTTGAGGGCATCGCTCATCGACACGTCACTGAAGGTGTGCGTGATACTTTGTGCAACGGCCGTGAGCAGCAGGGCAAACGCCATGCACATGAGCAATGTGATGGTTCGCTTCATGGGTAGGGTTACTTCAGGTCTTTCGATTCCACAATCAGCTGGTTACCCTCGTGCCGGATGGAGATGGCCTCGAAGTTGTTGAGCATCTCGACCACCTTGTCCAGCGAGTATTCCGGTTCCCATTGATAGAACAGGCGCAGCGACCGCACGTCGTCCGAGCGGTACTCCACCTCCACGCCATAGTGGGCAGCGAGTTCGGCGAGCACCTGCTCCAGCGGCACTTCCTCAAACAGGCGGGGTCCGGCAGCCATCGACAAGGTGTCGGGCGAGGGAGTCTGCGCTTCATCGGTGGCGGTATTCTCAGGGTTATTGCCTTGCTGGACGACCTTCTCGGGCTGGTTTTCGCTGTGCTTGAGACCGAAAAAGCCGGTATGCACCGCTGCAATGGCGATACCCACACAAGCGATTACAACAACTGCCGCAGCGGCGATCTTGCGCCACAGGGGCACAATGACGGCCCGCTCATGCTGCTCCCCAGCCAAGCGTTGCCACTGCGTGTCAATCATCTCGTCGCTCAGCCTCTCGTTGGCTTGCTCGCTGGCAAGGGCGCTGCGGGTCATGGCCATCAACGAGTAGAGTTCGCGGCACTCATCATCGGCAAGGATGTCCTGCCACTGCCGCTCGGTGTATTGCTCGGGATGCTCAAGCATCTTCAACAGTTGTTCGGTCTTGTTCATCGCTCTGGTGGTGTTAATGTTAAACGAAGTTGGTCGAGTGCGCTGCGCAGATGCTTGTAAACGGTGGTCTCACTGACGTTCAAGCGCTCGGCAATCTCTCGAAAGGTAAGCCCGTATCGGTAATGCAGCACGATGACCTCGCGGCACACAGGCGGCTCCAGGTCGGCGACACCTTGATGCAACGCGCTGATCTCGGCTTCGATGTCCTCGGCTTCACGGCTGGAAACCTCACTCTCCAGCATCAGGAGTTGTCGGGCCCGTTCATCGATCTTGCGGTCACGCATCACATTCAAGCACTGGTTGCGCACGCATGACAGCAGGAACGCCTCGGCGGTCGCCTCTTGCAGCGGACGGCGGTCGGCAAGCAGCCTGGCAAAGACATCATGCACGATGTCCATGCTCTCCTCATCGTCGTGCAAGAGGATGCTGGCCAGCCTGAACATGGCCCGGTAATGCTGCTTGAACAGCCGCTCGATTTGTCGTTTCCTGTCTGTCATACACTCTATATACACACTCAGGTCGATTTACTAAACCCTTTTCCGCAACTTTTTTTAATCACGCGACAAAATTACCCATCAAAACCCACACCCACAACCCCCAAATGGGTACTTTTCCGAATGTAGCAATAGGCAATTATCTATTATATCTAAAAATACAGGCATAAAAAGCGGAAAACATTTGGTCAATTCCGTTTAATTTAATATTTTTGCATCGTTTTAATGCCAATTAAAATAAAGCAATAACAATTAAAATGAAAGATGTCGTCATATTAGGAAGACCGATTCAACTGCAAGAAAGAACGAAAGCGCAGATGAAAGGCATAACCATTGGGGACTCACTTGCCTACAAGTTTTACGATGGCGAGTTTCATGGCGTGCCGCTGTTGTTCGTAGAACCCAAAGGCAAGGAAGCCTCGCCACGCAATCTGTCCCTGATAGCTGACAATCTAACGTCGCTATTCCAACTTCCTGCTGTTTTCCTGCTCACGAAATGTCCCGCATTCAAGCGTGAAAGACTGATTGACAAAGATGTGTATTTCGTCGTGTCAGACAAATATGTGCATCTCCCAATGCTTGTGGCCAATGAGCGCATCCGCAAGACTAAAAAAGCTAAGGTGCTGACACCTGTTGCCCAATATCTGCTGCTCTATCACTTGCAGATAGAAAGTCTTGAAGGCATGGCAGCCAATGACATTAAAGACAAGTTGCCATATTCATACCCGAGCATCACGCTGGGCATCACCTGTCTTGACGATTTGGGGCTGTGCCAAAAAGTGGAGGATGGTTCCAAAAGAAAAGTCATTCATTTTAACAAAACAGGAAAGGAGCTGTGGAAACAGGCCCAACCATTACTTATGAACCCTGTTGAAAAAAGGGTTTACTGTGATGAGTTTATCAGCGAAGAACACTTCCCTGTTTGCGGCATAAATGCGTTGGCACATTATACATGGCTTAATCCCGATCCTGAGAGGATGATCATGATGACCACCAAACAGCTTCGTGATTTCAAGGCATCGGGGTTATTGATACGGCCAAACGAGTATGATGGAAACGTCATCATTGAAGCATGGAAGTACCCATCAGTTACAAGCACAACCTCGAAAGCCGAATGGGTGGACAAACTATCATTGGCCATTTCACTACGTGACGATTCCGATCCACGGGTAGAAGGTGAAGTTGAACGTTTAATAAATGATATAGAATGGAAGGATTAGAGAAATTCCGTGAAGCTTTTGAGGCTTATTCTGAGAACTATGTTATCATTGGTGGCACGGCTTGTGACATCGCCATGACAGGCACAGCGGTTCGTCCTCGTGCCACTCACGACATCGATATGATAGTTATCGTGGAGAAGATGACAGCTGAGTTCGCCGAGCATTTCTGGCAATTCGTGCGTGAAGGAGGGTATCGTCCTGAGAGACGCAAACAGGAAGAGGGCGAGGCTCCAAAGTACGAAC
>CAMYUW010000082.1 GCA_947302275.1 uncultured Prevotellaceae bacterium
CCTCGGTGCCGGTGACAATCAATTCGATGTGGCCCTCCTGGGGTACTACAATCTTGTACCAGTCCTCATTGTCGGTGAAGTCTTCCGAGTTGCGGTAGCCCAATCTGCCTTGCGCAGTCTGGCCGCTCTGCAGCAGGCCCGCGTGCTCATAGTCTGGGCTCAGGGTCATTGGCCAGCGAGCAGGGGGTGAACGTGTATTTCAGACTGTAACCGCCGCTGCCCGAGTAGCGTACGACCTTGATGTAATAAGTTCCCGTTCCCGCATTGGTGGATTGATAGGTGATGGTGGAACTGAAACCTCCGGCAAAGATTCCCACTCTGCGGATGTCGTTGTCCCAGTATCCATAGACAGTGGAATTAGAGTAGTTTAAAGTCAAAGTCCCAGTAGCGGTGGCAATCAAATCGATTTTGCCTTCCTGGGTCACATTGATTTTATACCAGGCCTCGGTATGGGTGTTGTCGAACTCGCCGCTGACGGTCGCCCCATTGTTAATCAGTGTCGCGGTTTGCCACGACGTTCCTTGTGCCGACAGCCCTATAGGGATGGCTGCCAGCACCAATAGTAGTAATAATACGCGTCTCATAAAAATCAGGTTTAATGGTAATAATTTGGTGAAATTTGCTATTATTTGCAAATATATTGATAGTTTTTGATTAAAACAACAATATATAATAGAAGTTGACAGACAATAAACAAAAACTACCATTTTTCGGCTTTCAAGTAGACCTGAGCGTTGAGGGTATTATCCAAGAACTCGATGATTCCTGGCGAATAACGAAGTTGACGATACCTGGTATAGCTCCCACGTGTTTGAGGAAGTAGAGTGAAGACTGACACTACAGTGAGAATATAGTATTAACATGAGAAAGAAGCTGTGTCATAATAGGCCTCTGGGGTTTTAATCGGCCTAACGGCCGAAAAATTAAGCAAAATTTTGAATAAAAATTAACTAAAATAAATTTTAATTTTATTAATAATTTCGCTTGATTTCTCGCGCGTAGCGCAATTCAATTTGCGACAGATGATTTATGACACAGCTCCCTCTCTTTCATAGCCCTCGCACACTGATGAACATGTGGCGAGTTAGTCGGGAAGATGGTACTAATTCTGAACGTTACGAACAGCACGGACAGTGAAGCCATTGCTGCGGCGAGTGTAGTCCCAGCCTACGTTTTCAGGAAAGCAACGGAGGTAGTAGGCACCGAACGAAGTATAAGGGTAGAGCGTCTGCGACCAATAGTAGCCGTTCGTGCCATCGGCAGATAGTAAGTGAACATGGCGGTAACCAGCGGCGGGCAAGAATATGGTGTTCCCATTAGGGCCAGTGACCTGGCATCCGTTCACGCCGTTACGGGTCACCCACGTCCAGGTGCAACTCTCCCTCAATTCATCCTGTTGTTCCTTAGTCGGCATGCGCCACGAAGGACCCCAATTGACATAGGCGGCATCGTCCTCAGGGTCTAGTTCCATCTTGTAATCGACAAAGCCGTTATAGCCTTCGGTACTATCATTGCAATATTTCGTTGCCCAGTAGTCAATGCCGCTGCCCTCGACAAACCACTTGTAGTTGCTTGAGTGATAATAGTCCTTGGGCTCGGTCTCGCCCCATGCAAAGTAATCGCCGTATTCCTCGGGGGTGCTGGCGCCTACGTTGCAGGTAGCCCACAGCGTGCCGCTGGGCAGACCTAAATCAACCCACTCGGTTGTGTCGGGAGGGGTCACAGGATCTTCAGGCCAGGTCCCACTCAACAGATAGTCAATTAAACAGGTCACATCCGAAATGCTTACTTGACCATCATAGTCCACATCACCACGTTGATACTCCACGCCAGCAGTGAATGAAGCCAACATCAACAATAACACCACTAATAATGAGCTAAATTTTTTCATAATACTTCTGAATTAAAAGTTGATTAATACGGTTATTCTAATGCGCAAAATTACAGAATATCTCGATAAACAGCGTATAATAATTACAAAATATCTTACAGATATCTCTTTATTTTGTATTACACATATTTTTACGAATAGCTCGAGGATTATAAATTGTTGTGCAACACCCCATAAATAAAAAAAAGACAGCCAATTGAAAATCAATTAGTTATCCTTATATAAGGTAAACCCGAGAAGGATCTTATACCTGTCTTTCCTAACTGCCACGCTATGCCTCACCGCCAAGTCAACAGCAAATTAATGTCTATCCAGCAGCTACGAGCAATTCTCAAGAAATGATGACGGAAACTGATATCCACGCCCGCTTCATCAGATATTTCGAGACCGTCGCTGAGCTGCACAGGATGGGCTACGAGTTGTTCCATGTGTGCCCATACATCAGCCCCAACGGCATGTGTTACCGCTGCTGGCTCACGGTAAAACAGAACACGTGGAAGAAGTGTGGTGTCTTCTTCAACGAGCGACAGGGCGACGCCCCCACCCTAACGTGAACTGCACCCCAAAAGTTTTGTGTCCAACTTTTGGGGTGCAGTTCAGGCATGAGGGATTTGTCATAGATTTGCAGGAGAATTAATTCGACCAGACACCGCTAATTAGATAGTCGATCAGGTCGGTGACGTCGCTGATGTCCACTCGGCCGTTGTCGTCCACATCACCCTTGAGACCCACGGGCAGGAGAGTCACCGTACAAGTAGTGCTCAGATTACTGCCATCGGTGGTTATGGCTGTGATGGTGGCGGTGCCCACGCTGTGTGTTGTTACCAAGCCGTTACTGTCAACGGTGGCGACACTCGGATTATTCGATGCCCAAATCACGGTTTTAATATCACATTCCTCGGGCAGAACAGTCGCTGTCAGTTGCAGGGTCGAGCCCTCATTTAAACCCGCAGTCGTCACATTCAACTGTATGGACTCAGCTTGCACATGCAAAACTGTTACTTTGCAAGAAGCGCTCAAGTCAGTGCCGTCGGTAGTTGTTGCGGTAATAACGGCATGACCGGCTGACACGGCGCTGACCAAGCCACTCTGACTTACCGTGGCCACGCTCTCATCGCTGGACGTCCACATCAATTCCTGGCTGGCGCCGGCTGGCAGAACGGTGGCTGTCAATTGCTGGCTTTCGTTGCCATGCAGTGTGAGCGACGTCTTGTCAAGCGAGAGCTGCTCGGCGAGCATCAGGTTCTGAAAATGGCTGAAAAGGCCCCAGTTCTGGTCATTTATGTATGCGTGCATGGAAGCTTCAGGGACACACAAGGTCCCATAGGTATAGGCTTGGTCACTGAAACTGTAATAGGCATACATCGCCGGAGGCTCGGGTGCCAGACATGTCACTTTCCTCAACGCTGGGCAATCATAGAAAGCCTTGTTTCCCAGATATGTCACTGATGAACCGATCACCACGTCAGTCAACTGATAGCAATACTGGAAACAATACTCTTCAATAACGGAAACAGAATTACCTATCACTACCGTTTTCAGGTTAGTACACGAGTTGAAAGCGCATGGGTACAAGCTGACGACAGAATTGGGAATAACGACACTCTGCAATCTCTCGCAACCATAGAAAGCATGAGAGATAATGCTGACAATCGAATTGGGAATCTCGATGCTGGTCATATTACGGCAATTGTAGAAAGCTTTATAACCAATGGCAGTAACGGCATACTCCACACCATTGTGGACCACGGTCTCGGGAATTACTACGTCGCCACTGTAGCTGCCCACATTTTGGGCCTCATAGGTCACCGTGGCTTCATTGCCATTTACATTATAGTATAAGCCGCCTTCCTTAAAGTCGTAGGCCGACATGCTGGCTGGCAGTATTGCCGCCATTGCCACGAATAACATTAAAACCTTTTTCATCACTTCATTATTATTTATGGGTTAGTATTTGATTCATTTTAATCTATGTGTGGATGATTGGTATCATTCAACGATTTGGGATGGCTTCTGAATTATCACATCGCAAAATTACAGTTTTCCTTCTTTACCACAAAAAAATACTTTTGGAAAACTCGTTCTTATCCATGTTAATCTTGAATGTTGTTTGTTATTCAGAACCTATTGATATCCTCTTAATCGGTCATCTATGCCGCTAACGACCAATTCCAGGTATGACGAAATGTTGCTTTACGCTAAATAAGTCACCAAAAAGTCGCCAAAAATCAAGAATCAACTTCTTAATACCTTTTATATACTATTGATTTTCAGTGTGTTAAATAAAAATATCAAATAATAAATCGTGAACCCGTGGGGAGTCGAACCCCAATCGAAGGAACCGGAATCCTTTATTCTATCCATTGAACTACGGGTCCAAGTTGATGACATTTATTGAAATGCGGATGCAAAATTACAGTTTTTTCTATAACTTTGCAACTGACAAGATAAAAACATCATTATGAACGTACGCATCGAACCCTCTTGGAACCGTGTGCTCTCTGGCGAATGGGAGGCTCCTTACTTCAAGCTATTGACCGATTTTGTCCGTCAGGAGTATCAGACACGCCAGGTATTCCCGCCTGGACGCCAGATATTTGCAGCATTTGACGCAGCTCCGTTTGATCAAGTCAAGGTGGTTATCCTCGGGCAAGACCCCTATCATGGCTTGGGTCAAGCCAACGGTCTTTGCTTCAGCGTTAACGAGGGCGTTCCAATGCCTCCGTCACTGGTCAACATTTTCAAGGAAGTGCACGATGACGTGGGCGCTCCGATTCCCGCCAATGGCGACTTGTCGCGATGGGCGCGTCAGGGCGTGCTGCTGCTGAACGCGACGTTGACGGTACAGGCCCATCAGCCTCTCTCCCACCAAGGCAAGGGTTGGGAAATATTCACCGACCACGTGATTGCCCACCTGGCTAACGAACGCGACCACCTGGTATTCATGCTATGGGGGTCCTACGCCAAGCGCAAGGGTGCCTTTATCAACCGCACGAGGCATCTTGTCCTCACGGCTGCACATCCCTCTCCCCTGTCGGCAAACAGGGGCGGATTCTTCGGCACCCACCACTTTTCCAGAGCCAACGACTACCTCGTGCAGCACGGCTTGACGCCGATCGTCTGGTGACAATGCGATTATAGTTTTTTTTAGGAGAATCTGCGTACTTTCTCGAAGAAAAAAATCGACTATTCCCTTGCCATTTCAAATATTGGTTGTATCTTTGCACCGCTTTTACGAAATAATTTTTAATTTTTATTGTAATGTACTTAGATTCAGAGAAAAAGAAAGAGATCTTTGGCACTTACGGCAAAAGCAATACTGACACTGGTTCTCCCGAGGCCCAGATAGCATTATTCTCATACCGTATTGCCCACTTGACCGAGCACTTGAAGGTCAACAAGAAGGATCATACGACTCAGCGTGCACTGAAGATGTTGGTAGGTAAGCGTCGCAAATTGCTCGATTACCTGATGCGCGTGGACATCAACCGCTACCGCGCCCTCATCGCTAAGAAGGAGCTCGGTATCCGCAAGTAATCAGCATCTAGCACGAGAAAATTCTCAACAAGGACACCGCCGTATCGCGACGATACGACGGTGTCCTGTTTTATTACTGCCCAAATAATAGTCCTGCACAGCAACTTTTATCATTAATTTTCATTTCAATCCAATACTATTGTAGTACATTTGCGTTCACTAAACACTCCCATTTTGGGATATATCAGCAATAAGTATTGATCATCTAAAACCACAATACAATGATGAAACCTGGATTTTTATTGACAACCTTGATGCTGTGCTTCAGCATCTGTTTTGCCTGCCCTGCTTCGGGCCAGACCATTCAACAAGCCAAATCGAATCAACGCATAGGGACCATGGAGGACTTCGACAAGACCATTCAGAAGAACCCCAAAGACACTGCAGCCTACTTCTACCGTGCCTGCTTAAAAGCTAATGAAGATGACCTGCAGGGTGCAATAGAGGACCTGAATCAGGCTATCAGCATCAGTCCCCGCTACGTTGAAGCGTTGAATTTCCGTGGCCAACTGAAAGCAGATTTAGGGGACAACGAAGGGGCGATCCTGGACTACAACAGAGTCATAGAACTGGTTCCTAATCATTCCACGGCCTATGCCAACCGGGCATTCTTGAAGGAAGAATCAGGAGACAAGGAAGGCGCATTGGAAGACTACAACAAGGCTATCGAGTTAGACTCAACAGATCTGATAAACTATCACAACCGCGCTATCCTGAAAGCTAAATGTGATGACTTGCAAGGTGCGATCGAAGATTTCAATCGGGTCATCGCGATCGACCCCAGTTCGACTAAAGCATATTTCAACAGAGGAACCTTTAAATCATACGCAGGAGACTACGAAGGAGCAATTGAGGATTTCAACAAAGCCATCGAACTGGATCCAGAAAACAGTAAATGCTATAGCAACCGGGCTCTATTGAAGGACTACTCAGGTGACAAGAAAGGTGCGATGGAAGATTACAACAAAGCCATCAAACTGGATCCTAACAACTTTACAGCTTATCGGAACCGCTGCATGTTGAGACATGAAACGGGTGACCTCCAAGGCGCATTAGAGGACATCAGCCAAGCCATTTCATTGCAGCCAGAAGATGCTGAGTCCTATCTTATCCGTAGTCAGATAAGAGAGAATGCGGGTGATCATGAAGGGGCAAAGCAAGACTTAGACAAAGCTCACGAACTCGACCAATAATCCTAGGATTCACTCTTAGCATTGTCACATAAAAAGACAGCCATGACAAGATTGATGTCACGGCTGTCTTTTTATGAATATTTCAAAAACGTTCAACTGATGTAGATATCAGCAGGATCTCCAAAGAGTTCCACAAGCGCATCAAAGCGCTGAAGGGTATCGCCACCGAACTTGGCAAGCGATTGACGGGCGCGTTCCATCGTCTTGGGAGGCTCATCAGGACGGCTCTTGGAGAAGAACTTGTCGGCATAGCAAACGACCTTTTCCTCCAGGGTTTCGGGCAAGAGGTCACGTGGCGGATCGATGGGCAGATGCTGCGCGATAATCTCGGCAGCGGTGATGCCTGAGCCCGTATGGCGTTCACACACTCGTCCGTGGCGATACAGGCCCATGCCGTCAAGCATCCTGCGCCCCAAGATGCCATGCAGAATATAAGGTTCTGTACCGTGGCAGTGGATTCCCGGCGCGTCGGTGCGGCACATGCCGATGTCGTGTAGCATGGCAGCCTCTTCAACAAATTCGATATCGATAGGCGTGCCGCTCTCAATCAGGCGTTGGCTCAACTTCACAGCCAGGTCAGCCACCTGCCGACTATGAGAAACTAACACCAGGTAATCATCATTACCTGGTGTATAGTATCGTTGAATGATTGATAGGCAATCCAGCATTAGTCCACAAACACTACCCAGCCGTGCTCATCAGGATAGTCACCCATCTGGATGGCACGCAGGCGGTTATACAGAGCAGTCACCTTGGGACCAACTTCGCCGTCCTTAGAGATGATGTAGTGTACATCCTTGTCCATGTCAACCACCTCGCTGATGGGAGCAGTAACAGCAGCGGTGCCGCACTCGGCTGCCTCATCGGCCTCGGCAAGTTCCTCCAGGGGAACGGGACGAGCTTCTACCTCCATACCCAAGTCGCGGGCAATCTGCTGGAGACTCATATTGGTGATTGAGGGAAGGATCGAGTCTGACTTTGGAGTGATATAAGTGTTACCCTTCACGATAAAGAAGTTAGCGGGACCACACTCATCGAGATACTTCTTCTCCTTGGGGTCAAGGAAGAGGGCAGCGCTGTAACCAGCAGCCTTAGCACGGGCTGTAGCGCCCATACCGGCAGCGTAGTTACCACCCACTTTCCAGCGGCCGGTGCCACAGGGGGCGGCACGGTCATACTCGCGGAAAACAGCGACCTTGGTGCAATGGAAACCCTCCTTAAAATACGGACCAACGGGAGTCACAAAGATGATAACGGTATATTCTTCGGCAGGACTCACACCAACGCGGGGTGAGATACCGATCTCGACGGGGCGCAGATAGAGCGAGCTGCCACTGCCATAAGGCGGGATAAAGCGCTCGTTCAACTTAACCACCTTCTTGCACATTTCCAAGAAGATGTCCTCGGGCAGCGGCTCCATGAGGATACCACGTGCACTGTTCTGGAGGCGCTTGGCATTCTCATCGGGACGGAACAAACGGATCTTGCCATCCTGACCACGGAAGGCCTTGAGTCCTTCAAAAATCTCCTGACCATAGTGCAGACAGCTTGCTGCCATGTGCAGATTGATCGTTTCGTCCTGGGTGACCTCAATCTCACCCCACTTGCCGTCCTTGAACGTACAACGCACGTTGTAATCGGTCTTCATGTAACCAAAAGGCAGATGTGCCCAGTCAATGTTCTCTAAATTAGTCATACTTTCTGTTTAGTTAAGGTTATTAAATGGTTTTAGTCATCATATTCTCATTCATTGACAATGAAACGACTATATAGCCACCTTATGCGTCATGTTGCCTATCCTAACCAGGTAAATACCCCTCGAGCCCAAGCGCAGTTCACTGGTTCCAGGCTGTAAAATCGCCTGAGATACCATCTGGCCAAGAATTGTATAGACCCGCACCGTAATTCGTTTGGTGGTCACGATCGTGATTGTGCCTTTACTGCCATATATCTCAATGCCATCGCTCGTGCGAGGGTCATTTATAGCCTTGCCCTGAACCTCACGGTTGGTTTCATGCCATTGCACCTCAGCTAGGGCTGTATTTCCCAGCCCCAGAGCGAGTATTATCGACAATATGGCTAGTAATCGTCTCATCGTTTTGAATCAATCAACAAAATTATAACTATTTTTCGGAGCAAACAAACCTTTAAAGATTTTTTTCTTTTTTTCAACAAAAAAACGAGGGAGCCAACCTTGACGATTGACTCCCTCTTAGGGGGCGGTTACC
>CAMYUW010000083.1 GCA_947302275.1 uncultured Prevotellaceae bacterium
CCTGAGCCAGGATCAAACTCTTCGTTGTTGTATTTTGTCTTTTTCTTTTGCAAGATTAATGAAAACGCAACACTCGACCGAATTTCCAGTTCTTGTTTCCTGGCCTCTATTTGGGTGAATCTCGTATCTTACTACCTGTTGTACATCGTTTTAAACGACTCGGAATCAACGGGAACAACCATTAAATTGTCCCTTGTTCTCTTGTACTACTCGTTGCTGCAAACATGTCAAAGAGCTATCGTTTGACGCCACAGTTGTGGCGAAAAGCGGTGCAAAGGTACTGCCATTTTTGAAACTGGCAAATTTTTTAGCAACTTTTTTTACACCAAGTTATTAACAAGTATCTAAAAAATCGATTCAATCTCCTGTTAACCAGTCGATTGAATCGAGAAAATTTTTTTTATTTTTTTTTGAATTTTCTTTGCTGCTTTGAGAGCAAGAACCCCAAATTAAGGCATTATGCGGAAAACGCGGATCCCTATGTTGGTCTTGGAACGCTCCAAATATTTGAACAACGGTTTCGATTCCAGCATGACCTTTCCACCAGACATAGAAGCATCAAGCAGGTAAGGGTCACCCTTGTCGTCAATCACGATAATACCGTTGTGGGAAACATCCAGACCTTCCATCTTGGTAACCAATGACACAAAATCCCCAGAGCGCAGTGCAGCCTTAACGGCCTTGTCGTTGAGCCACGAGCGCTTGAGATAAGGGAACCGATGATGCAACAGCTCATATCGTTTGATTTTCTCCACCATGGCGGTGTCGTTCTTGAGTTGGCGGTATTGGCTTGGGTTCTTCGACATGTAATCTATGTCCTTGACCATATAGTCGGCATGAGGCAGATCGGGAGTGACCTCTACAAGATTGCCCCTCAGGTGGTTGTCGATGATCCACTCACTGATATAGTGAATCCTACTGGAGTAATCCCCCATCTCTCCTCCACGGTATCTTATGTTCTCGATGTTGTCGGCATAGTCACGCCAGGAGTAGCGGTGATTGATGGTGGCTCGAGTCAGAGCATAGAGCGACTCGATAAAGGTGAGGCAATCGAGTTCATGAATGTTGATCGTGAGCAACTCCTCGTCGGCCTCAAGAGTGTGGGCGACATAGGGGGTGCCTAGCAACTGGCGTGCATAAAACTCCACAAGTGCGTTGGCATCGGTGAGGCCACTTTCTTGCCCCTTCATCAACAGCTGATTGACCATCGTAGTATCGCCATCGCAATGGAAACGCATTTTCATTGTGTTGGCTGCCTGGATCTCCTGTTGCGAAGACTGGTGAGGAACACAAGCCACCAGGAGAATCACTATCGAGAATAACATTTTTTTCATCGTAGACTTGTATTGATTGGTTGAAAGTACAAAATTACAAAAAAACTCAATCAAATGAGCAACAAGAGATCTATTTTGGCCATTTCTTTTATTATTAATAATGTGTATGCGAGAAAAAGGTGAGCGACCTTAAGCAGGCCGCTCACCCATTATAACAATCTCATTGCTGGCACCACAATCCTCGATTAAGAGGCTAGCGATTGCTACCCAGCAGGAAATCAACCAATGCTGTCACATCACCGATGCTGATGCCACCACCGTTAAAGTCGGCGTTTACCTCATTAAACGGCTGCGGGGCACTACCCAGCAGGTAGTCGATCAAGGTGGTCACATCACCAATAGTTATTATACCATCATCATTCACATCACCGAGCAACACGGGAGACATGCTCTCGGTCGCATTGATAAGATAGAGTTCCCACATACCGCTCACGGGTGAATGTTCGGGATCATCAGGACGAACCCCTGCCAGCGTCTGCTGATTGCCTGCCACAGCCCGGACAATACCCGTCAAATCGTACCCATAATTTTTCCGGATAGAACTGTTGGGGCTGAATGAAGACATGTCTTCCCAATAGCCCTGCTTGACAGTTGCCAAAAAAGCTCCCGACAAATTCTCGTTATTGATATCGCCTTCACTCTCGGGAACCGCCATAACAAAGGTAGAGTCGTTCAACTGGTCGCGGCAGATGGCCCACTTGACGTTGACAAACTCCTGCGGCTTGGGCTCGACCATGAAATACTGTTCCTGTTCCATAAAATTGGCGGGAGTAAATGTATTGGGCGTATAGGATTCCATCATGGCGGGAACAGGATTGACACGCAGCTCAATCGTAGGATTATCTCGGTCAATCAGTTTTCCCACCACGGTCTGTCCCAACAACCGGCTACCCTGAATGGCCTGCGAATCATCATTTGCTACGGGTTCACTGAAGATGAGTTGTGCCCAGTTGCTCTGATCATAATCCATATCAAGTGCCGATTCCGGTACAGGCAAAGACTGCGTGTTGCAGCTGGGATTGACGGCATCGCCATTCCTATCCTTCACCCATAGCCACTTGTTCTGATTGTTCAGCCACACGCCTGTCAAATCATTGGCGACAACGTATTCCTGGCCAACAACGCCCTTGCTGACGATGTCGGCAAGCGACATCACATTGCTACGGACCACGCCCACCAGCCTATCGGCCGTGTAGTAACCACCGTTAACGAAGCCAAAGTCCTGAGTCTGGGTCGAGTAGTTTCCATTATCGTTGAAGATCACCTTGGCCGGCATCGCCGTGCGATCACCTGTATAAACCCAACGGTAAACAAGATTGCCATTGGGAGCGGCACCCACGGGTTCAACCAGTGCCTCACCCGGCCAACTGTAGCCAGAGTAGAGAGCTGTCATGTCATATACCCAAATGTGAGGATCGGCAAACGGGGCACTGTTCTCGAAGTAGCAGTAAATCACATCGTCGCCCAGGCTTGTAGCACACGACGGGAGCTCATTTGTTTCTTCTGCTTCGACTGGCACAACAGTGTATCCCGAGTTACCATCGTAAGTGAAGTAATGGTCTCCAGGTGTCAAACCCTCGATATTGGCCGTTTGGCCGCCATGCCCATTGTTGATGATGATGTTTAGAGACGGGGTCTGCTGAGAATAGTGGTACCACATCTGATTATTATAACTGTGATCTTTCTCGGTGAGCAGAGTTCCAGGCCAATCACCAAAGTTTTCAGTTTGACTGATCCAGGCATAGATGTAGGGATCGGCATCGGCACTCACATATACATTCACCGTGTTGTTAGGAATGATCGTATAGGTCCTTGCCACCTGATTGATGACGGTGCCATTGTGGAGAACACCTGCCCGCAACGTGTAGCTACCCTCAGACGAGAACGTCACATTGCCTTGATAAGCAATTTGAGTGCCATTGGTAGGAGAGGGCTCAGAGCCATCGGTGGTATAGACAATCACGGCATCGCTGTTGCTTGCAGTGAGGCATGGCGAGATATCCTCATCATAGCTACCACTAGGCAAATCAATCGAGACAAAGGGGTTATACAATGCCTGGAGATAGGTAGCCGTGAGGTCGTAGGCCACATTATCCCTAAAGTCGATAAATATATCACTGGTTACTCCATTAATATCGGCCGTTTGAGTGGCACCGCTGCCATAGCTCAGGATAAGGTTCATCTTGTCGGTTTCAACGGTCGCATGCAGCCAGTTCACTCCGCCCACAATCACATGATTGTCAGCACTGAACTGCCAGCCGGGGAAGGCACCTGTAAGCGAATTGTCTTGGTCATCAAACGCATACATGTAAGGCGGATTGCCTCCATTGTACTTCACATAGACCCTGATTTTGCCGTCATCGGCATATTCGTCCACTACATATTCGCGTGTCACTATGCTGTTAGGACGCACCTGTCCGTTGGCCAGCACACCCACCTTGAGGGTCGTGTTCTGCTCGAAGGTGAAATCTTTGCCCTCGGCTGCAGTGATCTGCGGACTAAAGGCGTTAGGCATCTTACCATCAGTAGTATAAACCAGCACGGTTCCATCACTGGAAGGCTTAACATTCACCTCGATGGGTGCATTGTAGTTACCGCTGCTCTTGCTCACTACGGGATAGCCATAGACAAGGTCCTGCTTGACATTGCCATCCACCTGGTCGGCCAGCGAAGAGATGATGCTCAAGCGGCAAGTACCCTCGGTGTTGCACCACACCTGAGTGAATCCGTCAGGAACGCCAGCGTTGACCGCTTCGTCACCCAACTGCAGATAGAGTTCACCCTTCTCACCGGTCACGCGCCACTGGATGCTATAGTTGCCAATCTTCTCGGAGGGCCATACGGTGCTTTCGTTGGTAATGCCGGCAGTGCGTCGCGCCTTGATGAAGCGGACGATGAGATCATGCCATTCGGGATGCATGAAGTGGGGATAGAACAAGCAGGGTGTGCCCGGCATAGCCAGGATAAAGCAGTTGGCCTCAACAATCTGACTGTTGACACGGTGCATGTAGTTACTGTTGCTGGCATCGGTGGGCAGATCCTTAAAAGTATCATGATTATCGATAAAAGTCACAGCAAAACGTTTGAAGCGATGATCCCAAATGAGGCCGTCATACTCCAACTTACGGAAACTGTGGCCCGAGCCATCGTTAAACGCCTGCCTGATCTGCTCTTGCAAGGGGAAGTCGAAGGCCGCACTCTGGAAGCCGCCCTCATCATACACACCTTTAATCCACGATTCAATATCAGCCGTAGTTCCCCAGAACTCGCCCACCGAGAATGTGGGCCTTACCATTTTATTGTAATAAGCGAAATGCTTGGGCTCAAAACCACGCGCGTAGTCGTAACGGAAACCGATGTAACCCAATTCATCCTTAAGGTAACTCAGATAGGTGATAATCTTCTGCTGGGTGACAGGACTGTGATGGTCCACATCACGTGCCCAGGGACCCTTGCCTGCATCGCCACCGCAATCGGTATTGCCGCTACCCTTGCCGCTCTCGTCATCCCAGCAAATGTCCCGGCACTTGCCGTTTTCATCCCAATCCCATTGGATGCTGTAAGTCTTGCCCGTTGTGGGGCCGATTACGTTGATCTCATCAACAAAGTCGGCAGCAAATTGCTCTCCACTCCATGTGCTCAGACCACCCTTGTGGTTAGCGACAACATCCTCCATAGCTCCTGTACCTGCAGCCTTGTAGGCGCTGATGAGATTAATAAGCTCAGCCTCAGTTCCGAAATAGCTCTTGGGCGTCCATATTGTGCCGTTCACATTATAGGTCTCGCCACGGTTATGGTCGAGGTAGAACACAGGGACGAAGCCCATGCAATCGGGGTTGTTGATGAGGTCTCCGTAGTGTGTACATACCCACGAGCCGTTATGGCCCTCACGCCAAGCCTCACCCTCGGTGGTGAACACGCATTGGTCGGAACATACTGTCGCGCCGCTTTGCGGCAACCACAGCAGGTCGATAAATGGCGCGATGTTATCCTTCTGGTTCAGCAACTCGGCCCAAGTGGTGACAGGGACATACCATTCGTCATTCTCGCCCCATCCGGCGCCATACATCGTTGCCATCGTTGTATTCGACGCTCCGTTTGCAGGGCGGAAACTATCCCAAAAGAAACCCTGAAGAACCACGCCGCCATAGTCGGCCGGCCATCCTTGTGGCATCATGCCGAACGGTGCAAAGAATGCCACGATAAAAATCAGTAAAAATTTTTTCATAAGTCTTACCCTCTTTAAGTTAATATTCCATTTGTTTTACAATGGCAAAGATAAAGAAAAACTGATAATACTTCAATATGGGTGAGATATTTTTGACATTTTATCGGCAACCAGACAAATTAAACGATTCAATTGACAATTTGTCTATTGTCTAAGAAAAGCAGATAAATCAAGCTGCACACCGACAAAATCAATTTTTTATTTGCGTTTGTGCTCTGCTTGCACTAATTTTGTAACTTAGAAGATTGAAAAATGGAACTGAAACGATTATTCATAATCATGCTGTCGTTGTGTTTGGCAGCAGGTGCCATGTGGGCGAAGGATGATGAGGTCATCGTCACCCGTCAACTCACTGTGGCTCAACGAAACACGCTGCCCGAGAAAACCATCACTACAGAGACGAAGCGGCTGGCATTCAACAAGAAGGCCGACTTAACCCTGGTGGATGCCATCACCCAGGTAATGGACACGATTGTCCAGGAAGATTACCAGAATCGGACCTTTATTTTATTACTGGATCCCACGGCCGACGGAACTATTGCCATTGGCGCCCGCAACGACGACATCGTAACACGCGGCAAACAGGATGCATCCATCTACTTTGGCGACCTGGAACACAACCGCTATCATTTTGTCGTGGTTGTCAACAAGGACAATGGAGAATTGTTGGAACGGACATTCAAGCGGCAGGGCAAGGTGAGATTTGTACAGGAGTTTGAATTTGTAGACTTCCCCACTCCGCGCTACCCCACTAATGTGATTGCCCAGTGGGCACCCCAAAAACCGTTCCGCTGGTTAACTGTCGTCATCAACGAGGACCCGAACAACGACCGCGATTCATTTGACGCTCCAGCAAGAACCGTTGATTAAATAAAAACAGCATATATGATGAACGAAGACCTTAAAAACAACCGGAATTATGTGATAGCCATCGGACGCCAGTTTGGTTGCGGTGGCCGCGAAGTGGGTCAGCGCGTGGCCCAGCTGTTGGACATCGACTATTACGATAAGCAGTTATTGCTCGAAGCATCCAAAGCCAGCGGAATCACACCTGAATTGTTTGAAGCTGCCGACGAGCGTACGCCCAAATTCTTTCCCAGCTTGTGGCCGCTGAACCTAGCTATGGCAGGTTCAACCTTTATGGGTGAAGTGACGATGACCGACGAAAGCATCTATAAAGCACAATGCCAGGTGATGAAAGAGTTGGTGGACCGCAAGTCGTGTGTCATTGTGGGCCGCACAGCCGACTATGTGTTGCGCGAGCACTGCCCAGTCATCAGCGTGTTCCTGCACGCCCCCATTGATGATCGTGTGAAGCGCATCATCGAGCGCGGCGACTGCGACACACAAGAGACCGCCGAAAAGCGCAGTGACAAAATCAATAAGCTGCGCGCTGAGTACTACAACTTTTACACCGACAAGCTGTGGGGCCACGCCGACAGCTACGATCTGTGCATCGACTCCAGCCTACTCGGCATCGAAGGCACCGCCCAATTCATCGTCGACTTCGTCCATCGCCGCCTCTCCATGTAACAGAATGCAATTAACACATTAAATAGAAATCCTTATTTATTAAACATGATTATGAAAAAGATAATATTTGCAATGCTTGTGGGACTTTTAACCGCATTGTCACCTAAGGCTCAAGACTTTGAGGTTGACGGAATTTATTACGCTATCCATACGGATAACAAGACGGTATCTGTCATCCATGGACCGAATAAATATCGAGGATATATCACAATTCCCAATACAGTTGTATATGAAGGAAAGACCTATACAGTTTCTGCGATAGGCCATGGTGCTTTTAGTGGCTGTGATGACTTGACCAGTGTTATTATGGGTGATTCTATTATAAGTATCGAATATAACGCGTTTTCTAGCTCCAAGAATCTAAGAGCAGTCACCATTGGCAAGTCGGTGAGAACGATTGGCGAATTCGCATTCTATTATTGCTTATCATTAACCGAGATTGTCATTCCTGATAATGTCACCTCCATCGGCAATAGAATCTGTTCGTATTGTGCCAGCATGACATCGGCTACCATTGGCGATGGGGCTACGAGCATTGGAAACGAGGCTTTCTGCAATTGCCGTCATCTCAAGGAGATCACAATCGGGAAAAACGTTGCTTATATTGGAGGTGGAGCCTTCGATAACTGCACTGGTTTGACGAAGGTCAACATTAAAGATTTAACCGCATGGTGCCTCATTGATTTTGATGACTACGCAACGGCCAATCCTCTTCGTTATGCCCATCATCTTTTTCTGAATGGCCAGGAAATAAAAGACCTCATCATCCCTAAAACCATTTCTGAGATACGCGACTTCACCTTCAACGGAGGCAGTGGATTCACAAGTGTTGATTTGGGAAAGGTGAACTCGATTGGCTATGCTTCATTCGCTGCATGCACAGGGCTGGAAACAATCAAATTCGGAAAATCGCTCACCACCATTGGGAGCGATGCATTCAGCAGCTGCACTGGCTTGAAGAGCCTGACGTTTCCAAGCTCTTTGGCCGAAATCGGGTATTATGCCTTTGAAGATTGTGATAGTTTGACAAGTGTTCGATGCCTATCTTTTCTTCCACCTGAATTGCATGAAGGGACCACATTCAGTGAAATCTGCTACCGCAACGCGACACTCACCGTCCCCAAGAAAGCCATCAGCAACTACACAACTGGATGGTGCGAATGGAGAGCATTCAGGCATATAGTTGAATCGGAATTCTATGATTGTGATGTGAATTGCGATGGAGAGGTTAACATCGCCGATATCAACATGATAGTAGAAGCAATATTGTCGGGATGGTCGGATGACATCTTTGATGTGAACTGTGACGGAGAAGTCAACATCTCCGACATTAATGAGATTGTCAATATGACGCTGATCATCTGATAACAAGACACTCAGAATAATAAACTTGAAGGCGCCTCAACAAGTTGAGCAAGGGCGTTTGCGTTCGGCTTGTACAGGTTTTCACATCTTTTAGGATGGAAAGGTTGTGGGGGTGGAAGATTGTGTGTACCTTTGACCTTCTTTTTGTAAAACATTGATTTTAACACGGAAATGACTGATAAGATCACCAATAAAATCACTAAGATTGTGTTGACTGGCGGCCCCTGTGCCGGCAAGACGACGGCGATGGCACAGATCATCGAGCACTTCAGCAGTCTGGGGTTTCAGGTATTCGCCATCCCCGAGGTGCCCACGATGTTCAGCAGCGCCGGCATCAACTACCTGAC
>CAMYUW010000084.1 GCA_947302275.1 uncultured Prevotellaceae bacterium
CAGAGTCACCTTCCTTGCGCTCGTCGCCGAGATAGTGGACATACAACTTCTTGCCGGTCTCGACACGGAACTGCTGTCCCTGAATCTCTACAATTGCGTACATTTGATAATTTGTAGTATTTAAATGTTTGTCCCTGAGGCGGTCACGTCATGTCGCGCAACACTTTACTGAGCCCCGCGGGCACTAATGCGGGTGCAAAGGTAATGCTTTTTCCCGAACTGGCAAGCATTTAAACTACGAATTTCACGAATTTTACAAATTAGGTGTCTTGTGTGATTCTGTTCAAGGGCTCACGCTAAGGCGCGAAGACGCAAAAATAAAAGAGATTGCTCGCAAGGGCTCGCATAGTGATATGTTTTGATTGCTTGCGAGCAATTCATAAGAAACCACGCGTCTTGGCTTGAGCTGATTTTAATGGTTGGTTAGGAGCAGATTGATTAACGCTGTCACATCAGAGATAGTTACCTTGCCGTCGCCATTCACGTCAGCAGCAGGGTTGCTGCTGCCAGTCAACAGCAGGCTGATAAGCGAGGTCACGTCACTGATAGATACGTATCCATCCATGTTCACGTCGTTTGTGCTGACAATTCTGGCAAACTGGCCCCAGCACTGGTCTGACATATAAGCCCTTGCACATCCTAATGGAACAAACAGCGGCGTATGGTTATAGACATTCGTCGTGAACATGTCAAGACCATCCCACGATGGTGGCGTATTCGCTTTGCAGGCCACCGTTTCGAAACCTGGAATATTGTCAAATGCCTGTTTGCCAATCGATGCTACAGCACTTGGAATGCTTAGCGTGCCAGAGATACCGCTGCAGTCATAGAAAGCGTAGGCACCAATAGAAGTGACAGAATCAGGAATAGTCAATGCACCAAATAGCCCACTGCAACCATAGAATGTATAATCACCAATAGACGTAACAGAACTAGGTATTGCCAGACTTGTCAATCGAGTGCATCCATAAGCGAGATAAGCAGGAATATTTTTAATACTATCACCCAAGTTGAGAACAGAGATATTAGAATCCTTAAAAGGTCTGAGTTCATAATTACCCCAATATAATTGCCTATTGAAGTTAAAATCGCAGCATGCTATTGCATTAAAAATTAGGGTGTCTATTGATGAACAACCTTGAAATGCAAAATCACCAACAGATGTAATTGATACAGGAATTGTCACGCATTTCACATTCTTCATGTTAATTGCAAAATTGGAAGGAATCCTTTGTACATGATTTCCAATGTTAATGGTTAACAAATTTGTTCCTTTAAACGGATTCCTAAACTCGTAATGTTCATGAATAGTATAAGACCAGCCTCCATCACCGACCATTTCATCAGGAACATACCAAGCGAAATCATTACATGCAATAGCATTAAAGTTGAGAGTTTCAAGAGCAGAACAGTTCGCAAAAGCATTATCTCCGATGCGTTTGATGGATTCCGGGATTGTTATGGCCGTCAATTCGTTATTGCCATAAAAAGCCCATTCGCTAATTTCTGTCACAGTATTGGGGATCACAGTATTCTTGCTTCCAAGAATCAAGTTATTGTATGAAGTTGAAATAACAGCATTACAGTTGTCACGAGAGTCATAAACTGAGTTACCAGTATCTACCGTGATGTTTATCAAATTACTCTCATAAAATGACTTATTATACAGGGACGTCACTGAATTGGGGATTGTAACACTACCGGTGTAGCCAGCGAATGTATAATCTTTGATGGCAGTGACAGAGTTCGGGATAATAAGATTTGTTACCTCTGAACCATTCAGATAAAGATGATGCGCATAATAGAGAGGATTATCTTCATGGCTGTTGAAACTAATATTGCACCACACTTTAAGATCTGTGATGTTGACATTGGTTAGGAATCTACAGTTATAAAACGCCTGACTGCCTATAGAAGTTACGGAGTTAGGGATTGTAACGCTTGTCAATCCCGAGCAGCCATAGAATGCGCTGCCTCCGATATTAGTTACAGAGTTGGGGATTGTAACGCTTGTCAATCCCGAGCAGCCATAGAACACACCGGCATTAATAGCGGTCACTGAGTTACCGATTATGATTTCCGTCAAGTTTGAGCATTGCTCGAAGGCATCGTCACCGATGGACGTAACAGAATTAGGGATTTCTATGCTTGTGAGCCCTGAGCAATGAGAAAATGCAGACCTGCCGATAGATGTAATAGAGTTAGGGATTGTGATATTGGACAGTGTAGAACAATTCTCGAAGGCTGCTTGACCGATAACTGTAACGGAGTTCGGGACGATAGTGTTCTTACAACCAGCAATCAATGTTTTGCTTGCAGTCTCGATTATAGCATTGCAATTATTACGAGAGTCGTATTTTGTGTTCTCATTGTCCACAGTAATGCTTGACAATCGATTGCAATCCCGAAATAAGCCATATAATATATTGTTGTCGATTGACGTAATGAACCGTGAAATTCTCACACTGATTAAATCGGGACAATCTTCAAAAGCCCTGATATTAATCCCTGTAACAGTATATGTCTCTCCATTGTAAGTTACAGTTTCAGGTATTACAAAGTCTCCAGAATATCTGTTATGGGCACTTTCGTAATATGGATTTCCCCACTCATCAGGTGCATACCAATACCATTCATAAATCGTCAATTCGACATTACCACTGCCACTATAATTGTAAGCAATGCCATCAACAGCAAAATCGTAGTATTGTCCAGGATCGTAATCACCACAGTAAGCGGTGGCTGGCAACAGCATTGCCAGCATCAATAATGTGGAAGTGATAAGATGTTTCATTGGTTGTATGAATTTGAGTGTTAGTATTCAGTTATCTGTGAGTGCAAAGTTATAAAGAGTTATCTATTATAGCAAGGGAATTCAAATAATTGTCCGGTGGTTTTATACAGGCCAAGGGCTCACGCTCAGCCGCTGCACGGGGGACTGGGCTGGCGCGGTGGTGGGGGGATTTTTTTGTTCCTGAAATTCTAGATGCTCTAGATAATTTAGATGTTCTAGAGATGTTCTGGAGATGTTCTAGCAGGGGTAGGGGTAGGTGATGTCCCAGAGGAAGAGGGCGTGGGCGGGCATGGAGGTGCCGGCGGCGCAGCGGTCCTTGCGGTCGATGACTTGGCAGAATTGCTCGACGGTCATCTTGTGGCGGCCGACCTCGACGAGGGTGCCGACGATGGCGCGCACCATGTTGCGCAGGAAACGGTCGGCGGTGATGGTGAAGACCCATTGGCCCTCGTCATCATGGGTCCACTGGGCGTGGGTGACGCGGCAGTTGTTGGTCTTGACATCGGTGTGGAGCTTGGAGAAGGAGGTGAAGTCGGTGTAGTCGAGCAGGCGGGCGGATGCCTGGTTCATGAGGTCGAAGTCAAGGTCGGGCGGACATTTCCATGCCAGGGGGTAGCGGAAGGGGTCCTTGCGGGTGACGGCGAAGTATTTGTAGGTGCGGCTGACGGCGTCGAAGCGGGCGTGGGCGTCGTCGTGGACGGGCGTGATGCTGTAGATGGCGATGTCGGGCGGCAGCAGGGCATTGAGGCTGTGGACGAGGCGGTCAAGGTCCTGGACGGGCTGCTGGGTGTCGAAGTGGGCGACCATCAGGCGGGCGTTGACGCCGGCGTCGGTGCGGCCGGCGCCGGTGACGGGCGTGGGGACACGCAACAGCGTGGCCATGGCTTCCTCGATGACCTGCTGCACCGAGGTGTCCTGGGGCTGCACCTGCCAGCCATGGTAGGCGGCGCCCTTGTAACCCAATCTCATGAAATACCGCATTGCCTGTCGTTTATACCCCACGCTAAGACGCAAAGGCGCTAAGTTTTTTTATAATAATAATTCTTAGCGACTTAGCGCCTTAGCGTGAGATGGTTGGAGATTATTTCTCGAGGTAGGTGTAGCCGTAGAGGCCACTGCGGAAGTTGCGGACGAACTCGTTGCCCTCCTCGCTGGTGATCTTGCCTGAGCGGATGGACTCGCTGACCCAGGTCTCGACGTTGCGGACGAGCTGCTTGGGGTTGAACTCGACGTAGTCGAGCACCTCGGCAACGGTCTCGCCGTCAATCACCTGGTCGATCTCGTAGTGGTCCTTGAAGACGTTGATGTGGACGGCGTTGGTGTCGCCGAAGAGGTTGTGCATGTCGCCGAGGATCTCCTGATAGGCTCCCACGAGGAAGATGCCCAGGTAGTAGTGCTGGCCGGGTTTGAGTTTGTGGACGGGCAGCGAGTGGGCCACACCTTGTGCCGAGATGAAGTTGGTCAACTTGCCGTCGCTGTCACAGGTCATGTCCTGGAGGGTAGCGAAGCGGGTGGGGCGCTCGGTGAGACGGTCAATGGGAATCACGGGGAACACCTGGTCGATGGCCCAAGCGTCGGGCAGGGACTGGAACAGGGAGAAGTTGCAGAAGTACTTGTCGGGCAGCATGCGGCTGACGGAGCGCAGCTCGTCGGGGGCATGCTTCATGTTGCGCACGATGCTATCGACGTCGCGTGCGATGGACCAGAAGAGTTTCTCGACCATGGCGCGGGTGCGCAGGTCGATCAGTCCCAGCGAGAAGCGGTCAAGGGCCTCGTCGCGGATCTGCAATGCGTCGTGCCAGTCCTCGAGCAGACGAGCCTGGTTGATCTTGTCCCAGATCTCGTACATGTCGCGCACCAGCTCGTCGTCGTTCTCGCTGACGGTGTCCACCTTGTCGTCCCACTCGGGCAGTGAGGTGGTCTCGAGCACATCCACGACGAGCACCGAGTGGTGGGCCGTCAGTGAGCGGCCGCTCTCGTTGATGATGTTGGGATGCTTGAGGCCGTTCTTGTTGCTGGCATCGACGAGGGTATAGACCGCGTCGTTGACATACTCCTGGATGCTGTAGTTCATCGAGTGGCCGCTGCCGCTGGAGCGGGTGCCGTCGTAGTCCACGCCCAGACCGCCGCCGATATCGACGTATTCCACCTCGAAGCCCAGCTTGGCGAGCTGCACGTAGAACTGTGCTGCCTCGCGCAGGGCGTTCTTGATGCGGCGGATCTTGGTGACCTGGCTGCCGATGTGGAAGTGGATGAGCTTGAGGCAATCGTCGAGCTTGTGCTCATGCATATAGTCGATGGCGCTGAACAGCTCGCTGGTGTTCAGTCCGAACTTGCTGCTGTCGCCGCCACTCTCTTCCCACTTGCCGCTGCCGCTGCTCGAGAGCTTGATGCGGAAGCCGATGTTGGGACGGATGTGCAGGCGCTGTGCGACCTGGTCGATGAGTTCCAGCTCGCTCAGTTTCTCGACGACGACAAAGATGCGGCGTCCCATCTTCTGTGCCAGCAGTGCCAGCTCGATGTAGCCCTCGTCCTTGTAGCCGTTGCAGATGATGACGGGGTTGGCGTTCAGGTCGGTCATGTTGCTGGCCAGCACGGCATGCAGCTCGGGCTTGCTGCCGGCTTCCAGTCCGATGTTGAACTTCTTGCCGTGTCCGATGATTTCTTCCACCACCTGGCGCATCTGGTTGACCTTGATGGGATAGACGATGAAGTTTGCTCCCTGGTATTCATATTCCTTGGCTGCCTTCTTGAAGCAGCTGGAGATCTTGTCGATGCGGTTGTCCAGGATGTCGGGGAAACGCAACAGCACGGGCGCTGTCACCTTGCGGGAGTGGAGTTCGTCCATCACATCGGCCAGGTCTACTGGCACGCAGCTGTGTTTAGGCGTCACGGTGACGTGGCCGTTCTCGTTGATGGAGAAGTACTTGAGGCCCCAGCCTCCGATGTTGTAGAGTTCGGCGCTATCCTCGATGCGCCACTTGTTGATTGCTGACACGGCTATAACAGGTTTGTTTTATAGGTGATTGTTGTTATTGTTTTTAACTTTAGTGAGCGCAAAGTTAGGCATATTTATTGGTAACGGCAATAATGTGCCGGCGTTTTTCGGCAAGATGTGTAAAAAACAGGCGGGGGAGCCCTGATTGGCTCCCCCGCCATGATGATGTGCTGGAATCGCGGATTATTCAGGCCACTGCTTGCTCAGGATGAAGTTGATCAGCGCGGTAACGTCGGCAATGCTCCACTTGCCGTCCTTGTTGCAGTCGGCATTGGCACTGCTGAAGTTATCACTATCAGTGAAGTCGTTCATGAGCACGTGGTTGATGAGGGTGGTAACGTCGGAGATGTTGACCTGGCCGTCATTGTTCACGTCGCCACGCATGCCTGCGGGTACTTCAACCTTGGTCAGCGTGCAGGTGATCTTCTCGTCGGGCTGTGCGGGATCGAAGGTGATCAGGATGTCATAAACGCCGGCTCCGTCGGGCAGGTAGGCGTTCCAGTTGTTCTCATAGCCGATGGGCCACTCATAGTCCCAGCTGTGGTTGCCCACCACCTTGAATCCGAAGAAGTCGTCGAGCTGAACGCCCTGCTTGGTCCAGGTGTAGATGCCGTCTTCACCCTTTACCATGTCGTTGTTGGTGTCGGTGCAATCCCATTCGGTGCCGAAGACATGAGCGGGACCAACAACGGTGTAAACCATCTCGGGCTGAGGATCCTCGTGCTTGATCACGTCGATGCCCACGATGCCGCCATCGGGATTGAAGACGAATATCAAGTCGTAGATGCCATCCTCGCCGATGTAGTACTCGGCATTGAAGTCGGCGGGCCACCAGGTGCCGTCGGAGGTCACCTTGTACTCGATCATCGTGCCGGCAGTGAGCTCAACGTTTTCCTTGGTCAGGTAGTAGCAGCCATCCTCGCCCAGGGTCATGTTGTTCTCCTCGCTGATTTCCCAGTTGTTGAAGATGTTGGCGGCAACGGTGTAAACCGGCAGTTCCTTGGTCAGGCGGTAAACCGAAATCTGGCCACCGGGAACAAACTGATAGATGGTCACGCCATTCTCATCGACCTCTGCATTCAGCCAGTTACATTGGATTACGTTGGGGTTAGAAGATACAGATGAAGGAACTTCAACCAGAGGAGCTACGGCGCCATCTTCGGCAACTGCAAAGCCGTCTTGGTAGTTGGGAAGCGTAGGATAGAGATACAGCTCCATTCCATCCCAGATGATGGGGAATACACCATTACAAGCACCCTTGTTGGGCAGATTGAGGCCCTTACGGGTAAAGTTGTCACCATCGGGTGTGAGCTTGCCGGGAGCGCCACTGCGATAAGCAAACAGCAATGCAGGATCTCCATTCAGGTCATTGAAGTAGTGGATAACGGTTGAGGTATTGGTATTCAAGCCAGTGCACAATGCCAAGAAGCAATTATCCACGTCAACCTCACCATCGGCGATTGCTACGCGAGCAATACCGTCGGTATAGATTGAGTTGTCAGGTGAACCAGCGGTGAGATAGAGCTCTCCTTCTTCCAGCAGGTTGCCCTTAGCGAAACCGAAGAAGTCGCATCTGCCCGTCAGCCCCGACTCTTCAGGTACGGTGTGAACTTTCACCTCACCGTTCTTGGGGTTGATAACTTTGAATGTGGCTTCCATCCATGCAGTGCTGCCAAATCCGGCGTTGCTGACAATGATATTGCCTGCTTCGTCACGGCTGACAGCAGTATTGGTGCCACCCTCATAGGTGACTCCAGTCAAGCCATTCTCGTCAATTTCATAGATTACTTGTTCGGCTTTGTTGTGGATGTAAAATTTGCCATTCATGCCGAAGCCTTGGCGAGCATCATTAGTGACACTGAAGAATGATGGGGCATTCAGCGTCCACACTTTCTCGATTTTGTAGCCGTCGGCGCTTGCACCGAGGGCCATGGCTGCCATGGCAGCCAACAGTAATAGTTTCTTCATAATTTTGGTCAATTAAAATAGTTAATATATACGGTAATAAAAGTTATTTGTCCAACCTGAATCGTAATTAATTGTGTCGCAAAAATAACAAAAAAACGGAAACAATCAAACAAAACTTTGTTTTTATCACCAAAGGGTGCTGTAAATTACTGCTTTTAGCGGTGGTAGGTCGGAGCCTGTCATCTATGGCGTTCAGGCGAGGGATGAATTGTTGAAAAATATTTCCTGAATGCGCTTTGCGAGACCGCAAAATTCACTTACCTTTGCAGCAGCAAATCAAACATCGTTTAGACCCAATATTAATAATTTTAGAATTATGGTTAATTTTAAGGATTTAGGCCTCGTGAACACCCGTGAGATGTTCGCTAAGGCAGTCGATGGCGGCTATGCCATTCCCGCATTCAACTTCAACAACATGGAGCAGTTACAGGCTATCATCAAGGCTTGCG
>CAMYUW010000085.1 GCA_947302275.1 uncultured Prevotellaceae bacterium
CCTTGATAAAGGTATAACCCATACCACCGCCGATGATGAGGTTATCCACCTTGTCGAGCAGATTCTTGATAACGGACAGCTTAGACGATACCTTGCTACCGCCGATGATAGCGGTGAAGGGATGCTGAGCGTTCTTCATCACATTATCGATAGCAGTGACTTCCTTCTCCATGAGGTAGCCCAGCATCTTGTGGTCGTCATCAAAGTAGTCGGCTATCACGGCAGTCGAGGCGTGACGGCGGTGAGCGGTGCCGAATGCATCGTTAACATAAACGTCAGCATAGCTGGCCAGCGTCTTGGCAAACTCGGTCTGACGGGCCTTCATCTCCTTCTTGGCAGCGTCATAGTTGGGGTCATCCTTCTCGATGCCAACGGGCTTGCCTTCCTCCTCGGGGTGGAAGCGCAGGTTCTCAAGCAGCAAAGCCTCGCCGGGCTGGAGTGCAGCGGCCTGCTTATGAGCGCCAGCACTATCCTGGGCAAACTGCACGGGCCTTTCCAGAGCAGCAGCTACAGCACTGGTGATTTGGCTCAGCGAGAACTTGGGGTTGATTTTGCCCTTGGGCTTACCCATGTGGGACATGATGATGAGAGCGCCACCGTCAGCAAGGATTTTCTTCAGGGTAGGCACAGCACCGCGGATGCGGGTATCGTCGGTGATTTCACCTTTTTCATTCAGAGGCACGTTGAAGTCAACGCGTACGATTGCCTTTTTACCGGCAAAATTGAAGTCATTGATTTTAGCCATTTCTTAAAAAGATATGAATTATTTGTGATTTTTGGTAGTTCCTTAAAAACTTGGGTGCAAAGGTACTAAATTATTTATACATAGACTATAATTTGCCACGAAAAACGTCAATTGGCTGACAAAGTAGTTGTGAAAGTGATTTTTAACACGTCAATTAGTAGGTCAAATCCTCATTTTTTATGGATTTTTGTTGAAATAGTATAGATAATATTATCATTTTTGGGAATTTTAAGAAAAGATAATGGGCGATATCGCACAATTTTTCATACTTTTGTCATCCTATTAGTTTTTACTTTTATGAAAGGGAATCCAATGAACAAAACGATGAGAACATTAGCTATGTTGTTACTGTCGTTGTTGGTGATGTCATGCAGCATGTTGACCCGCAATGCCGATGATATCATTAACGACATGCGTGACGCAAGGCATGCGCAGTATTTCAACGTGGGCAGCGGCCTGCTCGGCCTTGGACGTCTGATTTCGCCTACATTGTCTGATGCGAACATAGGCATCACTTCGGTCCAACTGCTTGATTTGAGCAGGTGTAACGGTAACGTTCGTGATAAGTTCCGCAAGCGTATCCAGAATCTCTATAGGTCTCGTTATTATGAGGAAATCGTGACCAACCAGCGGGGTTATGATCAGCAGCAGTCGGTTTTGGTGCGACGTGATGGTCAGTATGTCAGCGAGATCGTCATTGCGAACGCAAGCGAGACGACCGATGCGTTGGTTGTCATCAACGGTCATATCAACCTTGAGAACCTAGAACGGATTATCAACGACCAGAGCCACTACTTTAACAGGTAGTTTCTCTAATTGGTTTCGGATGATCAGGAATGACCTGTAGGGTACATTCCTTGAATTTTTGCGGTCATCCAATCCTCAAAAAATATTGTGATCTCCACACGATTTGAAAGTCAATATTAACTATTAAATAAAGTAAAGTGAAATGAAAGAGAAGATTCAAGAGATTTTCAAGCAGCGTTTTGGCACTGATTCCGTGGTTTATGCCTCGGCTGGCCGTATCAACCTGATTGGTGAACACACCGACTACAATGGCGGATTCGTGTTCCCTGGTGCCATCGACAAGTATATCATGGCTGCCATCAACATCAATGGCACGGGTAAGGTGCGTGTATATAGTATGGATATGGACGCTTATTGTGAGTTTGGCCTCAATGAGGAGGACGCGCCTCAGGAACAGTGGGCGCGTTACATCTTCGGTGTGTGCCGCGAGACCATCAAGCGTGGCGGAACCGTCAAGGGATTTGACACCGTATTTGCAGGCAATGTGCCCCTCGGTGCTGGCCTGTCGTCATCGGCAGCGTTGGAATCCTGTTTCGCCTTTGCCCTCAACGATATGTTCAATGAGAACAAGATCGACAAGTTTGAGTTGGCTAAGATCGGCCAAAGTACCGAGCACAACTATTGCGGTGTGAACTGTGGTATCATGGACCAGTTTGCCAGCGTGTTTGGTAAGAAGGATTGCTTGATGCGACTCGATTGCCGTTCACTGGAGCACGAGTATTTCCCCTTCCATCCCGAGGGTTACAGACTCGTCTTGCTCAACAGCAAGGTAAAACACGAACTTGTGGATTCTCCTTATAACAAGCGCCGTGAGTCCTGCGAGCGCGTGGCTGCCACCTTAGGAGTGGAAACCCTGCGTGATGCCTCTTACACGATGCTGGCCGATGTGCGCGATAAAGTCAGTGATGAAGACTATCGCCGTGCACGCTACGTCATCGGTGAGAAGCAGCGTGTTCTCGATGTGTGCGACGCTCTGGAGCGTGGCGACTACGAGACTGTGGGCCGCTGCATGTATGAGACCCACGATGGCCTGTCACGTGACTATGAGGTGAGCTGCGAGGAATTGGATTATCTTAACGATGTGGCTCGCGAGTGTGGTGTGACGGGTTCGCGCATCATGGGCGGCGGTTTCGGAGGCTGCACCATCAACCTGGTCAAGGAAGATCGCTATGACAACTTCATTGCCACAGCCAAGGAGAAATTCAATGCGAAATATGGACATGAGCCCGAGGTGATTAACGTAATCATCAGTGATGGCGCTCACAAGGTAGTAGATTGATATGAAGAGCATCCGCATCGATACCCACGAGACAGAACGTGGCGAAATTACCACTTATGAACTCATCAACGCTAGTGGCGCGAGTGTAAAACTCTCGTCGCTGGGAGCCGGCATCCTCGAAATTAAGGTGCCCGACCGTGACGGAAACCTTGCCGACGTGGTGCTGGGCTACAAGAATGTGGCCGACTATTTTTATGATGGACCGTGTGCCGGAAAGGTGCCTGGACGATATGCTAACCGCATCTGTAAGGGACACTTGGACATAGACGGCATGGTCTATCAGCTGAACATCAACAATGGCCCCAATCACCTGCATGGCGGTCCCGAGAATTTTTCCAATAAGATTTGGGACTGCGAGATGGACGGTGACACAGTTGTGTTCTCACTTGAAAGTCCTGACGGTGACGAGAACTACCCGGGCAATCTCACAGCCCGCATCGCCTATACTTGGAGCGATGACAACGTGCTCAAGATTGAGTTGGGCGCTGTGACCGACGCCCCCACGGTAGTCAACCTCACTAACCACACCTATTTTAATATGGCAGGCGAGGATAGGGGAGGAACAGCGTTGAACCAAGTGCTCCAACTCAACTGCTCACGCTATCTGCCCACCGACGACTCCCTTATCCCCAGTGGAGAGATGGCGCCTGTAGAGGGCACGCCCATGGATTTCACCCAGCCAAAGCTGGTCGGCAATGACATCAAAAAAGATTTCCCCGCCTTGAACTATGGCAAGGGCTATGACAACTGCTGGGTTGTTGACGGCTATGAGGACGGCGACTTGCATCTGGCTGCCGTGCTCTGTGACAAGGAGTCGGGCCGTATGGTTGAGGTCAGTACCGACCAGCCCGCAGTCCAGGTCTATTCGGGTAACTGGTTAGGGGGTTGCCCCCTGAGCAAGAGCGGTAAGGAATATCACGATTATGACGGCGTGGCTATCGAGTGCCAGGGCATGCCTGACGCACCGAATCATCCCAATTTCCCGTCGCAATTGCTCCGTCCCGATGAGGAATATCGCCGTACTATCATCTTTGACTTCAAAACGAAAGAATAATCAATAGGCGATAGTAATCATACTTACAACTAAAAACTAAAAACTTACAACTTACAACTAAATACAATGAAACCGACATTATTTGTGCTCGCTGCTGGCATGGGTAGCCGTTACGGTGGCCTCAAGCAGCTCGACGGTCTCGGCCCTCATGGTGAGACCATCATGGACCATTCGATTTATGATGCTATCCATAGCGGATTTGGCAAGGTAGTCTTTGTGATTCGCAAGGACTTTGAGGCTGATTTTCGCGAGAAGATCCTGTCAAAATATGAAGGCCATATCCCCGTTGAGTTGGTCTTCCAAGGTCTGAACGACCTGCCCGAGGGCTTCACTTGCCCTGCCGAGCGCGTGAAACCATGGGGTACCAACCATGCCTTGCTCATGGGCAAGAACGTCATCAATGAACCCTTTGCCATCATCAATGCCGATGACTATTATGGTCGCAACAGCTTTGAGGTGATGGCGGCTGAACTGTCGTCACTGCCCGAGGGCAGCAAGGGCCATTACAGCATGGTGGGCTTCAAGGTGGGTAACACCATGAGCGAGAGCGGCACCGTGGCACGTGGCGTCTGTGAGACCCGCGACGGCCTGCTCACTGGCGTGGTCGAGCGCACGAGCATCGGCTATGACGCCGATCACAACATTGTCTTTACCGACGAGAACGGTGAAGTGCAGCACTTGGACTTTGACACCCCTGTGTCAATGAATTTCTGGGGCTTTACACCCGACTACTTTGTGCATAGCGAGAAGAACTTTATCGAGTTCCTCAAGGAGAATATCGACAAGCCCAAGGCCGAGTTCTTTATCCCCACAGTCGTCAATAACATGGTTAACAATGGCACTGCTCAGGTCAAGGTTCTCACCACCGAGAGCAAGTGGTTTGGTGTGACCTATGCTGCCGACCGCCAGGGCGTTGTGGACAAGTTCGCCGAACTGCACGCCAGCGGGGTTTATCCTGAAAAGATGTTCTGATACAAGAAAAGCTAAATAATCTTTATTTGACAATGAAGCGCTATTTATTTCCTTTAATCGCAGTTGTTTTCAGTATTTTCGCAACATCTTGCGGCGATAATCCGATTGTGAACGTGAACGAAGTTCAGAAGTCCGACTTGACTTCCCCGTTATTCTTATCCTTTGACAATACTTTAGACAAGCCCACCAAGAAGGTTTGGAGTTTCAATAATACCGAGGCCGTCAAGGGCACCATCACCATTGTGGACGATGATATCCTGCGTATCAGTACCGAGTGGTATTTCAATTCGTGGAGTCTTTCAGGCATAAGACTTACCCTAAATGATCAAGATGGCGACACGAGGACTTATGATCTCAGTCAAGTGAGTATTCTAGGGTATAATGCAATAGGTTTTGGTACCACTTATGTCTGCATCCCTTCGTCCAACAAGGGTATTGATGGCACGCAATATGAGCAGGAATGGTTTAGCCGTGGCTTGACCGTGAATGCGTTATGGGATGCTTATCGCATGTCCTATTCCCAACGTAAAACTGTGGATATTAAGCTTAACAAATAAGCGTCAATAGACTTTTGGATAGAGTGGTATAGCATCTGCTTTTTCTCACTGTTCCAAAGAAAATCCCGTACAGATAAGTGCCTGTACGGGATTTTTTCTATATTTGCAGCATGAAAATTTTCAAGAATAAGATAAACCCGGTGGCTAAAAAGAAAAAAAAGAAACTTAAGCCCGTGAAAAAGAATACGTGGTACCGCAAGTTCCGCGCTTGGGTCTTGCGCATTGAGCACCGCCAGAAGAATGACAGGCCTTCGGTCTATGTTCGCGACACTGCACCTCATGTTTGCAAGCATTGTGGCAGTGAGTACAAGGGTGCTTATTGCCCCAAGTGCAGCATGCCTGCAAGGTGGCGGCGCTTTAACTGGAAACTCTTGTTCTTGAATTTCATGGACATCTGGGGATTGGGAAACCGCCCCATGTTCCGCACCATCCGTGACCTGTTTTGGCGCCCGGGTTACATGATCAAGGATTACCTGCGTGGGCATCAACTGTCTTATTTCCCGCCATTCAAGATGCTGGCGGTGTGGACTGTCCTGGTTGTGTTCGTCATGTGGTTGATTTACAAAACTGCCGGCACTGAACCTGAGAGCTATGTTGATGCAATTGAGAAAGCCATGAACGAATCTCCCAACATCAAGGATATTCTTAATCATCTCACGTCTTTCTCGGTCTTTGTTATTCATCAAACAATCGCTGGCCTTGCATTTCTTGAGAATAACCTGCTATACAGGTTGATTGTGCAGAATATCTTGGTGGTTTTGGCAGTCAAATGGGCGTTTCGCAAGGTCAGTGATTTCAATTTGGTGGAAACGTTCATTTCGCAGATTTATATTAATTGCCAATTCCACATCATTGGAGTCGCAAGTATGTTACTGACATGGTCTATTTATCCTTTTGGCTTCTATCCCTACATTGGTGGTTTGTTGCCAATGCCGCTTGTGCTGGCCTATGATTTTCATCAGTTGTATGGCGTCACATGGAAGCGGGCACTGTGGAAGACCATTGTTGTTTCATTCTACATGTTTATATTATATGCTGTAATAATTCTATTAGTTTCAGGCTCGCTGGTTGGTGTCGAAAAATTATTAAATCCTGAAATAGGAACATATCTTGAAGAACTCTAGGATATTTAACAGAGAACCATGAATCAACACCAAAATCGATTCATGGTTCTCTGTTAATCGCTATATGCGTGTCTTTATTACCGCTTGAGCATATGGTTGAGTACCAACCAGCCGCCCACGGCTTGCAGCAGCATGCCGGGCCAGCCCAGTTTCCAGTCTTGCAGTGCTTTGGCAATTTCGCCAGTCATAGCCCACTCGATGAGGCCGCCCACGAGCTGATAACCGAGTACTACACCGATAAGAGCCAGCAGCGATGCGCCCTTGCTCTTGTTGGCCATCCAAGCGGCGGCGCCAGCCAGCAACACGCCCTTAATCATGATAATGGGCAAGGCGGCAGCAGGGGGCATTCCGAATAGTGCCGAGTTGATGAGTGGGGATAATATCGCTGTCAACAGACCCACACGGAATCCGAACTTGTAGGCAGCGATCAGCGTGAAGAAATAGATAGGCAACAGGATGAGACCACCTTGCGGGAACAGATGGCACAACTGCGGCAACGCAATATTCCCCACAATAAACAACAGCGCGAACATATAGGTGCGCATCTCGCGCCAACCCAATGAATACAGTCTAACAGTAGCGTTATTCTCCATATTGATTCTTGATTTAGATATTTGCCAATTAAGGGCAAAGGTATGACAATTTCTTCAAATTTGCAACAGATAACCAAAGATATCAATCATGATTATCCATGACACCCTTCCACACGGCATTGCGAAGAGTGCCTGCTTCATCATCGCAGCGGTATTCCCAATACATGGCTCCACGCATGCCTGTTTCCTTGATGAACCGGCATTTCCAAGCCAGTGATTCGGCATCCTCGTAAGTGCAGACAAATTCGCCGTCCTTCACCAGGTAGGGAACTTTGGCGACGTCGTCCCACATGCGGGTGACATCGGTACGCTTGACAAGCGCCCCATAAGATGTATCGCCAAAGTCTTTTATCGAACGCCCATAGAATGGTACACCCAATACTAACTTCTTCACAGGCATACCCGCATCGAGGTGCGCTTGCAAAGCCTCTTGGGCAGTCACGCGCCCAGCCATCTTGCTGCGGTACAACGCTGCATGGTGATAAGGTGGATTGCCCACGTCATACATCATAATGTTCACCAGGTCAACGTAGGGCTCAATCGCCTTGAAATTAACAAAGCGGGCATCGGCAATTGTGGCACACGACAGCAGGTAATCCTTGCCCAATGCCTTACGCAGTTCCTTCATCAACAGCGTAAAATTGTCGATATCTGCGGGTGACGATGAGATACCTGCTTCGTTGCTGCTGGGATACTCCCAGTCGATATCAATGCCGTCGAGCCCGTAATCTTTTACTATGCGCTTGCAGTCTCGGGCAAATGCCTTGCGCCGCCTATTGGTCGCAGCCATCTCGCTGAAACCGCCCGCAGTCCAGCCGCCAATACTCAGCACAATATAGATATCGTGATTCTTCTTCAACTCGACCAGTTGTCGCAGCCGCTCGGGATGCTGGATAGTCACCCCGTCGTATGTCTTATTCACGTTCCCAAAAGCGTAGTTGATATGCGTCA
>CAMYUW010000086.1 GCA_947302275.1 uncultured Prevotellaceae bacterium
AATGCGGCCCTCGTCATACTCGCAATAGACTATCAGATTATTCTTGTCTTCCATTTTTCTTAACTGGTTTTAGTCTTTAGTCTTTAGGTTGGGTAAGCTGTTGGATATAAATCCTAACGCATAATGCCTAGCACCTAAAGCCTAATAAATTTAGCCGATAATGTGGTCAGCAATGAGTTCTTTCACAAGGCCCTCAAGTTCGGCATCGGCAGCAGCGTCGATGCGGCGGGCTTCCTTCGCCTGGAAGGCCACGTTGACGATGGTCTTCACCTTAGTAGGAGAGCCAGCCATACCGATCTGCTCGGGGTCGGCCTCAATCTCCTTCACGCCCCACTCCTTGATGGCAAGGTAGGGACGGGCATCGATGAGCGCCTGGCGGTCGGCGGGCAGTGCTGCCTTCTCGCTGGGCGTCACGGCATATTTGTACTTCTGGATCAGACGGGCATTGCGGGGACGGCATGCATCAGCGCTGCCGTTCACGGTAACTACCAGAGGCAGCGGACACTCCACAGTTTCAAAGCCGCGCTCGATGCGGCGCTTGATGGTGGCTTTTCCGTCAGCGACCTGGATACTCTCGGCATAGGTCACCTGGGGCAGACCCAGTTTCTCGGCAATCTGCGGACCCACTTGGGCGGTATCGCCGTCGATAGCCTGACGGCCACCCACGATGATATCAAACTCGCCCATGTGCCTGATGGCTTGGGCCAACGAGTAACTCGTGGCAAGGGTGTCGGCGCCACCCAGGGGGCGGTCGGTCAGTACCACGCCGTCGTCACCACCACGGTAAAGGCTCTCGCGCACCATCTCGGCGCTACGGGGCAGACCCATCGTCAGCAGCGTGATGGTCGAGCCGGGATGGGCATCCTTCAACTGCAACGCCTGTTCCAGGGCGTTCAGATCTTCAGGGTTGAAGATGGCAGGTAAGGCGGCACGGTTGATGGTGCCATCCTCCTTCATCGCATCTTTACCCACATTACGGGTATCTGGCACTTGCTTGGCCAGAACAATGATTCTCAAACCCATAGTTTCTTTTTCGATTTTATGGTTGTTACGTTGATATTCTTTTTATTTACAGCCACTTGTGTTTAAATACACAAAAAGCGCCGCAAAGGTACAAAAAATCCGGCAAATTCACCCACCCCTTCCCCTTAAAGTATATTAATAATGTGATACTCGCCTTCCCGATTCCGATAATATGGCTAAATTTGCACTTCATTTAACTACGATCAACTCATGTACACACTCAATTACAAAGTTACTACCAGTTGCTGTGACAGCGAGGGACGGTTGAAACTCTACTCGGCTTTGCAGATGATGCAGGATTGCTCCGAAATGTGGATCGACAGTGAGCCCACCGCCCGCAAATTCTTCAGCGACAACAACATGACTCAGCTGCTTGCGACGCGCCAAGTCGAAGTAGTGCGCGTTCCGCGTTTCAAAGAGGACTTGACGGTAACGACGTCTATCTATGAGGTAATGCCGATGTACGGCTTCCGCAACACGTTCATTCGTGATGCCCAAGGCCAACCCTGCTACCGCACGTGGAGTATGGGAGCGTTTGTAGATCTTGCCACGGGCAAACTCGCCCGCATTGCCGATGAGGCCATTGCCTCACTCACACTGGAGCCAAAGCAGGAAATGAACTACCGCGGGCGCCGCATCATCCTGCCCAAGCAGGACGGCACCGTCCTGGAACCTGTCCCGGTCATGCGTGCCGACATCGACTACAACCAGCACATGAATAATGCCAACTATGTACGCATCGCCATGGAACTCCTGCCCGAGGGCTTTGAAGTCCACGACATGCGTGTCGAGTACCGCATCGCAGCCAAGCAGGGCGACATGCTTACACCCACCCTCTACCCCATCGACGGCGGCTATATCGTTTCCCTCGATATCAACAACCAGCCCTGCGCCATCATCGAGTTCATCTCGTGACCCCAACAACAAGTTGTCCACCTTGATTGAAAAATCAAAAGGCAGTTGCTTGATGTTTCCAGAAAAACGTTGCACCTTTGTGGCATTGAATCAAATCACATTTTTTATTGCTTAATCCAGAAAGAGAAAAATGAGAAAGCACATTGTTGCGGGCAACTGGAAGATGAATACCACCGTGCCCGAGGGCGTACAGCTCGCCAAGGACGTGTGTGCCTCCTGTTCATGTTGATGATAAACCATCGAGTCAATGTGAGCCAGTTGCTGCATGGTTGCACTATTGTGCTGACAACCTGCCAGCAAGTAAAGAACTATTGCGGCAATCGGGATGATGATGTTCCTGTTGTGTATCATTTGACAGATATGATTTGGTTGGATTTTCGGTCTTACAAATGGAAATGTGACCCATTTCTGTTGAAAATTTAACACTTTATGGCCAATAATGTGAGTCAATGAGGCACAAATGAGATTTTTATTTCACAAATAACTAACTGCCAATACTTTATATTTTGAAAAATGAGGTCATAATGAATTAGGATGTTGCCTGATTTAACACTTTCGCACCCTACCTTTGCCAGCAACAAACACTACTAACAATTTAATGATGAACACCCTTGAAACTAATGTGTTTGATCAGCTGAACTATTATGGATAACATCTCAACCATGAACTATAACAACATTTTTGTTGATACTGTAGAAAGAGAGTGTACAGTAATCTCTAGGAGAGGTTGGCTTCGATTTTTGGCAATACTCATTGCGTTCGGTGGCTTTCTACCGGCTCATGCACAGTCGGGTATTCGTCCTCGAGGGGACGTTAACTGCGATTGGGAAGTGACCATTGCCGACGTGAACGTGCTGATTGCTTCTATCTTGAAGGGGACGGAGTACCATTCTTTCTATACCTATGACCTTGACATCAACAGCGACAAGGAAATCACAATAGCCGATATCAATCTGGTCATCGATGCTATCTTGGGCGGGAAAACATTGGCTCCCATGCCTTCCTACTCGGGCACGCTGCCAGTGCTCTACATCAACACCGTGGGATACCGCGACATCGTCAGCAAGGAGAACTACCTCCAAGCCACCTGGTGGCTTGACGCAATGGGCGTTGAGGGCTGCGAGCCCATCGGGTCGGCGCGTGAGCCCCTCGGGCTGCAGGTCAAGGGGCATGGCAACTACACCTGGACCGATGTCAGCAAGAAATCATTGAGGCTCAAGTTGGATGCCAAGCAACGGATGCTGGGCATGCCGTCCAACCGCCACTGGGTGTTACTGGCATGCGCCGACAACTGGCCCGTGGGGCTGGTGAGCAACGCGCTGCCGTTTGAGATCGGCAACCAGATGGGGATGCCATGGAACCCCAAGATGGAACCTGTGGAAGTCGTGCTCAACGGCGAGTACATGGGCCTTTACCTGTTGACCGAGAAGATAAGGGTGGGGAAAGACCGCGTCAATATCGTCGAACAAGCAAACTATGAGACAAACCCTGAGAAAATCACAGGAGGGTGGCTGATGGAAATCGAGAATTACCAGCAGGACGCCTATATCTTTTTCACCGAGGGCAACGGCAAGCCGTTTTGGGTGACCACCCACTCCCCCGAGGCCTTAAGCCCGGCCCAAAAAGACTACATCACAGATTTTCTGGTCCAGACTGATAGCGCCATATACACGGCTGACAAGAATAGCAGGGAATGGGAGCAGTACATCGACATAGACTCGCTGGCGCTTTACTATGTCGTGCAGGAAATCGTGGACAACCTTGAAGCGTTCTCGGGAAGCTGCTACATACACAAACAACGCGGCAGCGACACAAAATTGATTTTTGGCCCCCTTTGGGACTGCGACAAGACATTTTTCAGGTATTGTTGCGGGAACTTTGAGAACAAGTTCATCTATGAGGACGTCCCTGACAACTGGCATTCAAGATGGATCAGCGAGATCGCAAAATTTCCGCGTTTCCAGCAACGGGTCCGCGTCTATTGGCAGCAATTCTATAACACGGTTTACACTTCGATGGACGGCTATCTGGATGACTTCGTGAGCAGGATTGTGGCAGCAGGCATCAGCGATTATGCCCGTTGGCCCGAAAACAAGTTCAACACGCTTGCGGGGCGGTGGGAATACTACGGCAAACGTTTCTACCACAAGAGGGTGGACTGGCTCAACGACCAGTGGGGCACGCCACTGCACCATGATGACAATCCCAATTCCATAGAGAAATAATGTCAAGAAAACAATGAAATCGGACTCATGAATTATCACATAACATTCCTTTTTCCGATTAAATGATGCCAAAATGAGATTTTTATTTTTTAACTAACTGATTATCGGCTTCTTGCATTTTATAAAATGAGGTCGAAATGTCGCCCTTTGGGGGTTGATTTATCATTATTTCTTATTACCTTTGCAGTTGAGAAATTCACGAATATCAACCTAAAACGATAGACAATATGAACACAACAAAGAAACTGATAATCCTGTTGCTGGCTCTCGTGCTGCCTGTCACAGCTTTTGCCCTCCCACCATACAACTACACCAACTATGAATTTGAGGTAGATGGTATCTATTATATTTTAGAAGGTGACGAAGCCTGTGTTACCTTCCAAAAGTATGAAAGTGGTATGCACCTAAGTGATTATCATAATGACGTGATTATTCCCCCGCAAGTCACCTATCAAGGCGTCACCTATCCTGTTACCATCATAGACTATTATGCGTTCAATTACTGCATTGGATTGACGAGCATTACCATTCCTGAATCTATCACCACTATAAGGGATAATGCGTTCTGGCTGTGCACGGGACTTACCCGCGTCAACATCACAAACATTGAGGCATGGTGCAAAATCATGATGGGTAATAGCAATCCTCTCGTTTATGCCCACCATCTCTATGTGAATGGCACCGAGGTGACTGAGTTGGTGATTCCCGACGGCATTACAGCCATCAGCAATTATGCCTTTTGCTGCTGCGAAGGGCTTACAAGCCTGACTATCCCTAGTTCAGTCAGAACAATCGGTACCAATGCATTCGAGAATTGCTATGGCATCAAGGAAATCATTTGCAAAGCAATGACACCGCCCACGGTGGGCGCCATCTGCTTTGATGGCGTTTCTGCTACCTTGTTTGTTCCCAGCGAAGCCATGGGGGCTTATCAGGCTGATCGCGTCTGGGGGCGCTTCAACATCCAGCCTATAACTAATCAGTCTGGCGATGTGAACGGCGATGGCGAAGTCACCGTTGCCGATGCCAATAACGTAATCGACATCGTCGTCATGGGCGGCAACTCCGGCCACACCCGCGCCCCCGCCGCCGATGTTAACGATGACGGCGAGGCCAACATCGCCGATGTGAACGCCATCATTGACATTATCTTGAGTACAAAATAAAAATGCCCCTAAATATTTTCAGGCCGAGACACTGATTGCATTTTAAAGTGATAAAATGTTGGGGTTTCGGGAAAAGATTGTACCTTTGCACTATAGAAATACAATCTTTAATAGTCTAACTTTTTTTATCCAGAAAGAGAAAAATGAGAAAGAACATTGTTGCGGGCAACTGGAAGATGAATACTACCGTGCCCGAGGGCGTACAGCTCGCCAAGGACGTGTGTGCCGCCGTTGCGGCAGAGGCTAACCTGAAGTGTGACGTCATCATGGGCGTGCCCTTTACCCACCTCATGGCCGTCAAGGAGGTTATCGGCAACGCCAACGTGGGTCTGGCCGCACAGAACTGCGCCGACCACACCAGCGGCGCCTACACCGGCGAAGTTTCTGCTTCCATGGTTGCCTCGACGGGTGCCAACTATGTAATCCTGGGCCACAGCGAGCGCCGCGGCTACTACAACGAGAGCTATGAGATGCTCAAGACCAAAGTTGACCTGGCGCTGGAGAACGGCCTGAAGGTTATCTTCTGCTGCGGCGAGAGCCTTGAGGAGCGTGAGAACGGCTCGTTCAAGGAGGTTATTGCTGCTGAGATCCGCGACTCCCTGTTCCACCTCACTGCCGAGCAGATGGCCAACATCGTCATCGCCTATGAGCCTATCTGGGCCATCGGTACCGGCAAGACTGCCACGAGCGACCAGGCACAGGAGATCCACGCCTTCATCCGCGGCCTGCTGGCCGACAAGTACGGCGCACAAGTGGCCGACGACACTACTATCCTGTACGGCGGCAGCTGCAAGCCCAGCAACGCACCCGAACTGTTCGCCAAGCCCGACATCGACGGCGGCCTCATCGGCGGCGCTTCACTCAAGGCCGGCGACTTCATGGGCATTGTCACCGCTTTCTAACCAGCGGTTTCTCCGCCTGACAAAACGCTTAACCGCAGTTAGCATTTGCTGGCTGCGGTTTTGATTTCACCACCGATTGTCATGTTTTATAATGGAACATAGGGCAAAATCTGCCTCGCCCTGCATAAAATCAACAAAAAACGCACTCGATACGGATTTTTGCACTATCTTTGCGGCAAAATTTGACACTGACACATTTATAGCTATATATGTTGAAAAAACTACACATCCGCACATTATGCATGTGCCTGATGCTGCTTGTCGCACTGGCAAGCAACGCACAGCGTGGCCAGATCACCGACCGCTTGAACAAGAACGGCCAGGTCAACGTTGATGCACCCAAGGAACTGGTCAAGCGCAACAATGCCAACCTCAACAACAAGCAACAGCAGACCAGCAAAGACAAGAAAGTCAACGAGAAAGACAAAAATAAAGCCGAACCCGCCAACGACGACGAAAAGCTGAACGAACTTGATGAGGACACCTCCAAGGACGTGAAGAAGGACGAGGACAAAGAGAAGAAAAAAGAAGAAGTCACGCCCAAGAAGCCCAAGCGTACACACACCTCACAGCAGACCATTGAGGACCGTGGCGTCGGGTTCCGCATACAAGCCTATACCGACAACAATCCCAAGACGGCCAAAACCGCTGCACAGAAACGAGCCAGGGACATCGCCATGAAGTTCCCCCAGTATCGTTCTTACATCACCTATAAAGCACCGGCATGGAGATTGCGCATCGGCGACTTCAAGACACGCGGTGAGGCACAAGCCGCACTGGCACGAATCAAGAAAATTTATCCCAATTACGCACGTGAAATGGTGATTGTGCGTGACCGCATTAACATCTGGAGCAATGATTAAAATGAAATTCAGCGACGAGGACATCCGCCTCGCCGAAAAAATAGCCGAACACTACCGCGCCATCATCGAACTCATCGGTGAGGATCCCGACCGCGAAGGTCTGGCCAAAACCCCTATGCGCGCTGCCAAAGCGCTCATCGAGAATACCCGCGGCTATAACGAGGATGCCGACTCCATTGTCCACAGCGCCATCTTTGAGCACGAGGGCAGCGAGATCGTCATCGTCAAGGACATCGAGTTCTACTCCCTGTGCGAGCATCACATCCTCCCCTTCTTCGGAAAGGTTTCCATCGGTTACATCCCCGCAGGAGGCATTGTCGGCCTGAGCAAACTCGCACGCATCGTCGACACCTTCTCACGCCGTTTGCAGGTACAGGAGCGCATGACCCACGACATCTGCGAGCTCCTCACCCGCGTACTGCCCAACCGAGGCGTCATTGTCTATGCCGAAGCACAGCACATGTGCATGAAGATGCGCGGCGTCGAGAAACAGGATTCAACCACCATCACCTTTGAGTATAGTGGTGAGTTTGAGGACATTCACCGCCAAAACGAGTTCTTCACTC
>CAMYUW010000087.1 GCA_947302275.1 uncultured Prevotellaceae bacterium
TACATCTCTTACAGAGAGAAGTATTATACTATTCAGCCCCCTTCACAATTTTAATGATTCTCTTATTTGCTCCGTCAATAATCGAATCATTCAATGACGCTAAATAAATTTGGGTAGTCTTAATCGAAGAATGTCCCATGCCTTCACTTATGACAGTTATCGGTATATTGTTATTCTTCGCAATGCTTGCCCAACTATGACGTGCGACGTACATGGTCAACGCAGGCTTGATGTCCAATAATGACGATAGCCTTTTCAACTGTTTGTTAATCCAATGTGAGAAATTTTGATACTGCTTTCGATTATCTTCTTCCCCCTTGATAATTGGAAGAAGATAATGATTGCATTGTGCCTGATATTTTTTCACTATTGATTTCATACAGTCTTCCCATTTTATTCGTAGTTCACATCCCGTTTTGCGCCGTTTGTAAATCAGATACCCATCCTTCAGGTTTTCTCGTCTGAGATAGGCTATGTCTATAAACGCCATCCCACGAGTGTAGAAACTAAACATGAATACATCTCTAGCAAAATCGAGTGCCGGATATTGTGCTAGATCAATAGCTATGATTTTCCGAATATCTTTGGCACTCACTGCCCGTTTCTTTGTTTCAGCGATTCCTGTATAAACATTACAAAAAGGCCTTGCTTGCTCAACAAGACCATTTTCAACTGCTTGATTGTAAACAGAACGTAATACTCGCATATAAAACGAAGTTGTGTTCTTTGTTAAACCAGTGCTTCTTAAATGTTCTTCATAACTCTTGATTAGACTGGAATCCAAACGATTAAGCGAGACATCATGAACACGCAAGAATCTCATGAAACTATTCAATGTCGTCGAATAGGTCGCTGCAGTACCATACTTCCCATGGTTCTCGAGTCTCTTTATCCGTTCACGCATGAATGCAATGAACGATATATTTGGGTTTTGTATCTCAAATAGACGAACAATATCATCTGCTGTAAAAGTCCCTGACTCCATCACTAATCTGCTGATGATCTGGTAAATGCTTCGTATGTCCCACTGAATGCTCTCTTCTGCTTGTTCCAGCTCCTCCTTGCGATCAGGACTACAGTTAGCTTTGATGATAGCTGATGACCGATCATTCCACTCATTAGGGAAGATTTCAACTGATGACATGATGGTTTTTGAAAGACCCCGATGATTGATTCTGTAAATAATGCGCCCCTTCTTTGAGATATCAGACGCTTGTTTTAATTTGATTTTAATTGATGTCATAACTTGATTGATTTGTTTGTACTATATAGTCATGTAAAAATAATGTGCAGCTCTCATTGTTCATTAATATTACTGCAAGGTAGATGTCTATTCTGTTCTTCTTTGATTTATCTGCTATACTTGTCGGGAGAGGAATTGAGGTAGGCTACTGCCATTGTGTTTTATATTTGTGAGATTGCTTTGGCGACTATGCTTTCGTTCGGCAATGGAAAACAAGTCCACCCTCGCTTTTAACTCCTCAAATTTTGTCACTTGGTTTCGCTAGTATTTAGCTTTTTTTTTACTGTAAAGATAGCAGGCATCGAGTAGCATACCGCTTGTGAATTCAAGCAGGATGTCGAAATATTTGATTACTGCATAGAGCATACTTTCCAATTATTGCCATGTTTCAAACTGTTTCATGTACATTTCAACGTCGATTTCCTTGCAGCTGATTCTGAGAATTTCTAACGTGCCAAGCAAATTATTCTGCGGTCGATACGCCAACTGTCTAAAAAAATGTGTACCCTTATAAGTGTATTAGCATAGATTAATAGCCATTATGACAATAGACGAAGTTAAAGCTCTGATTAAAGGCGATGAAACTCGTACGCTGAAACTGAAGAAGACCACGGACGAACTGAAAGACGGTGATGATAAAGATGTAAAACCTACTGAAGAAGAAATACTGGAAATTCCAGCGGAAGCACTCCGCGAGGCATTAACAAACGCTCTTTGTCATCGCCTTTTCCACAATACGAGTAGTTCTGTTGGAATCGCCATATATGACGATCGCGTGGAGATAGAGAATACTGGCCATCTGCCCGATGAACTGCCCGTTGAAACTATTAAGCTTTCTCACCATTCATACCCGCCAAACCCCATCATTGCGGATGTGCTGTTCAAAACCACGTTTTTAGAGAATTGGGGCAGTGGTGTAGGTCGTATGATAGATGCATGCCGTGAAGCAAACCTCGCTGAACCAGAGTTCAATCAAAACGCCACATTCGTATGGGTCACATTTAAGCGAGCAACTATACAACCATACAACCACGCAAGTTCACCATACAACCACAAAAGAACAAGCGAAAAATAAGCGTTTGAAAAAATTCTTACTGGCCATAGGCGAGAATGGTGCGAATCTAAAATCATTGATGAAAGGCATGAATCTTCGTAATATACCAAGCTTTGTAAACACCTACATAACACCGAATTTGGCCGAAGGTTACATTGCGATGCTCTATCCAGAGGTACCTAACCACCCAATGCAATCATACTATCTGACCAACGAAGGAAGAGAACTTTTGAAAAAGTTATAAGCCAAAGTTTTGGAAGATGACTAGAACGTATCATAAAACGACTGCAGTTGCCAGTTGAATTCGCGGGGGTTTAAAGAAAATTAAAAATGTTAAATCTTCATTATCTTCCCCGTCTTTAGAATCTGTGTAATCACTTTTCTATCGTTTTAATCAGAACTAACTGACAAACAATAAGTTGCAAATACATGGATTGTTCGGGATTGACAAGCATCGAGCTACCTAATTCCGTTACCGAAATCGGGGATTACGCCTTCAGTAATTGCTCGGGATTGACAAGCGTCGAACTACCTAACTCCATCACGGTAATTAGCGGTGGAACCTTCACTAACTGCTCTGGGCTTAAGTGCATTCTGATTCCTAATTCTGTCACACTAATTGATTATGAAGCTTTCAACGGCTGCGAAAGTCTGCTGAGTGTGGACATCCCCAACTCAGTCACGATAATTGAAGACGGCGCTTTTAAAAACTGTAAGGGTCTGAGAAGCTTTATTATCCCCAATACTATTACCGATATTAAACGGGAGACGTTCTCAGGCTGCACGGGGCTTAAAAATATCGTAATCCCTAATTCTGTCAAATCAATCGGGTTTAGCGCATTTTCAGAATGTACCGGACTGGAAACCGTCATCATTGGTGACTCCGTCACTTTTATTGACGAAAGCGCTTTCTCAGGATGTACTGGGCTGACAAACCTTACTATTGGAAAATCCGTAGACACCTTTAATAGTAATGCATTCTATGATTGTAATCTGAAAGATGTGTATTGCTATATTCAGCAGTCTTTCCCTGGTTATGTTTTTATAGGTGAAAATGCCTTTGCTAATAGTGAATTGTCGTATGAGCATCGCACGCTTCACGTTCGTCATGGATCCTTATGGGAATATCAGTATTCGGACTGGGAACCTTATTTTGGTTCAATCGTTGAAATGGGAGGCGTAGGCGACGTTGATGGTGATGGTAAAGTTTCAATCAAAGACACCACTATCTTGATCGACTATCTTCTTATGGGAGATGATGCCACCTACTACTCCGGATCGGCAGATGTAAACGGTGACGGCAATGTATCCATCGGCGACGTCATCGCCCTCATCGACCAGCTCCTCTCCGCCAACAACTAAAAAGCAGCTCAAGCAACTATTTTGCTGAACAACAGTTGTTTGAGTAGTCTTTAAAAACGCCCAATCCGGATGGCTTTGTACTTATTGTACTTATTGTCTTCGTTTTATAAAAGAGTTGTTGTGATATGAAAAAAGGACGACAGTTGTCGTCCTTTTTGGCGGAGTGACCGAGATTCGAACTCGGGATACGCTTTTGACGTATACACGCTTTCCAGGCGTGCCTCTTCAGCCACTCGAGCATCACTCCATTCGCTAAATGCGGGGCAAAGGTAATACAATTTGGCGGATAATCGCAACAAAAACAGATTTTTTTCTTAATTTTGACCCCATGAAGAACAATAACCGACTGCAAACCTTCAACCACACTGGCGGTGCCGACCGGCAAGATTCGCGCGTGAAACAGCTGGCTGTGGACGTGCTGCGGTGGCTGCCCTACGACCCGAATGATGACCAGATGCTGGTCATTGTGGCGCTGGCCCATTTCCTGCTGTATGCGCCCGAGCGGTCGGTATTTATCTTGGGTGGCTATGCGGGCACAGGCAAGACATCGCTCACGGGTGCCATTGTCAAAGCGCTACACCAGCAGGGCGTGAAGTCGGTGCTGATGGCGCCGACGGGACGTGCGGCGCACATTTTCAGTGATTACTCGGGCCATCCTGCCTACACCATCCACCGCAAGATATACCGCCAGCAGGGATACGGCATCGATGCCTTTGGCCTCGCCGACAACAAGCACACCAACACTGTGTTTATCATCGATGAGGCATCGATGATCAGCAACACGAACGATGGGTCGATTTTCGGCAGCGGACGCCTGCTGGAGGACTTGATTGGCTATGTTTATAACGGCCAGGGCTGCAAGATGGTGCTCATGGGCGATAACGCCCAGTTGCCTCCTGTGGGCCAGCTTGTGAGCCCCGCCCTCGACAACGGGATTCTGCAGTCGTTGGGGCTGACGACATACGGCATATTCCTAAGCCAGATCGCCCGCCAGGCCGAGGAGAGCGGCATCCTGCACAACGCCACGCTGCTGCGTCAGGCGATGGAAGAGGGCACATTAGGCAGGCCGCATTTTGACCTCGATGGCATGGAGGACATCCAACCGGTGTCGAGCGAATTCCTGCTTGAAACCATCGGCGACTGCTACGACCGCGATGGCATGGGCGAAACCATTATCGTTACCCGAAGCAACAAGCGCGCAACATTATTTAATATGGGCGTGCGCAACAGCATCCTCTATCGTGAAGACCTGCTCGTGAACGACGACATGCTGCTGGTGGCCAAGAATAACTACTACTGGGCCCACGACTACGATGAACTGGACTTCATCGCTAACGGTGACGTGTGCCGCGTGAGACGCGTGTGGGGCGAGATTGAGCACAAGTACGGCCTGCGCTTCGCCAATGTCACGGTCGAATTTCCCGACCACGACGGGATGGAAATGGACTGCAAAATTGTGGTGGACTGCTTGCTGAGCGACACGCCAGCGCTGAATAAGGAGCAGAGCGACCGCCTGTTTAACGAGGTGTGGGAAGAACTCACGGGCGACAAGCGCGAGCGCTACAAGGCACTCAAGGAACATCCTTACTTCAACGCTCTGCAGGTCAAGTATGCCTATGCCGTTACCTGCCACAAGGCACAAGGCGGCCAGTGGCGCAACGTGTTCATCGACATGGGCGGCATCATGCCCGAAGCGATGCAGACGATGGATTTCTACCGATGGCTCTACACCGCGATGACCCGCGCCCGCGACAGGGTGTATCTCATCAACTGGGTCAATGACCCGGAATGAGCTGATAATGACCGTATAGACCAAAAACTGACGACTTAAAAACCAAAAACTAAAAACTTTATACTACCTTTGCCGAAACGATACAACTAATTCTTAGCGACGATGATACACAATAGACTTCACCGATGGGTTATCGCCCTTGTGGCCTTAATGGCATGGATGGGAGCTGGAGCGACCATTCCCGCCGGATATTATACTTCTCTCGACGGCAAGAGCGGACAGGCGTTGAAAGATGCCATCCACGAGTTGGCCCTGCGGCACACGACCTTGAGCTACGGCAGCCTGTGGATCTACTTTGCCGAAACCGACTGCCAGGCTGAAGACCATAGCAAGGTGTGGGACATGTACAGCAACAAGACCTACTACTTCCGTGGCGGTACCAGCGGCGTCTATGGCATGCACAAGGAACACTCGATGCCCAAGAGCTGGTGGGGCGGCTATGACGAGACACAGGGCTATGCCGGCTACACCGACATCAACCACCTGTATCCTTCCGATGGTGATGCCAACATGGCAAAATCCAATTATCCGCTGGGTGAGGTATCCAATCCCTTCTTTGACAACGGAGCGACCCGCGTGGGCTCCCCGAAATCGGGCCAGGGCGGCGGCAGCAATTCGGTATTTGAACCTGATGACCGCTACAAGGGTGACTTTGCCCGCACTTACTTCTACATGGCATGTGCCTACCAGCACTACACGTGGCGATATACCTACATGATGACCAATAATTCATGGAAATCATTGAATGACTGGTCAATTGACTTGCTGTGCCGCTGGGCACGCAATGATGCCGTCAGCGACAAGGAAGTGGATCGCAACGAAGCTGTTCAAAAACACCAGAACAACCGCAATCCGTTCATCGACTTCCCGGAATTGTTTGAATACATCTGGGGCAATCGCCAGGGACAAGTGTTCTACGTGAGCGACGCTGGCGTCGATACGACAAGCTATACAGGTGAGCCCGAGCTCGTCGCTCCCGTGCAGGGCACGGTGCTCGACTTCGGTGAGGTGGCACTGGGTAAGTCGCTGGACTACACGCTCTATATCAAGGGCCGCGGCCTGAATAACCCGCTGACGCTGCAACTCTACCGTTACGATTACGAGATGTTCAGCATTCCTGTGACAACCGTGAGCCGCACGGCAGCCAACAGCGCCGAAGGCTATCCTCTCAAGATCACCTACACGCCAACATCGATAGGCGACCACACTGCTCGCCTGCTCATCCTGGATGGCGGCTTGACCGGCAGCGTCGGTGTGGAACTGCGCGCCCGTTGCTTGGCAGCGCCCACTTTGACCCAGCTCGAAGCTCTTCCTGCTACAAATGTCAACGGTAACGACTATGTGGCAAACTGGCGTGCAGCCAACGAGGAAGTGGACTACTATGTCATTACGCGCACGATCTATAACAAGGATAGCGGCGAGACCCGCACCGAGACGTTCAGCACCGATGACGGTAACACGACCAGTTACATTTTCAATGACCGCCAGACCGGCGAGACCCACACCTACTATGTACAGTCTTACCGACTGGGCTACATGAGCGACCCGTCCAATGTCATCACTATCGATATGAGCGGCATCACCGGTATCGAAGCCGACAAGCCTCTGCAGGTTCTCACCATGGAAGGTGGAATCCTGATCAAGTGCAGCGAGGACGTGGGTCAAGCATCCATCTATAACCTGGCTGGCCAGGAAGTGCTCCGCATCGATAACCTGAAGGACGACATGGTCATCGAACTGCCCCGCGGCATCTATCTGCTCAAGACCGCCACAAGCCGCACCGCCTGGAAAATCGCCATCCGATAATCCACGGCAACACGGATATAACGGACGTTACGGATAATACGAATCAAGCGGTTGACCAAATGGCCAACCGCTTGATTATTGGGTTGTAACAAATTGATTACTCCTTGATGAGGTTGCCGCCTTCCTTCAGAGCCTCCTCGTTGAGGGGGATGAGGTGCCAGTGGCGCTCGGGAAGGGTCTTCTTCAGGGCCTTGAGCACACTCTCGATGGTCACCATGGGGCGAACCTTGAGCATCGAACCCAGGACGATCATATTGAAAGTCTTGGAGTTCTTCATCTCGATAGACTTCTCGGTTGCATCGATAGGATAAATCT
>CAMYUW010000088.1 GCA_947302275.1 uncultured Prevotellaceae bacterium
ACCGAGGTCATCGGTGAGCCAACAAGACTGTAATAAAAAATTATGGTTTAGAAACTTGTTCTTTGTGTTTTGTATCACAGGATGCGGCCTGCAAGGCGGATGGTGATGACGGGATAGACCGTGTTGCGGCCGAAGGAGGCTTGGCTCTTATACGCTACTTGGGTAAGGCGTTTGCCGGTTATTCCGTCATAGAGCCTGGGCCTACCCCAAAACTGCACACCGAGGTCAAGTTGAACGTTCAGACGGCGAGCACCGGGCACCGCACGGCCAAAGCCGAGTCCCAGATAGGGCCTGAAGCGGTTCGTTTGCATGTAGGCATTAAACGAGCCTTCGGCACTGGTGGGTACATGATAGCCATAATACCCGATCGTCGCAGGGCCCATTTCAGCTGGGACATCGGCATATTCGCTGCGGCGAGCGTTGAAGTCGGCAATTTTTCTCCAAGCTCCGTAATCGGCATTCTCGAAAGATTCCACTTGCCGATGCCATGCCAGATATGCACCCACCGTCACATGGAAACCCGATTTTGACGGCTTGAAGGGGTAATAATCCAGCAACAGGTGTCCCGATGAATTAGTGAGATGGGTATCTGCTTTTTGTTCAGGCAATGGCTCAAGGTCTGGATCAAGCAGATAAAGTTTCTTATTAAAATCCTCATATGTTTCTACACCATGGAAATAGATTCCCAGCAGGTCCACACCAGCCCTGAGGCCGAACTGGTCAGTCATCATCGTGCCCATGTCAATGGTGAGGCCTGTAGAACCAAAACCTCCCGACAGGCTGAAGTGCTGAAACACATTGCCCTCCTGCCCCAGGCAGGATAGACCACACCACCCTAATACCGCAAGAAATATAGCTTTTTTCTTCATGACTATTGGAGCTATTCGTCAAAACTTCACGCCAAAGGCAAGCTGGGCGTTGCTGTTCTTGCGGTAGTTCTCTATGCTGTATGCAGTACCATGCATCACCTTGAAGGCATTGGTCAGTCCCAGGGTGTAGCGCAGCTGAATAAAGACATTCTTATCAAGGTCATAGGTACACCCAAGGCCCAACCCGAAATCAACGGCTTTGGTCATGTCTTTGTATTCTGTGGCTTCGTGTTTGCCCATCGTGTACTTGCTATACACGTTGAAACCCACTTGCGGGCCGAAGTCGATGCTGAAGTCTTGGGTAGGATAATACTTGAACATCACAGGCACGTTGATGTAGTTGGTATGATAGTGTTTATCACTCCTGATGAAACCACCCATTTCACTTCCGTCATCGGCCTTTTCCTGTCCGCCCTGGGCCGCAAACACGACTTCAGGGCTAATGCCGAAGTGGGGATGGAATTTGTACTCCATCAGCAAGCCTGCCTGATAATTAAGCACCATATGGTGTCCGCATTCCTTGCCCCAAAAGTTGGTCAAGTCAAGACCCACCTTGGCACCGAATTTCACTTGCGCGCTGGCGCTCATGCACGTGAGTGCTACCAGTATTAGGATCATTAATTTCTTTTTCATATCGTTATTGGGTTTCAATAATGTCTGTTTTATTAGTTGTCATATTGATCACTGTTTTCTCACAACAGCAAAACACTTGATGCCAATTTTTCCCAAACTGCACTTATCACCATAATATGGCTTGTAAAAATCAGGGACCTCAACATCAGGCAGGGTAATAGCTTCCAGATTCTTGTATATTTCAGTATAGCTTCCACTACCGCGTCTGATAAGGATGTATACGTCCTCTCCATCAACGATAATCTGTTCGGCCGAAGAACCCACGGCATCAGAAATAATGGTCTCAGTACCGTCAATGACTACAGTTGCGACACCGTCAACGCCACCGACACCTTGTTGAGTGATCTTCTTGCCTGAAATATAGGCATGGCCATTGACAATTCGGGAGCATTTGGGAGTAAACCACGACTCGAAATCATATCGTGCACCCTTCCACCAGTACATATTTTTGCCTGTGGGGATATCTTGATAAGTAATCAACAGGTCGTCTCCTTTTTTGTCAATTCCATAGACCCAATCAAATCCGCCTTCCAGCCCTTCAATCGTGATGATTTCACCATTATACCAATAACACGGTTTTTCATCATAAACTCCCATGACAACACTACCATGATCTACCGAGAAAGTATTGTAATAGGTTGTGTTGGGGATTTCATAGATGCGCTTGAAATCCTTGCAAAGCCATATCTTGCCGCTCATCTCGTTTTCTTGGACCGTGTAGATATTACCATTCTCAACGGTGAAACCACGAATGTTTTCTCCTGTCACGTGAATGGAATTGCCGTTTTTCAGCACATTGAACAGGCCGTCTCCCTTGCGAATAACGGCATACCAATCATAATCCTCGGCAACAAGCGAATGAATGCGGCTCTCCTCGTCTTCACACATATAGACGGTATCGCCATCCAAGTTGAGGATAAATTCTGGATAGCCCGCAAAGCCAGTGGCCAAGTAGAGTGTTGTCTCATTAACATTAGGCTCAGGAATAGGCTCTTCTTTGCTGTCTTCACAGGCCGTCAGTGTCAGCATCGCCAGCAACAGTGTCGTTAATTTCTTAAAGTTCTTCATTGTATATCAATTATTTAGTTTGTGTTATAAATCTAATATTATCTGCTGAATCTTGTGCCTTCGCTATGTGATCACTATTGTTACTGGTTTGCGCCCACGGCAATGCACTTGATGCCCATGTCTGAGAGATTGACCTTTCCATCTTTATAATAGGAATAATAGGGCTTTATCTTATCGGGAATTTCGACAGTAGGCAGGTCCAGCAATTGGAAACCTCTGAAGATATAGGAAGTCGCCCCGCGGAGACTTTTCACCAGAATATAAGTCGTACCGTCAAGCTCAACCAGTTGGGCTGCCTCAAAATCGATTGTCTTGGTACTCAACACTTCCTCATAGCCATCCATGATGAGCCATGGCAGTCCGTGGGGCAGCCATTGCGAGCCATGTCCTCCCAGTGTCGTCATCATCCTGCCCAGGACAAAGTAGTGGCCCTTGGCGATGCAAGAAGTTGTGGGTATGAAGCCCTCGGGGAACTCGTGGGTAACGCCGTTCCACCAGTACATATCTGTACCAGTGTTGTTGTCTTGATAGGTAATCAGCATGTCATCTCCTTTCTTGTCTATCCCATAGACCTTTTCAATTCTCCCTTCTAATCCTTCAATCGGGATAAATTCCCCATTATACCAATATTCTGGCTCATAATATATCGCCATGGTGACATTGCCATGATCTACCGAAAAGTTATTGTACAGCACAGCACCGACGACCTCATGGATGCGCTCAAAATCCTTGCACACCCAAGTTGTGTTGCTCACCTTGTTCTCCTGTACGGTGTAGATGGAGCCGTTCTCGACCGTGAAGCAGTGGATGGTTTCGCCCGTCAAGTAGATGGACTTGCCGTTTTTCACCACATTATACGCGCCATCTCCCCTAATGATGAGCGCATACCAATCAAGGCCCTCGGCCACCAGCGAGCTGATGCTGCTTTCAGCATCTTCACACTGATAGACGGTGTCGCCATACAGGTTATAGATGGTTTCGGGGCAGCCCGTCAACCCCTCGGTCGCCATATAGAGATTGGGTTTCACTTCAGGCAAGGGCAACGGCTCGTCGGTGCCAGTAGTGCAGGACGAGAGTGCCAACAGGCCTAATAGGATAATATATAACTTCTTCATGACTTTTATTGTTTGTATTTTGTTATTGTCAATTGGTTCGTTGCAGGGTGGCGTCGTTGCCGCTGTGCCTCTTGAACGGGTTGCTGATGGAGTTGAACGTCCAGCGCAACATCAGCGAGATGCCACGGGTGTCATTATTGTTGTGCGTCTCGTGATACACGTTCATATACCGTGTCTTGCCCCATGTGGCCATGCTGCGGTGGAAGATGTCGTTGGCTGTCAGTCCCAGCAACAGGCGACCCTTGCACAGGGTGGTCATGGCGCTCAGGTTCACACCCATAATAGAGCCATTGCGCGAGAATCCAGCTGTCCATGGGCTGCTGTATATCAAGTGGCAGCCCAGCATATATCGTGTTGCCACTGTGAACTGGGCATTGACCGATAAGATGGCAAACGGCTTGTTTTCGGTCCTCATGCCATCCAGATAGGGATAGGTGACATGGGGCAGCATCACGCTTGATTGCACGCCCAGGTTCAACCACGAATTGTTGTAGTTGTAACCCAAGTCCAGCGACCAGGCGTGAGAATGCTTGATATTGATGGGATATTCACGGATGAGTCCCGATGACATGTGCTCCACAATGCGCTGGATGGCATTATCCATGATGCTGTAGGCCACCGATGCAGTAAAACCCTTGAGGTTGGCATTCAACGCCCATCGGTCAGTCACCGTAGGTTGCAACAATGGGTTGCCAGACGATTCCTCATAGGAGCTGACATAGTAGGACGTGGGGCGCAGTTCGCTATAGGTGGGGCGCCTCAAGGTGCGGCGGTAGTACACCGTGAAGTCTATATTCGGCCGCAGTTTGAACCCGATGCTAGCATTGGGCAACAGGTTGTGGTAGGTCCTGTTGAGACGGGAATCGTCGCTCGTAGTCGAGGTGTGGTCATATTCATAGCGCACTCCTGCATTGACGCGCCACTTGCCCCAGGTCCTGCTCAGCGTGTAATAGATTCCCAGCCAGTCGTTATCGCGCTTGCTGGTCTGAGTGACCTGATTCCTCAAGACGATGCCTGTGCTACCAGTATAGCCCCACTCGGCACCCGTCTTGTTGTCCCACTCCCTGGAGACAAAACTGTATCTTGCCGTGGCGGTGACGATGTCATAGTCATTGGAGTTCACTATCGTGTAGTATTTCATAATCGTGTTGCCTTCGGCAGCGGGACTGTCCTTTGTCGAGATATACTCATGGATTTTTTGCTCGTCTTGTTGCAAGGATGCCGCATAGTCGGCAATCAGCAGCAGTTGGGAGTTTTCGCTCGGTTGCCACTGGTAACTGGCCGACAGGCTGTGGCGAGAATTCTGGTTGCTCATGCGCGGTATCGAACGCAAGAACTGATCCGTGTTTTGGATGGTGAACTGGTCGATATCGCTGTGATAGGAATTGCCGCTGTACTGTGCGCCGATGACGCTCTTGGGCGAAAAGGCATAGTTCAATCCGGCAAAAACCTTGAAATCATTTCCTCCGCTCGTATAGGCCGTCGAGTCGATTTTTTCATAGGCCCATTGGCCGTCATCTCCGGCAACGGTCGTCAAGCCGTTGGAATAGGCGCAGGAGTTCAAGAAGCCATAGGAGAGCGAGGCGTTGCCCGACCACTTGCCCTGCTTGGCGTCGAGCGTGAGCGTCGTGATGTTAGAGACACGTCGTTTGATGTCGAGCACATTCATCAGGCTGGCCCCCAGATTGTCTTTGTAAGGGCTATGGGTGTACAGCTTGACAACGGCGGCCACATTGGAGGCATATTGCGCATCAGGCTCTCGGATGATCTCCACGCGCTTGATATTTTGCGAGGTGACGGCTTTCAGCTCTGCGTTGTTGGTGATGCGGCGGTCATTGAGATAGACCTCGGTCTTGCCGTCACGGCCGATGAGGGAGATGTCCTCGTTCATGCCCACGATAACACCGGGCGTCCAGCGCAGCAGGTCGAGTGCGTTGCCGGCATTGCCCATGATGGTGCCGCCCAGGTTGCGCAGGGTGTAATTGGCACCGTCGCGCTCAATCTGCATCTTGGCGGCGGTCACCACGGTTTCCTTGAGGGCGGTAATGTCGGGGTGCATCTTGATGGTGCCCACGTTGTCGCGGCTGCACAGGCGATAGGCGGGTTTGTAGCCCACGTAGGAGACACGGGCGATGACCTTGCCGTGCTCGATGGGAATGACGAAGCGGCCGCTCTCGTTGGTCACACCACCGCCCACCATCGTCGAGTCGGCAGGGTTGAGCAGGGTGACGTTGGCATAGGGCATCGGCAGGTTGTGCTCATCCACGACCACGCCCTTGAGGCGGCGCTCGGTCTTGAGGATGGCTTCGACGTAGATTTCGCGGTTTTCCTTCCTGGTCATCTTGATGGGATAGAAACCGATCATCTGGCGGATGGCGTCGGGCACGGACTTGTTCTTGACCGTGGTCGTCACCTTGTAGTCCTCCAGGTCGTCATAGATGAAGACGATCTTGTAGCGGCTGGTGTGTTGCTGCAGGTACTTGAGGGCATCGCTCATCGACACGTCACTGAAGGTGTGCGTGATACTTTGTGCAACGGCCGTGAGCAGCAGGGCAAACGCCATGCACATGAGCAATGTGATGGTTCGCTTCATGGGTAGGGTTACTTCAGGTCTTTCGATTCCACAATCAGCTGGTTACCCTCGTGCCGGATGGAGATGGCCTCGAAGTTGTTGAGCATCTCGACCACCTTGTCCAGCGAGTATTCCGGTTCCCATTGATAGAACAGGCGCAGCGACCGCACGTCGTCCGAGCGGTACTCCACCTCCACGCCATAGTGGGCAGCGAGTTCGGCGAGCACCTGCTCCAGCGGCACTTCCTCAAACAGGCGGGGTCCGGCAGCCATCGACAAGGTGTCGGGCGAGGGAGTCTGCGCTTCATCGGTGGCGGTATTCTCAGGGTTATTGCCTTGCTGGACGACCTTCTCGGGCTGGTTTTCGCTGTGCTTAAGGCCGAAAAAGCCTGTATGCACCGCTGCAATGGCGATGCCCACACAAGCTATTACCACAACGGCTGCGGCGGCGATCTTGCGCCACAGGGGCACGATGACGGCCCGCTCGTGCTGCTCCCCAGCCAAGCGTTGCCACTGCGCGTCAATCATCTCGTCGCTCAGCCGCTCGTCGGCCTGCTCGCTGGCAAGGGCGCTGCGGGTCTTGGCCATCAACGAGTAGAGTTCGCGGCACTCATCGTCGGCAAGGATGTCCTGCCACTGCCGCTCGGTGTATTGCTCGGGATGCTCAAGCA
>CAMYUW010000089.1 GCA_947302275.1 uncultured Prevotellaceae bacterium
TTCTCATGGCGATATGCCTCATCTCGATGAGTGCATGGGCCAACAAGACCGTGAGCGGTAAAGTCGTCAGTGCCAGTGACAATGAGCCGTTGATAGGCGCCACAGTGCAAGCCATCGGCTCTTCTCAAGGTACTTCGACCGACCTTGACGGTCAATTCACAGTAACTGTCAACGACAACGTGACGCAGTTGCGCATCAGTTGTGTGGGCTATAAGACCCAGGTCGTTGCAGTAGCTAGTTATTTAACAGTAGCCCTCGAGGATGCCAACACCACGCTCGACGAGCTTGTGGTCACCGCTATGGGCATCAAGCGTGAGGCCAAGGCGCTGGGTGTGTCGGCCACTCCCATCAAGGGTGACGTGATTGCCCAGGCACGCACCAACGACATCATGTCGAGCCTTGCCGGTAAGGTGGCTGGTGTCCAGATTGCTGAGACATCTTCCGACCCCGGTACCTCCAAGTCGGTTATCATCCGTGGTGTCAGCTCGCTCTCGGGCAGCAACCAGCCGCTGTATGTTGTGGATGGTGTGCCCCTGAACAACTCGGCAACCTACAGCAGTGATGGTCTGAACAGCGGTTACGACTTCGGTAACGGTGCCAGCGCCGTTAACCCCAACGACGTTGAGAGCATGACCATTCTGAAGGGTGCCGCCGCTACCGCCCTGTACGGTAGCCGTGCCGGTGCAGGTGTCATCCTGATTACCACCAAGAAGGGCTCCAAGCAGAGCCGCGGTGTGGGCATCGAGTACAACGGTGGTCTGCAGTGGGAGTCAGTAATGCGCCTGCCTCAGATGCAGAATGGCTTCGGTATGGGCTGGTATGGCGACCACACTGAGATTGAGAATGGTTCGTGGGGTCCCGCCTTTGACGGCTCAGAGCAGCTCTATGGCTGGGTTTACAACCATAGCCAGAACATGAAGAGCTACCTGCCTATCAAGAACAATGTGAAGGACTTCTTCGCAACCGGTTTCCGTTACAACAACAGCATCTCGTTCAATGGCGCCACCGACAAGAGCACCTACTTCGTGTCGCTGTCGCAGATCAACGATAACGGTATCATCCCCAAGGATGCTGACACCTATACCAAGTACACGGTATCGGCCCGTGGTAGCCACCGCGAGGGTAACTTCACCTTCAGCACCTCGTTGAACTATGCCTTCCAGCGCAACCACTTCGTGACCACCGGTCAGAAGACGGGTTCGATGTACAACAGCATCATGCAGACCCCGCGTGACATCTCCATCGTCGAGATGAAGGACCTGAACAACCCGTTCAACACGCCGGGTTACTACTACACCCCCTACGGTGTAACCAACCCTTACTACATTATTGAGAATTACCAGAACGAGTATGAGCAGGAGCGCTTCTACGGCAACCTGCAGCTCGATTATGCATTCCTGAAATACTTTACGGCTACCTACCGCTTCGGTTTGGATACCAACACGGGCCACCACAACTATGGCTCGCCCAACATGTCCGCCCTGTTCAAGGACACCCCCAACTATGAAGACGCCTTGAAGGACCTTACCGGTGAGGTATCGCAGAGCATCACCCGTCGTCGTGAGATTGACCAGAACTTTATGTTGACCTATGACCAGCAGATTTTGGAAGACTGGCACGTGAATGCTCAGCTCGGTTTCAACGGCAATGAGCGCAGCTACAAGTATCTGGGCTCGTCGGTAACCAACCTGACCATCCCCATGTGGTACAACCTCTCGAACAGCGCCGAGATTCCCTCGACCTCGCAGTCTGAGTGGAAGCGCCGTTATTTGGCTGTATTCGGCAGTGCTGAGTTCGCTTGGAGGAATATGGTTTACTTGACCCTCCAGGGCCGTAACGACTGGTCTTCGACCCTTCCTAAGGACAACCGCTCCTACTTCTATCCCGGTGTGAGCTTGTCGTTCCTGTTCAGCGAGCTGCTCAAGCCCGAACAGCGCAACATCCTCACCTTCGGTAAATTCCGCGTGGCTTGGGGCCGCACTGGTAATGATGCCGGTGTTTACATGACCAATTCGGTATTTGCCCAGGCTGCCGCCGCAACCAGTGGTTTCGGTAACGGTAGCTCGTTCCCCTTCACCAAGGTGGGCGTGAATGCTTACTCGATGGGCAATGTGCTGGGTAGCCAGAACCTGAGTCCTGAGATGACCACCGAGTTCGAGCTTGGTCTGAATATGGCCTTCTTCCAGAACCGCTTCAGCTTCGATGCTGCTTACTACGATCGCAATACCGACAAGCAGATCTTCTCGCTGAACATGGATCCCGCCACCGGTTACACTGCCCAGAACATGAACCTGGGTAAGATCCGCAACCGTGGTATCGAGCTGTTGGTTAGCGTGACTCCCGTCAAGGTTGGCGACTTCCAGTGGGATATCAACTGGAACTTCACCAAGAACTGGAGTAAGGTGATCAAGCTGCCCGAGGAGCTGGGCGGCATCGCTACCATCTACGGTTTGAGCGGCGGTACGAGCCTCTACGCTATCGAGGGTGAGCCCCTTGGCGTATTCAAGGCTTACGTTCCCCAGATGACTGAGGACGGCAAGATTATCTGCGACGGCGAGGGTCAGCCGCTGGTTAACCCCGAGCAGCAGATTGTCGGCAGCATGAACTACAAGTATCTGATGGGCTTCGGAACCACGTTGAGCTACAAGGGCGTCAGCCTGACCGCCAACCTTGACATCCGTCACGGTGGTTTGCTCTACTCGCGTACCAAGGACATCACCTACTTCACTGGTAACGCTATCCAGACAGCCTTCAACAACCGTAACCCGTTCATCGTGCCCAACTCTGTACAGCAAGTCCTTGACGATGATGATAACGTGATCGGCTATACCGAGAACACCACGCCCCTCGACGAGACGGGTATCTTCACCTACTGGGATGCCGGTGGTGCCGAATTGGATCGTGCATTCCTGGTTGACAAGAGCTACATTAAACTGCGTAACGTGATCCTCTCATGGCAGATGCCCACCAAGTGGTTTGCCAACTGCTTCATCACGGGTGTGAACCTGTCGTTCTTCGGTAACAACCTGTTCTTGTGGACTCCCAAGAGCAACACCTTTATCGATCCCGAGACTTCTACCTTCGGTAACGACCTTGAAGGTAACTACGGTGAGTTCTCGGCTAACCCGAGCTCACGCAAGTTTGGTTTCAATGTACAGGTTAAATTCTAATCAAAAACTGAAACAGACATGAAAAAGATATATTTATTTCTGACCATTGCAGCAGTGTTGAGCCTGTCGTCATGCAATCTTGACATCAACGACGATCCCAACTACCCGTCGAGTAGCGATGTGACGCCCGACCTGGTATTCCCTGCTGCTGAGAATGCTGTCGCTGCAGCTGTGGGCGATGCTATGTTCAACTATAGCGGTTTCTTTGCCCAGTACTTCGAGCAGCGTCCCGAGGCCAACCAGTACAACAATGAGGCCGAGCTGAATATCGACGAGTCGACCAACCTGTTTGACCGTTGCTACCGCACGCTCTATGCCGGCGCTCTTGCCGACATCAAGAACGTGATGGACCGCACCGAGAACAAGAGCGACCTGTTTGCCTGCACCGTGCTGCGTGCTTACGCTTTCCAGATTCTGGTGGATAACCTGGATCAGGTGCCCTATACCGAGGCCCTGCAGGGTAGTGCCAACACCAATCCCGTTTGGGACAAGGGTGAGGATGTTTATAAGGGCGTTCTTGCCGAGATCGACGCTGCCGAGGCTGCCCTCGAGGGTGACCCGATGACCCTTACCGACCCGCTGCTCAACAAGAGCGTGAGCCAGTGGCGCGGCTTTGCCAACGCCCTGCGTCTGCGTATGTATCTGCGTCTGATCGACGGCGGCATCAATGCCAGCGAGTATCAGAGCAAGGCTGTTGCCCTGGTCAATGCCGATAACTTCTTCAGCGGCAACGTGGCATGGGACGTTTACAGCAACGCCGAGGGTCAGTACAACCCCTGGTATGATGTTGCCCGCGCCCTGGGTACCAAGAACCACGTGGCTTCCTATCCTATCGTGAGCTACTATATGGCGACCAACGACCCGCGTATTGAATACGCTATCATGAAGAATGACGCTGGTGAGTATGTGGGTCAGATTCCCGGTGCCAAGACCGTCTATAAGTCATGGGGTGTTGACTGGAAGAACAAGGACGTGAGCGCTATCGACTATGCGCCCGCTTCCTCCGCTCCCATTTACTTCTTCACCCAAAGTGAACTTCAGTTCCTCATCGCCGAGACTCAGCTTCGCTGGGGCAACAAGGCTGCCGCTAAGGCTGCCTATGAGGCTGGTGTAGCTGCCGACTTCGCTTCGCGTGGCATGAGTGCTGGTTCGTTCCTGAATGGCAACCGTGTGAACTGGGATGCCCAGGCCAGCGATGGCGACCGCTTGAACCTGATTTACATGCAGAAGTGGGCTGCCCTGTTCTATCGTGACCACATGGAGGCATGGAGTGAGGTTCGCCGCACCGACGTTCCTACTACCTGTGCCGCTTCTGCAAGGCAGGTCTTTGAGGATCCCACCGTTTACAGCGCTGGCCAGATGATTGTTCCTGCCTTGAACTACATCCAGGCTGGTGGCCTGTGCAAGCGCGTTCCTTATCCCAGCACTGCCCGTCAGTTGAACAAGAATACCCCTGCGGCCAAGTTGCTCAGCGACCGTGTATTCTGGGATGCCAAGTAATTGTGAACTACGATATAAATAGTAGAATAACATAAAATCGATTAAATATGAAAAAGATATATTTATTTGGCTTATTGATGGCGGGTGTGCTGCTTGGCTTGACATCGTGTAACGATGACAAAGACGAGCTGACCGATTCTCGCTTGACTTACTATGCCGACCTCCAGATGCAGGGTGACGAGTTCATGCTGGTTCCTATTGGCAGCAGTTTTGTTGACCCTGGTTGCACTGGCACCCTCGCTGGCGAGGATATCACCGACAAAATCATTATTGAAGGTGCCGATGAGGTTGATCCCAACAGCCCGGGATTCTATTACATTACTTATTCGGCCGTGGGCAGTGATGGATATCCTGCTTCGGTTGAGCGCACGGTGTGCGTTTATGACCCGAGCGTGACTACCGACATGTCGGGTGACTATACCGTTCAGGAAGGTTCTTATCGCTATTGGTTCTCCAGTGGTGCAACTGTACCATTCTCAGGTTATCCTGTCAACATCGAAAGAGTCGTTCCGGGTATCTTCTCTATTAGTGACATGATGGGTGGTTACTATGACGTGCGTGCTGGCTATGGTCCCAGATATGCTATGAATGGCTACCTCCAGCTCACTAGTGACAATGAGATTTTTGCACTTTCAGCTATTGTTCCTGGCTGGGGTGATACTTACGACGATTTATATAATGGTTCGTATGATCCCGAGACCAAGACTGTGACCTTCGACATGGATTATGCAGGATCGATGCAGTTCCACATCATTCTCCAATAACACTAATTCTTAATATTGCAGATTATGAAGAAATATATTTCAATTTTTGCTTTGACCCTCGGGTTGTGCCTGGGATTCGCTTCCTGCAACACCGAGACTGATGAGCCCGCTGGTGGCACCGCTGTTGAAAAGATGGCCGGCCACTGGGTGGTTGTTGCTGATATCATTGAGGATGGAGAAGTGTATGAGGATCCTTACGGCATTGGCCAGTGGGACATGTACACCTACAATACCGCCAACGATGATGCTGATCAGATGTGGTTGAGCGATGGTAACAATTTCTGGGGTTATACCATTAAGGTACCCATTGACCTCAATGCTAAGACCTTCTCTTGCCAGAATGAGTATATCTACGATTCTGATGCAGGTGAAGAGTTCTGCACTATCACCGATGGAAAGATCATCGAGAACGGTGGCAAGAACGTTAACGGCAAACCGACCGATGCTATTGAGTACAAAATCGAGTTTACTGACGACCCCGGTACTATCTACTACATCCATGGTGTGCGCTATGCCGGATTCTAATCAGCATGTAACATAACATACTGAATGATTGAGGGGGATGTGCCAAATGGCATATCCCCCTCTAGTATGGTTGCGGTTGATGATGTCCTTGCGGTAATCAACCCTTGCCGGTCATGATGTCGAGAACCATCTGGTCGGTGGCGCACATGGCATCAGCACCGATGACGGTCAGGTTGCGGATGGAGCGATCCACGTCGTCGTCGATGATGCCCTCGGCGCTGGTGACGTGGCGGCCTTCCATAGCGAGTACTGCGCTCAGCAGGGCTGTCGATACGCCTGAAGCGATTTTCAGGGCGCAACTGGGCTTGGCACCGTCGCAGATCATTCCCGTCAGGTTGGCAATCATATTTTTTACAGCAAAGCAGATGCGGTCAAAGCTGCCGCCCATCAGGTAGGTGATACCGCATGAACTGCCGATCGAGGCCACCACGCAGCCGCACAGGGCACTGAGTTTGCCCAGGCTCTGCTTGATATAGATGGCGGTAAGGTGGCTCAGCGTAAGAGCGCGGATAAGTTCCTCCTCGGTGTTCTCGTTCTCCATGGCATAGACGGCTACGGGATTGGTGGCGCAGATGCCTTGGTTACCCGATCCGCTGTTGCTCATCACGGGAATCAAGGCACCGCCCATGCGGGCATCGGTCGCCAAGGCGGTTTTGGAGAGAATGCGAGAGAAGATCGTGTTGCCAAAGATGCCGTGGCTCA
>CAMYUW010000090.1 GCA_947302275.1 uncultured Prevotellaceae bacterium
AACGACTTCTGGGACGTGGCCATGGGCCGCAAGGCAGTGAAGGGCCTTTGGTTGGCAGTTCCGCGCGAGCAGCTCTTCATCTATGGCGAGGTGCTGCAAGACCGCAATGTGCCCGAGCAGGGTTATGCCGAGTATATGGACCTTACCGCCAGCAACTATGGTTGGGTGTTGCGCAATGTACTCAACAATCATAACGCCAAGGCCGACAACCTGTTGACGTGGCACCACTCGGTAGATCCCGCCCACCTGGTAACCTGGGTGGAGTCGCACGACACCTATTGCAACGAACACGCCTCAGCCGGAATGAGTGATGAACTTATCCGCCTGGGATGGGTCTTCCTGACCGCCCGCAAGTATGGCACGCCCCTGTTCTACTCCCGTCCTCACGGCAGCACCCGCGAGAACTATTGGGGCGACAACGAGATCGGCAAAGTAGGAAATGACGAGTTCAAGCACCCCGTGGTGAAGGCCGTCAACGAGTTCCGTCACCGCAACGTGGGTCAGCCCGAAAACATCATTTTTAGCGAGAACGGCAAGCAGATCATCGTCGAGCGCGGCAACAGGGCCGCTGTCGTCATCAACCTCGATGAGCAGCCCAGCCAGGTGGCCATCCCCGTCACCCTGAGCAATGGCAAATACCGCGATGTCGTGACCAAGCAGCGCTTCCAGGTCAAGAAAGGCGTATTCAATGCCAACCTCGCCCCCATGACCGCCTACGTTCTGTATTACTGAAGCTTGCGTTGCTCACAGTTTAGAGGTTAGAGACGCATCCGCATTGAGGCTCGCTACGCTCGCAGTTTAGAGGTTAGTGATTAGAGATTAGAGAAGCATCCGCATTCTGTTTTCGACACATGAATGCGGATGCTTATTTTGCGAGCCTCTTGCGAGCAAAGCCTATAAAACTTAGCGCCTTAGCGGCTTAGCGTGAGGTTTCCACGTTTTCTATTTGTACACACGTACGCGGATGCCCCTTTAAACTCTAAACTCTAAACTTTAAACTTTAAACTCTAAACTCTAAACTGCGAGCAACGCGAGCACTTACGCGGATGCCCCTTTAAACTTTAAACTCTAAACTCTAAACTGCGAGCAACGCGAGTATTACCAACTGCCGGCGAGCAGGTAGTCGATCAGGGCGGTCACGTCTCCGATTGAGACGCCATTGTCCTGGTTGCAGTCGGCAGCTGCCTGGTCAATGCCCGAGGCATCGCCGCTGAGCAGGTAGTCAATCAGAGCCGTCACGTCACCGATTGAGACGCTGCCGTCGCCGTTCACGTCGCCGCGCAGGCCGGCGTTCTTAGCGGTGAAGTAGCCCGGGTTGCTCGTGCCGCCGTCGATGTGGGCGTAGGCCTTATCCACATGGTTGGCATCGTAGGTCGTGCCCTTACCGCCCACAAGGTTGTAGCAGTTCGTGAACATATCATCAGATTCTTCCACAGCCGCAGTGCTCCAGTCATTGCCTACATAGATGGTCTGCAGATTAGTGCAGCCCTTGAACATACTGTTCATATTGGTCACTTTAGACGTGTTGAAACCGCTCAAGTCAAGGCTCGTCAATTTTCTACAGTAATAGAACATATGCCTCATATAGTCCACCTCACTGGTGTTCAGGTACTCCAGACCAGTGATAGATACAAGAAGCTGCATAGAATAGAACCAACCGTGGGTCGTCGTCGGGCGAGCGCCAGCGAACGAGGGGTCAAAGACTACATTGGTCACATTAGATCTGGTGCCGTCGGTCTGCCAACCGACATCGGTGTAGCTCTCGTTCAGGTCGTAGGTCGTACCCGTGCGGGAGTTGCGCAGGTTGTCGTAGTAGAACGTCAGCGTCGTGTTCGACGGCGTATAGCAGGCATAGGCTCTGGGCACACTAGCGTCGGTGAAGTAGCCTGGGTTACTCGTGCCGCCGTCGATGTGGGCGTAGGCCTTGTCCACATGGTTGGCATCATAGGTCGTGCCCTGGCCGCCCACCAGGCTGTGGCAGCCAGTGAACATTCTTTCGGATGACGTTACGGCCGCGGTGCTCCATTCACTGCCCACATAGATGGTCCTAAGACTGTTGCAGTTACGAAACATGAAATGCATATCGGTCACCTTGGACGTGTTGAAACTGCTCAAGTCAAGGCTTGCCAAGTAATGGCAGGAAGAGAACATGGTAGCCATACTGGTCACCTTGGACGTGTTGAAGTGGCCCACATCAATGCTCGGCAACATTAGACAGTTGGCAAACATATGATCCATATCGGTCACCTCGCTGGTGTTCAGGTAGTTCAGACCCGAAATAATTTGAAGGTTGTCCATGTAATAAAACCAAGAGGCGGTGGTTGTCGGGCGAGCGTCAGCAAACGAGGGGTCAAAGACCACCCGGGTCACACTGCGATTAGTGCCGTCCAATTCCCAGCCGGTATCGCTGTTGGAACCCGTGTTCAGGTCGTAGGTCGTGCCCGTGCGGCTGCTGCGCAGTTTGTCGTAGTAGAACGTCAGCGTCGTGTTCGACGGCGTGTAGCAGGCATAGGCCTCAAGCACATTGGGGTCTCTGGTGAAGTAGCCCGGGTTACTCGTGCCGCCGTCGATGTGGGCGTAGGCCTTGTCAATGTGGTTGGCATCGTAGGTCGTGCCTTGGCCGCCCACCAGGCTGGTGCAGTTAGAGAACATATAAGATGAACTTGTTACGGCTGCAGTGCTCCAACCATCGCCCACATAGATGGTCTGCAGACTTTTGCAGTCATTGAACATTAGATTCATACGTATCACCTGGGACGTGTTGAAACTGCTCAAGTCAAGACTCGTCAAGCCAAGACAGTATTCGAACATTTGAGTCATACTTATCACATTGGATGTATTGAAGTGGCTCAAATCAAGGCTTGTCAAGCGACTGCAGTCCTTGAACATCCAGTTCATATTGGTCACCTCGCTGGTATTCAGGTAACTCATGCCCGTGATGGATTGAAGAGACCGCATGCCAAAGAACCAACCGGTGGTGGTTTTCGGGCGGGCGCCAGCGAACGAGGGGTCAAAGACCACTTTGGTCACATAGGATTTGGTGCCGTCAGTGTCCCAGCCGACATCGTTGTTGTCCGTGTTCAGGTCGTAGGTCGTGCCCGAACGGTTGCTGCGCTGATTGTCGTAGTAGAACGTCAGCGTCGTGTTCGACGGCGTGTAGCAGGCATAGGCCTGTGACGCATAGGATGTGAAGCGGACATTGCTGATGGCGAAGTAGTCGCCTGTTCTATTGATGTTGTTGTTTTTGGTGTATCTCCAGGTGAGCGTGTGGGTACCCTCGTCCAGTTCCACCGTGTAGGCCTCCCAATCGTTTTCGCGGGCGCCATAACGGAACTTCGTCACACCATCGACCATGAAGAGGCAATAGTCCAGTGCCGATGATGAGCCCTGGCCCCAGGCCTTGAAGTCAAACGACAGGCTGCCGGGACCCGTGACCGTGGCTGTCATCGTCGATGAGCTATTGTGGATGCCCGTATTGCCCGACTGGGCACAAGTGCGGCCTGCGTTGGTCTTGACCAACCAGGGGTAGTTGCCGATCGATGGCGAGGAGAACGTGATGTTGGTGCCAGCAGCGTTGATGGCATCGGACAGATACTGGTCGTAGGGCTTCTGAGTAGCGAAATTATACCAGTAGCCATTTGTTGATGTGTAGGTGTTGGCGTAGGCATCCTCGGGGATATAAAGCGTTGCGTTTTCATAGACTGTACTGCTGAAAATATACGAGTTGTACAGGCTGGGTGCAATCTCGTTCAGGCTGATGATAGTCTTTATAGCGTTACAGTACGAGAACGAGCCGGCATAGATATTGGTGAGATCAACGGGGAACACGACGGTTTCAAGCGAATAACAACCGTTGCATGTGCTGCCGTAGATTTTAGTCACGCCAGCCGGGAAGATGATGGATTTGAATGTGCGGCAGCCCTGGAATGCGCCATTGCCGATATATGTCACTCCGTGGGGAATGTCAATCTTGGGGAGTACGTAACAGTTCATAAAGGCATAAGTACCGATGGAATCTAGCCCTTCCGGCACATTCACTCCTGTCAGGTTGACACACTCCCTAAAGGCATAATCGTCGATGCCCTTCACGTCGTAGCCGGTATTCTTGTAAAGCACCGACCCAGGGACAGTAACCGTGCAACTGTAGCTGTTGTAATCCTCGTCCTTGTAGGTGACCTTCACTTGACCACTCCCCCTGATTTTATAGAAGACGCCGTCCTGATAGAAATCATAGTTGTAGTCACCTGGGGCTTCCTGGATATGGGCGAAGAGCCTCCAGCCCTCTGTAGCCTGATAGTTGGGGATGGCACCGCGGGGCACATACAAGGTTGCGTTGTCGTGCACTGACTGATCAAAATTATAGTAACCATCCTGTTCAACAGATTGATCTGGATTAAACATCCAGCAAGTGATGGAAGTAAGATTCGGACAATTCTCAAAGACCTGGGTCGCATATCCATTAGTTCCTGGGTCAAAAAATGAGCAATTCTTGCCCATCACGACGGTACGCAGCGAAGTGCAGCCTTTAAAAGCACGTGGCTCTATACTGGTGACCGTGTTAGGGATTGTCACGCTTATCAAACCCGTGCACTCTTCGAACGCTCTGAAGTAGATTTGCGTAACGGTATAGTGAGTGTGAGTGCTGAGGTCGTAAACACCTTCAGGGATGGTCACATTGCCGCTGTAAACGCCATATTGACCTGTCGGGTGATTGATGGCGACAGTGCTGTCAGTCAAGATAGTGTAGTAATAGCCCCCATACTCGAAGTCGTGGGCGCTGGCGCCGCGGGCACACATCATGGCCGCCAGCAGGACGACCAGCCGAAGGAGTAATGATTTCTTTTCCATATTCAATCGAGTTTAAAAGTTAATATCTGCTGCAAATATAGCAAAAATTCCATCAAAACGCAATCGCAAGTAGTTTTTTGTGACCTCTGTTGTAGGTTTTACACGTGCATGCACAAACAAAACAAACGTAAAAAGGAAAACAACAAATACAATAAGCACTATAATCAATTGAAAACCAATAAATTGTGTTTCTTGTATTTTTAGTTTTTATATTTTGCAGCACGCTGAAATGTGATTTGTTTGAATTTGTGAACGATTTGTTATGATTTTTCCGAGCGTAGCGAGGACCCATACACGACACGACGTGTACACGAAGACCCCCACAGCTCTTTCAAAATGAAGACAATACGCACAATAAGGACAACAGCATCCGCACCCCCAAATGACAGGATGCGGATGCCATTAGTCTAATTCGCGAAATTCGTAGTTTCTTACCAGTGGTGGGCGAGCAGGTAGTCGATCAGAGCCGTCACGTCGTCGATTGAGACCCAACTGTCCTGGTTGCAGTCGGCAACTGCCAAGTAAATGCCCGAGTCATCACCGCTCAACAGGTAGTCAATCAGGGCTGTCACATCGCTGATAGTGACGTTGTTGTCGCAGTCCACGTCGCCCAGGTCAGGTTTCTTGGTGAAGTAGCCGGGGTTGCTGGGACCGCCGTCGATGTGGGCGTAGGCCTTGTCCAGGTGGTTGGCATCGTAGGTTGTGCCCTGGCCGCCCACCAGCCTGGGGCAGCCAAAGAACATCTCTGTGGAGTTCGTCACGGCATCTGTGCTCCAACCGTCGCCCACATAGATGGTACGCAGTTTGCTGCTGCCAAGAAACATTTCTTGCATGTTGGTCACATTAGACGTGTTGAAACTGCTCAAATCAAGGTCCGTCAGTTCCCAGCAGGCGCTGAACATGGAATGCATGTTGATCACCTTGGATGTATTAAAGTGGCTCACATCAAGGCTCGGCAACAATGTACAGTTGGCAAACATTGCAGTCATATCGGTCACCTCGCTGGTGTTCAGGTAGTTCAAGCCCGAGATGTATACAATCTCACCCATGTCAAAAAACCAAGCGTAGGTGCTCGTCGGACGGGCATCTGCGAATGAGGGGTCAAAGGCAACGTGATAGATGACCTTGTTCCAGTTAAACCAACCGGGAAGGTTTGAGCCCGTATTCAAGTCGTAAGTCGTGCCTTGGCGGGTACTGCGCAGGTCGTCGTAGTAGAAAGTCAGCGACAAGTTCGACGGCGTGAAGTTGGCATAGGCCTCGGCAGCGCTGGCACCGAGGGTGCACATCACGGCCGCCACCAAGACGGCCAAGCGAAGGAGTAAATTATTCTTTTTCATAGCAATTCCGTAATAAAAGTTAATAATTGCTGCAAATATAGCAAAAATTCCATCAAAACGCAATCGCAAGAAGATTTTTGTGGCCTCTGTTGTAGGTTTTACACGTGCATGCACAGACAAAACGAACTTAAAAAGGAAAACAATAAATACAATAAGCACAATAAACAATTGAAAACCAATCAATTGCGTTTCTTGTACTTCTTGTTTTTATATTTTGCAGCACGCTGGATTGCATAGTATTTATTGTCTTCCCTTTCTACTCAGCGTCATAGCGTGAAGACTAAGCTCTCTAAACTCTAAACACTAAACTCTAAACTACGAGCAACGCGAGCACTAACGCGGATGCCCCTTTAAACTCTAAACTCTAAACTCT
>CAMYUW010000091.1 GCA_947302275.1 uncultured Prevotellaceae bacterium
AGAACAGTCCCTCTGATATATTTAAGGATCTACCAGTGTGGCATCGCCGGTAGAGATGCTGGTGGTGGCATCTTCCTTGTCCTTGCCCATCTTTACCTCTACGTTCTTCAGGGTGCCTTTCTTTAAAACCTGGTTGTTGTCAGGATTGATCAGCTCGAAGGTAACGGTATATGTTCCTTCTCCTACAGCCTTCTGGGCCAGCTCCTGCGATTTGTAGGTGTTCGAGATGGTATATGCTGGCTCCTTGTTCTCTTCACCCGTTGGGTATATCTTAACGCTGCGCATCGTGTAGTTAGAGGCGTTCTTCAGCGAAATAAGCCCCCATTTGCTGCGGTTAGGTACAGGCAGGTTGAATATGCAGCCAGCCCAGCCAGGTTCAGTGAAGTAGTCTTTGACATTACCCATTGTAACAACACATCTGCCAGAGAAGTTTACATCCCAGTTCCGGCGGTTGCTGTTGAAGGTATCAGTCCCGCGCCAATGATACCACGAACTATAGTTCAGTTTCACGTAGGCAGCCAATGCGAAATGCTTTTTAGCCTCGTCCTTTACGCCAGCTTTTCCTGCAGGCACGTGCCACATCCATACGTTTTTGGCATCGAACTCCCGATGAACATCACTGGGGAAGTACTTCTCATAGTCATCCATGTCGTCTTTCAGTATAACATTATTAGAGTACCAATGGTAGTTCACCCAGTTAGTGGAGGCATTGCGATCGTAGTCGATATTCTTTAGTGTATAACTAATCTCGTCAGTCCATTCAGCCGAGAAGCCTACTCTTGCTTCTATCTTTCCCTTAGTTTCTTTGCCTATATCTGCACCACCTGACAGCGAACCGCTAACGCCAATTCTGAACCCGTTCTTATGATTACGTGATGATGTCGCGTTTTCGGGGTATGGCAGATGGTGAAAGCGAAGACCCTCGGCGGTTTGCGAGCTGGCATCGGGATCGACCAGCGTGAACTTATAGTCCATCGTGTTGAACCAGTAGCCATAGACTCTGTTTTGGGTTAATCCGTGGTCACCACGGTAAGGTCCCCACACGGCATCGTTATGAGGTATGACGGTGCTGCGCACGGCATAGTAGTCGCCAGCATTGTCGTCATTCACCTCCCCCACATAGATAGGCATCACCTCGAATCGCAGCGATACTGATCCGCACTTATACAGCAAGTCGGGATCCGAGAGAGTGGCTTTGTCAATCTGGTGGAATAGCGTGAAGGGGAAGTTGCACTCAAAGTGCTTGGCACCGTTGCGCATGTCGACGGTGAGTTTTTCAAATGAAGGCAATTCGCCCGATTCGCCTGCGCGGGTAAGGGCCGAGCTCTCGGCTGCCTCTTGTTTGCAATAGTCAATCCAATCCACGAGGGGATCTAATCTGACCAACCAGTAATTCTTGTCTTTCACCAACGCTTGCTTTCCTTCCACGCCATTCTCGTCGGTAACGGTAATCTCGTCGGGATCGTTCAGCATGTAGAAGCTGTCGTCCCTGTTGTTACCGGCCCAGAGCAGTTCGTCCCAACCTTCCAGCTGGGTGTATCCCACAAACTCGGGCAGTATTTCTTTAAGGGAGGGGTAAAAGCAGACCACCTGTCCACCTCTATCGTAGAAAGCTGCGATGTCTTCCAGCTTCTCAAACACAGTTGTAATGTCGACAATGGCCACATCGGCCTGATTGATATCGTTGGTGACATTGGGGAAGATCTGGTAGACAGCCTGTTGGAGCTCATACGGCATGTTGCCAATTCCCCTTATATAAGCGGTACTTTTGCAGATACCTACAATTGAGTTAATGTCGACCATTTCTTCGACGCCTTCCTCGTAAGGCAGTTCGCCAACATTGTCATTCACACTACATGACGTGAAAACGAACAATCCGCAGGTGAGTATTGCGGTTGCATAACATAAAAATCTTTTGTATACCATAATCATTGTGTTATATTTGGTTAATTGTTACAGAGGGTCTTCTGTTATACTATAGGATGCGGGAGTCGTGCTCGAGCTTGCTCGCTTGTTACTGCACCTTGGTCATCTCGAAGGTAGCGGTGTAGGTGGTGCCGTCTTCACGCATTCGCAGGGCGGTCCACTTCATCACACCGTTTTGGATAGATTCAATCTCCCACCACTCGCGGTTCTCCTTCTGGCCTTCGCCGGCGTTCTGCCAGCGCGTGCAGAGCAGGGCGCCATCAACGAAATAGTCGTGAAGAACGTCGTCGCTCATCTGCCACTGGCCGTCCACCTTGTGGTAGTAGCGGAAAGTGCCGTCGGCCAAATACTCCCAGCGGTGGTTCTCGCCATCGTCGAACTCCGAGCCCTCAGCGCCGGTGCTGCGCCCCTCCCATACGCCGAGGATGGATGCGGAGTAGTCATCGGTAATACGTTTCAAAGTCTCCTTCGATTCCATCTTGATCTGTTCTACACCATCAACAGAAATGATGTTAGAAAAATCCTCATACATCTTATTGGCATCGATAGCATTAACCTTAACTACGATGTTGGCAAATGTATGCTCATCAAGCTGGCTCGCACAAGAAATGACGTTACCATTTATCGTGTAATCGAATAGATCATTACGATGCCAGAAGTTCATATACGACAGACTAACACTCACCTTGTTGGCCGACTCGAAATTAATAACCAGTTTTTGATTCGTGAGTGCCGGTTTACCATCTTTTTCGTCAACAATCCACTTGCCGGCAACCTTCTCAGACAGGTTTTCGATGACAGGCTCAACGGGGGTTACGGGGTTATCATTTGTGCCACCGACACATGATGTCATCACACTTGCGCCACAAATTAGGATGGCAGCGAGCATCCATTTATACTTTTTCTTCATGATTGTCGCTAAATTATTTATTCACGACCTTTTCATACACAGGGGTCAGGAACGCTGTGTACTGTGCACATCGTTCCTGACCCCGCGTGCACTATTTATTTCTCTTTCAATGCCTTCAGCTCCTCGCCCTTTTCCTGAATGGCTTTCAGCAGGCCATTGACGACGTTAATGGGCTCGGCGAAGCCCTTTAGCATGTCCTCATAGTTCTTGAGGTCAGAGGCATTCATGCGGTCATGGATGACGCGGAAGTCGCTCTCGCCCTTGAAGCGTAGTGCAGGTGAGGGCAGGTTGACGCCGCCAATGGTGCTGGTGATGAACTTGCCTTCGGCCTTCACGCCGGTAGAAAGCTGCGTCACTGTGAAGGTGACCGACTGGTTGAGTAGGTCTGTCCAGGGGTCAATGGTCTCGCTCACGGGCTGCTCCCTGCGATTCTTCATGGCGTAGCCTATGGCCTTGAAGCAGTTGCCTATGTCGAGCACATCGACATTAGCCTGAATGTCTTCGAGCACATTCATCTCAATCTGGCCAGTGCGGCTGTTGAATGCCTTCAGCAGCGTGTAGGCCCCCTTCCATATAGGTGCGATGTCGCGCAACTCGCGCAGTTGGTCTATTTCCTCGCTGCTATAGGGGTTCAGATCGTTATGCGCCTTGACGGCCAGCACGGTTTTGCCGTTGATGCCGAGGTTGGTGCTAATCTCCACCGTGTGGTCGGCATGGTGGATGAGTTCGCAGCGAGGTATCTCATAGCGGTCGGCCTTCTCGGCTTCGACGTTCAGTGTGGCCCTCCACGCACTGTGCTTCAGCGAGATGAATTTCTTGCCTTCGGTGGACTCCATCATCACCTGTCCCTTCATGATCAGCTCTTCGTCGGCGTCATTGCCGGTTTCGGAGCGCAGCAGTTCCACGTCAATCATGTGTGGGAACCCGACGGCGACAGGATAATCACCAAATTTGGCAAGGAAGATGTTTACACCGTCGCTGGCTCCGCTGAACTTCATTCTTACTTTAGTCACAGCGCCTGATGTGGTGTTCTTGCAGCTGACGATGAATGCGTCGTCGTCAGTTTTCTCATAGTCAGCCGTGTCCTTGCCGGTAGTGAACACTATGTTGCAATGGCTTAAGGCGATAGCGGCATTAAAATGGAAAAATTCTTCGTGATTGTCGGCCGAGACATTGGAGTTGTCCAGTGCCCACTTTGCATCTTCAAACCCTTGGTCAGAGAAATGGCGAGCGGCACCCATTCCCTTTCCAAGGGCGTCGATGATGATTTTGGTAATTTGTGGTCCCAATGCTTCGATCTTCAACTGGCTGATGAATTCGGTCAGCAGTCTGGCGCCCCTCATCGTCGGGTCGAGCTTGATGTACTGCTGTGAATCGGCAAGCATCTTCGACAGTTGTGCCTCGAAATTCTGACGGTCTGGCGACAGCGTGGAGAGCGTCTCCTCGATGTCGGCCGCCGTCTCAGCATCAGCCTTTTCAAGCTCACCGGAATAGCTGTCGTTGGTCACTGTCACACTACCGTTGTCGTAGGTCACGCTCGTGCCGGCGACGTCGGTCATGCCTTCGCCATAGCTGCTGTCGTTGTCGCCACGGGTGCGGGACAGCGTGTAGGTCTCGCCTGTGACAGGATCACCAAGCAGTATCCTGCCGTCGGCGAGCAGACGCCATGTGAAGCCAGCATCCTCAGGACCGCCATAGACGGCCAGTGGTTCGTCACCCTTGTCATCAAACACGCCCAGATAGATGCAGCCGGTGTGGTCGGCATTGGCCTTCACGGCCAGCATTACCCTACTGAAGGGTACACCCGCCTCCGTCACGTCGGCATATTCAAACTCGTCCCACCACAGGCCAATGAGGCTCTGCTCCAGCTCTTGTGGGTTGGGAACAACAGGGTTGTCACTTGTGTCATTGGTACACGCAGTGAATATACTTGCGCCGCAAATAAGGGTGGCGACCATCACCCATTGAATTATTCTGTTCATTGACTTTTTGTTATTAATGATCACTGCACATTATTTAATCGCGCTTGAGCTTCACTCGCCGTTGGACTGCTGCTGGTGATTTTTTCCATGAAACTGGAGAGACTTTGGACGAACTCTACCAACTGGCGAATGACGATGATGCTCTGCTGCATGGGCTCTGCAGCGTGATCGACGATGTTGATGCCATACTGCACGGACTCCGGGTCGAGCATGTCCACGAAAGAGACATAGCCGTTCTCGTCGGCGAAGTTGAAGGCGGGCATCGGCATATAGTCGACCCCGAACTTGCTGGTCATCATGCGCATGGGGATGGTCTGGTTCACACCCTTGCAGGTCATCGAGCACTGGATAATGTCGTTTAGCTGCTGGGTGTACTGGTCGATAGTCTTCTGGTCGGCATAGTGACGGCGGGCAGCGGCAGCCTCGCGGGCCACCTCGACGCACTTCGCCATATCGCTGATACTGATGGTGGCGGTCAGATCGTCAAGCAGGGTCAGTTTACCCTCGTCTAACCGTTGTGAGTTCATCAGTGCAGCGATGACCTCGAAGATACTTGACGAGCTGTTGAATTGCGACAGGTCGAAGTTGCGCATGCCGCCTTCGCCGCTCTCCTTGATCGACAGTTCCAACATCTTGCGATTGTTCTGCACATAGCTGATCAGCGCATTGCCGGTGTTGTTCACACGGTCGCTCGTCAGCGCGAACGTCAGCTGCGTCTGGTCTTTCTTGCCAGTAGTAGAGGTGACATCAGTATTGATGACGGCATCGGCCGTATAGCCCTTGCTGTCATCCGTGGCTCCCTCGGGAAGCGTGAAGTGCAGGATGCCTGAGAAGTCTTCATGCCACTCGCCGGTGAACTTGGAGGATATTGCGAACTGGAACTCTGAAGGAATGATAAACACATAGGCCCCACCATCAGTATCGTGGACGGGAAAGACGCGCTCCAAACTTTTGCCGCTTGTCTTCATGGTTATTTTGTATAAGCCCTTCTCTATCTGCTGGGTCATGGGGTTGTAGGAATTGAGTATCACTTCGAAACAGTCGGCATCCTCCCTGTTGAAATCGTTATTGTTGTCAGACATCGTGAAGCGGTGCTTGAAGTTATTCAAGTCAATAGTAATGTATTTCTGGATGCCCATTTCAGCCAACTTGCTGCCTGGTTCCACTTCCTGTAAACCACTTCTGACGGCTTGTAGAAGAGTAGCCCACATGACCGAGGTCTTAAACTCGGGATTGCCCAGTACATACTGGTTGAAATACGTGTTGAAGTTGTTGGCAGCCTCCCATGACGTGAAGTTCAGGTTCTGGGCCAAGTCCTTCAGAGTGGCACGGGTGTGCTGGACAAACTCCTTGCGGTTTTGCCTTGCCTGCTCCTGAGCTGGGTTGTCACTTGTGTCGTTAGTACACGATGTCATCACACTTGCGCCGCAAATCAGGATGGCGGCGAGCATCCAATTCATCATCTTTTTCATAAT
>CAMYUW010000092.1 GCA_947302275.1 uncultured Prevotellaceae bacterium
TGACATTGGTGTGCTGGCCGCTTGAGGCTTCGGGTATCAGTTCCTCGACGACCACGTAGAACATGGCTCCTGCGGCAAAAGCAAGCATATAGGGAAGAACGGGTAAAACCAGGGACGACAGCAACAAGACCGCAAGGGCCCCGACGGGTTCAACGGCACCACTCAGCGAGCCGATAAGGAAAGACCGCCAGCGGCTGTTTCCCGCTGCACACATCGGCATCGAGATGATGGCGCCCTCGGGGACGTTCTGGATGGCAATACCCAGTGATACCGCAATGGCGCTGGCCAGCGAAATGTTTGTGGCACCGCTGTCGGCACCGGCAAAGACGACGCCCACAGCCATGCCTTCGGGCAGGTTGTGGATGGTCACTGCCAAGGCCAACATTGCCGTGCGGGACAGGTGAGAACGGAGGCCCTCGGGCTTGCTGCTCCCGAGGTGCAGGTGCGGGGTCAACTCATCAATCAGCAAGAGGAAACCGATACCCAAAAGGAATCCCACGGCAGCGGGCACCACCGCCCATGCGCTCCCTGATGTTTCCATCTCCATTGCGGGAATCAGCAATGACCAGACCGAAGCAGCCACCATTACACCCGAAGCAAAGCCCAGCAGTGCCTTCTGCAATCTGGTGGACATCTCGCCCTTTATCATAAAGACGAAGGCCGACCCGAGCATGGTGCCCAACAAGGGTATGAGTAAACCGATAACCAGTATGGTCATGACTATTCCTTCGATGCCTGTTTTACACCGGTGATGGCGGCATATGAGGGTTTCTTGCGGTGGATAGTTGTTTCAATGAAGCCCGCCTCGTCAAGCAACTTCTTCAGTTGGTCTGGCGAGTAGGCCGTCATGCCTTCCACCACGTCAGTCCACATCGAATCACCTTCAATGACCTCCACCATGATGACGAAACGGCCGCCCGGCTTCAACACGCGCCGCACCTCTTGCAGGCAGCCGGGCAGGTTGGGCCAGAAATATACCGTCTCGACGGCTGTCACGAGGTCGAACTTCCCGTCCTCATAGGGCAGTTTCTCGGCAGATCCTTGGCAGACGAACACCTGCTTGCCAATCTCGGTGGCATTCACTTTGCGAGCCTTAGCCACGCTTTCCTCCGAGATGTCTATGCCATAGACCTGTGCTCCATCACTACGCTTGAGCAGTCTCTTCAGTGTCGCTCCGCCACCGCAGCCTATGTCAAGCATTGTCCAGCCAGGCTGGAACTCCACAAGGTCAAGCCCCCAGTTTGTCAGTGGCGCGTGACCGAAGTTCATGAACCGCAGCATCATTCTCCCCATCATCCCTCTAGGATGTGCACAATTAGTAAAGAACGTTTTTAATATTCCCATATCATTTAGCTTTTTAATTGGCTGCAAATGTACAATGGGATTGACATTCATAGCAATACCAAAATATTGGTATTATATTCGCTATTATTGCCCTAAAAATAGGAGAAAACGCATCCGATAGCCCTACAACTCTTTACTCCCGGCCGGTAGCACTATGCAATAATGGCGGGAACGAGAGATGAGATACATCGAAGCCAATTAAAGTCAAAGATACAGATAATGCCTTCAATCAGAACTCGAAATGCCTTATCGGGAATTGTTGGACAAAGACAGACCTACGCTGAAGATCAGGTTCACGTTGGACAATGTGCCACTAACATCCCAATCCTCACGGTACTCGTCACAGGGCTTGTGATACCATACCGGCATGGGGTATTTATTGGGCCTGGTCACATCTACAGGCTGAAGGCCGTTCTCCAATACCACCGCACGTACGCCCTTTTTCACGAAATTATAGTGGTCGGAACGGTAAAACCATCCGTCGGAGTTGTCATCGTCGAAATAGATATATCTGCCCTGAGCAGCAGCGGCAGCCACATAATAATTGTCCAGGTCGCTTTCCCCGCCACCCAGAATTACGACATCGTGCGTCAGCTCGGCAGGACCTATGCTCTCAAAATTAAGGCAGGCCACAGTCTTTGCCATCGGTACGGCAGGGTGGTCGCAGTAATATGCCGAGCCGAAAAGTCCGCTCTCCTCAGACGAAGGGAAGATGAACAGCAGGTCTCGATGCGGCTGGGGCATCTCCTTGAACTTCTTGGCGACGAGCAACGCTCCAGCCACACCCGATGCATTGTCGGCAGCACCGTTGTATATCGTATCGCCGCGCTCATCGGCTTTACCGATACCCAGGTGGTCCCAATGGGCACAGAACACTACGGCCTCACCATCTTGGCCGCTCCCACGAATGATGCCGCCCACATTGCGCGTCTGTTGAATGTCGTAAGTCACATTCATCTTCACATCACCTCTCACATTTAGGGGAAAACTCTTGAAGCCTGGCTTTTTGGCATCAGCCAGTGCCTTGTCCATATCCATGCCGGCCGCGAGAAACAGTTTTCGGCAACCGTCCTCGTGCAGCCATCCCCTGACGGCCAATTCGTTGGCATTGCGCGTGTCCGGATCATAGATGGCGAGATTGTCACTCAGGTGGCCATTCACACAGACATGCCACCCGTAACTGGCGGCTTCGGTGTGGTGGAGCACCAGACAACCGGCAGCACCCTGACGCTGTGCCTCTTCAAACTTATACAACCAACGGCCGTAATAGGTCATATTGCGTCCTCGGAAGAGCTGACTGTCATAAAAGCCGGGGTCGTTGACCATCACGACCACGATCTTGCCTTTCACATCGATGCCCTCGTAGTCATTCCAGCCGTATTCGGGCGCGTTGATGCCAAAGCCGCAGAACACATACTCTGCCTTCTTCAGGTCGATTTTCTTAGTGGCGCGAGTCGTCCAGATGATCAAATCGTTGGGATAGCGGAGCAAAGATTTCTTTTTCCCGCTCACATTGAGCTTGCCACCCACGGGCTTGGCAGTAACTGCAATCATTTCAAAGGGCTGGAACCAACTGCCGTTGAAGGCAGGCTCCAAACCGATTACCTCCAACTGCCTGGCAAGATATTCCACCGTCTTGTCCTCATAGGGTGTCATGGGCTTTCTTCCGCCAAACTCATCACTGGAAATCACCTTTGTCCATTCCCTCAGCAGCTGTTCGTCACTTCCGGTCCTCAGCTGCTCTTGTGTAATTTGTGCAATAGCACTTGTCAACCCCATGGCGACAAAAGCGATTACCGTCACCAACAATTTAGCATTCATTCTCATCGGCATATTCATAGATATAGGTTGTTGGAAAAGGACTTTTCCCTGACACCGCTCATCATGGGGCGTCAAATCAGTTGAGAGAAAAATCCCATGATTATTAACTTCATTAATTTCTGCAAAGATACAAAATCTTTGTCTTTTGACGAAAATAAACATCGGCGAATGTGCCTCTGCCGATCGGTCCTGTCTTACAATATCAAAGAATTAATTGAAGAGGATGCTATTGGAGCATAGCGCCTGTATCTTTCAATTTGATTATCAACGGTTCTTTTTTCTTGATTTTTATCTCTTTCTCATGATATCCCACATACATAATCTCTAGGACCGTTCCCTTTAGTGCTTCTATCTCAAATTCACCATTTATATCTGTTGTGACAGATATATCTGTACCCTTTATTCTTACGGTTGCACCAATTAATGGCTCATCATACTCCTCATTAAGTACTACTCCCGAAATTAAGAAGATTTCTGGACATTTGACTACTGCCGGATCCCTCTCCAGTCTTATTAATATGGTGGTGTCACTGGAAAAGTGCATTTGCTGTGGTATATAGCCAATTCGTGTCACTGACATCATGTGCTTACGGGGATAACTCAATTCAAAATGTCCATCATTATCCGAGAGGTCCTGAAGCTTATACTCCCCAGTTGCATCATTCCTGTAACACATGTGTACCGCCACAAGCGGCTGGCCATCGGCAGCATCAACGACCTTTCCCGTTACCGTGATAGGATGCCACACAGATTGGGCCGTTGCGACTCCAGCCCCAAAAGCTACCAGCAGTAATAATGATATGGTTATTCTGATGAATCTAGTCATAGCGGTAATAATTTTGTTGTTGATTTGGCAAAGGTAGTGTCTTTTTCTGTAAATAACAATGCTAGGGTTATGATTGGTTGTGCCATTTGTGCATCCTGCCACAAGATCTATTGTTGAACTACATTTAAATCGATAGATTATGTCAGTCACATTGAATACCCAACTCTAAACCACTGGAAAAATGCTTGATTCTCAAAGAAAACACCTAAATTTGCAACATGAACAGAATCATTTCATTTACAATATTGGTGATATTCACTTCACTGTTGTTTGGGGCCAACGCTCAAACAGAGTCAGACTTACTCGGTGTTTTTGGCAACAAGGCCACGAAATTACAGGGCAAAAAGTTACGGTATCGCGAAGTGCTAACAGCTCCTCAAGACACCGCTCAACCCATCCTGGTCATTTACCTGCATGGCGGTAGCGGCGGCGGAAGTGACAACAAGAAACAGATGATGTCGCCTGCTGTGGGCAAGATTTATGATTACCTGAACGGGAACAACATCAAAGCCTATTTCCTCGTGCCGCAATGTCCGGGCAACGCTTCATGGAACGGAGATGCGCCACGGCAGCGCCAACGTGGCGGTCGCCCATCGCCTGGTGAGCGGCGATCTCGTGAGCCACAGCAATGCGAGGCCTACAACAAGTATGTCAAGGCTTTGGCCGATTACTATGTAAGAGAGCTTGGTGTCGATTCGACGCGCATCTACGTTCTCGGCTCGTCGATGGGCGGTCAAGGCGTTTGGTATCTACTTGCCGACTATCCAGACTTTTTTGCCGCTGCCATGGTGGCCTCGGGAGGATATAGGGGATATAATACCACACAATTGGCTCGTACTCCCATAATTTGTATACGAGGTACGTTAGAAACGAGATCCGAACAAGTGAAGCAATTAGTCGATGACATCAACCTGTTCGGAGGCAATGCCGTCTTCCAGCGACTAGAAGGCTTGGACCATCACGAAGCAACATCTGCAGCATTCACTCCCGAAAGAATCGAGTGGGTGTTGTCACACCGAAGAAAGCCATAAGTATCTATCTATTTAGACATGCAAGAAAAAGACAATCAAGGTTAATAATCCCTTAAAAACTTGCAGATCGGGAGTTTTTTCCGTATTTTCGCATCCTAAAACGGAAGATAACTAAAACGTGAATATTAATATGAACAATCGCATCACTGAGGGCTATATGCCCTTTATGGGTTACCAGACCTACTATCGTATCGTAGGCGAACCTTCAGAGAAGGCTCCCTTGTTGCTGCTTCACGGCGGTCCGGGCAGTACACACAACTATTTCGAGGTGCTCGACTGCATCGCCGATACAGGTCGGCAAGTCATCTCATACGACCAGATCGGCTGCGGCAATTCTTATCTCGACGGGCATCCAGAACTGTGGACATTGAAGACATGGATTGACGAACTCATCGCCATCCGCGAACATCTTCATCTGGACGCCGTTCACCTTCTCGGACAGTCGTGGGGCGCCATGCAGGCTATTGCGTATGCGATAGATCAGAAGCCTGCTGGCATCAAGTCGCTGATTCTCTCGTCTGGTCATGCTTCCAGTTCGCTGTGGGCCAGTGAACAGCATCGGCTCATCAAGTATATGTCGGCCGAAGATCAGGAGGCCATCAGACGGGCAGAAGCTACAGGGAAATGGGATGATCCAGACTACTTGCGTGCCAACGAGCACTATTTTGAGCTTTACGTGACCAGCGTCGATGAACACTCGCCAGAGTGTCTCAGACGTCCGAAGCGTGCTGGTTCAGAGGCTTACCTCTATGGTTGGGGCCCCAATGAGTATCAGCCGCTTGGCAGCCTGAAAGATTTTGAATATACCGACCAGCTGAGCCAGATATCCCAGCCGACACTGATTTGTAGTGGTACGCAGGATATCTGTACGCCCGTTGTCGCCGCCTCGCTCTACGAGCACATTCCTCACAGCCGTTGGCATCTGTTCCGCCATTCCCGCCATATGTGTTTCGTGGATGCTCATGAGGAGTATTGCGAGGTGCTTACCGATTGGCTGCAAGAGATGGATTGAGGTCTCGTAAGGCTTATGCCCGTCGGACTAATTAACCACATTTTCGGATTTAACAAACAAGAACAGTATAATCATTCATTTGAAAGGTCTTGGTAGAGACCAGAGCCGCGACTCGAAACACTCCATGAAAATAT
>CAMYUW010000093.1 GCA_947302275.1 uncultured Prevotellaceae bacterium
TCACCGAGGCCGACAGCCCCATGACCGACGGCATCATCCTGCAAGAGCCCCTCAAGTGGTAAATCATCCTTGCAGACACGAGGTTTAAGAGTTAGTGAGGTGGACGATTATTTCGCCCACCTCACTGAACTTCGTCAGTAACACACCCCTCACGTTAACGTGAAAACAGATAGGCGGTGTAGCCTACATAACATAGCAGAAAAATGATGCCCTCGATGCGGTCAAAGCGATGTTTCCCGAAGGTGAATACAACCATATAGGTCATAACGCCAGCGCCCAGCATCACCAGGTAATCAACCATGTTGATGTCAACCACGGTTATGGGCTTGATGGTTGCGGACAGGCCCAATACAAACAAGATGTTGAACACGTTGCTGCCCAATACATTGCCCAAAGCCAGCTGAGGGTTGTTCTTACATGCCGCAACAATGGAAGTAATAAGTTCAGGCAACGATGTGCCCACCGCCACGATGGTGATAGCAATTACCGCCTCGCTCATGCCCCATGCCCTTGCCAAGTTCTTGGCCGATTCCAGGAAGAGGTTGCCACCAAAAATCAATCCAGCCAGTGACGCGATGGCTATCGCCCACAGCAAGACGGGATTCCTTCCCGTGAATTTGCTCTTGGCTGCTTCATCGGTTTCTTGTTGCGCCTCTTGGGCACACCTTCCGTTGCCAAATACCACATATATCATGTAACTGACAAACAGCATCAGAAATATGATTCCGTCTATGCGTGATAGCGTGTTCCCGTTACTTCCAAAAACAAACTTGTCGTTGGAGAGCAACAGCAACAACACGGTGGCGAAAATGCCGAAAGGTATGTCACGGCGCTGCGTCCCTCGTTCGATGGCAAAAGGCAGTATAACCGCCGACACGCCCAGGATGAGCAATATATTGGCGATATTGCTGCCGACCACATTACCCATGGCAACGTCGCCGCTGCCGCTAAGTGCCGAGGAGATGCTCACAAACAACTCGGGCGAGGAAGTCCCCATGCCCACGATGGTCAGTCCGATGATAAAGTTAGAAACGTGGGCACGCTGGGCTATCGCTACCGACGAATCGACCAGGAGGTCGGCCGCCAGTAGTAATAGACCTAATCCAAGTGCTAAAAACAAATAGTCCATGCGAGTAAAATAATAGTACAGATGTGTGCCAACTGCAGTTACTTGAAATGTGTCAAAGATGCATGAGCCAGTAACCGAGCATACCGGCAAGATAGCCAATAATGGCAATGGGAGTGATGTGCTTGGCGTACCAGCCAAATGAGACCTTCTCGAGCCCCATCACAACGACACCGGCAGCCGAACCGATGATGAGGATGGAACCTCCGGTGCCGGCGCAGTAGGCCAGCAGCTGCCAGAAAATGCCATCCACCGCCATGTCGCCAGCCTCGGCCAGCGGATACATTCCCATACATCCAGCCACGAGGGGCACATTGTCCACAATGCTTGAGATGACACCGATGATGCCCGTCACCATATAGTGGTTGCCGCCGCTGGCCGTGTCGAGCCATAGCCCCAATGCCGTGAGCACTCCGATTTCCTTCAAGGCACTCACAGCCATCAAGATGCCGAGGAAAAACAGGATGGTTGCCATGTCGATGTGTGACAAGAGCTGTGCCACCCTGTGAGATGCAGTCTCATCGGCTTTCAAATGGGCGTAGAACACCTCGGTCGTGATCCATAACAAGGCAAGCACAAACAGGATGCCGACAAAAGGAGGCAGATCGGTCAGATACCTGAACACTGGGACAAACATCAGTCCTCCCACCCCAAGCACAAACACCATCTTTCGCTCCCATGCGGTCAACTCATTCTCGCCGGGTTGTTGATCATGGCTTTTCTGCCCAGTTGTTCGTAACTCGCCTTTGAGTGCAAATTGGAGCAAGAAGGCCGGTACAATCATTGACAACAGCGAAGGCAGCAGCAAATGCAGTACAGCGCCAGCCGCAGTGATCATGCCACCATTCCATAACATGATAGTGGTAACGTCACCGATGGGCGAGAATGCACCGCCAGAATTGGCTGCTATGATAATGGCGGCATCATAGATGAGCCGTTCCTGCCTCTCAGTAACCAGTTTGCGCAGCACCATGATGAGCACGATGCTTGTCGTGAGGTTGTCCAGGACAGCACTCAAGAAAAAGGTCAAGACAGCAATTCGCCACAACAGGCGGCGCTTGCTTGTCGTGCCGAGTGCGTCACGAACAAAATTAAAGCCCCCATTTTGATCGACGACCTCGACAATCGTCATGGCTCCCATCAAGAAAAACAATGTGGTTGAGGTTTCTCCCAAGTCGTTTTCCAGGGCTCCGCCAGCCGCTGCAATCGCATTTTCCGCATCAGGAAAATACAATCCTGGCGATAACATGACAAGTGTCCAACAGGCTACAAACATAAACAGTGCCACAGCAGCCTTGTTCACCTTTGTCACGCTTTCAAGCGCAATGCACACATACCCAACGACAAATGCTGCTACAATCGCTATCGTCAACATATTCAAGACAGAGTCAACAGTTATGATTACAGGATTGAACTTACCAGTTGCGCTTGCTCACCTTCAAAGAAAGCGGGCTCGGTAATGGGATGGTAGGCATACTCGTCACCAAACCGCAGCAGTTGCATGGCCACAAAATTCTTGTCCTCAGACAGGCAGATGTCCAACTCGACATTGCCGATAGGCTGTTTCTTGGCGCGGAATGACTTCACCGCTGCTGCAAGACCCTTGTCGTCACTTTCGATGATACGTTGCAACTGATCGACGGCATCAGCGTGATAATTGTCCCTGATGACCTTGACCGGAGACCCGGTGGGGATATAAACAAGTCGCTTCTTGAGACCGAACAAGATGGATTTAACACTCAGTTTTTCATGAGCCAATAAGTCATTGGCCATTTGTAAATTATTGAAATTTGCCATGATATGATTATTTCTATTATGTTATACATTGAATGGTGTCGCATGGGCATGACCCATACGGCAAAAAGACCGTGAAAGGCTCACGGCTTGAATGCGGAAAGAGAAATCAATAACAGATGCTGTCTAACACAATAGTCGGCAGAGCGTTATTACATAGTAATTAACGGCTCTGGATTTGCGCACGGGTGACGAGACCCGCTCAACGACGAATAGCCCTGACAGGGCAAGCGGTGTATAAATGTTGTCGCACAATCGGTTGGCTGAACGGCGCATGATATTTGTGCGCATCAATGTTGTGCGGTACTTGGCAGTGGTTACCAGGCGGGAACTCTGTGATGGCACTATTGCTGGAAGTTGAGCGGGGGCACTCAACATCTGGTAGCCGTCATGTGAAAACGGCGTGGGCTCATCATTGGATTTCAACTCACCCCTCGTCAGTTCAGGACCGGAAGAGGCATCTTGATGGGTGGTGGCAATGCCTGTGACACCCAGCAATGCCATCATCATACAAAATGCCCATATCCTAAACTTTTCCTTCATAATGGATTCAAGCCACAAAAATACAATTAATAATTAACACGCCCCAATCTGGAGCTCATTTTTCAGGATATTTGTTGTCTTTTTTCATCTCACGACACAAACACACATTTACCACAAACCATAATCGATAGAATATGTCAATAACATTGAACACCCTACTCAAGGAGCACAAGGCCACTCCGTTCACCGAGGCCGACAGCCCCATGACCGACGGCATCATCCTGCAAGAGCCCCTCAAGTGGTAAATCATCCTTGCAGACACGAGGTTTAAGAGTTAGTGAGGTGGACGATTATTTCGCCCACCTCACTGAACTTTGGTTGAATTTGGATCAATTAGGCTGCGTTTCAGGAATGCTCAAATAAATTCGACATTTCATTCAACGTGCACTAATTTTCACTAATTTTGTAACAGAGTTTTTGGATTGTGTAGAAGTAAGATGGAATATAAGACTTTGAACAACGGCTTGCAGATGCCGATGGTTGGCCTGGGTGTCTATGATGTCCCCGAAAGGGAAACACAGCGGGTTGTGGAGGATGCCATATCGGTTGGCTACAGGAGCATCGACACGGCAGCCATGTACTACAACGAGCGCGGGGTAGGGGATGCCGTACGGGCATGTGGCGTCGCCCGTGAAGAGCTGTTCATCACGACGAAGATATGTGATTCCTGCTATACCCGGGACGAGACGATGCGCTCGGTCGATCATTCGATGAAGCAGCTTGGTCTGGACTATGTGGACCTGATGCTGATTCACTGGCCCGTAGGGAAACCTGCTGTCATGTGGCATGCGCTCGAAGAACTCTATGAACAAGGCCTGTTCAAGGCGATTGGTGTGTCGAATTTCTATCCCAACACCTTCCCGATGATTGTGAAGGGTGCCAGAGTCATGCCTGTTGTGAACCAGTGTGAGACGCATGTGCTCTATCAGCAGCGCAAGATGATAGAATACTTGCAGCCCTACAACGTGGCCCTGGAAGCATGGAGCCCGTTGGCCGAGGGCAAGCATGGTATCTTCAAGAATCCGGTTCTTAAGAGAGTGGGTGAGAAATATGGAAAGACTTCAGCCCAGATTGCCCTCAAATTCTTGATCCAGAACGGCATTATCATTATCCCTAAGACTACACACAAGGAAAGAATGATAGAGAATATTGACCTCTTCGATTTCATGCTGACCGATGATGACCTCTGCGAGATACGGCGTCTTGATACGGGCAGGAACGTCACAGGCTGGCCGTCGGATGTGCTCAAATATGATCCCGAGAGCGTTTGATGCAGCAAATTACCTTAATCTATGATGTAAAAGAGAAAAATAGGTATCTTTGCACTCTTGAGTGATATCAATTGTGATTTTTGTATGATCATCTTAAAGGACATTCTTCTTGTTGGGGCAGGCAGCTTTTTCGGTGGCATTGCCCGGTACCTGGTATCGCTTGCGATGAAGGGCATAGGGTCTGCATTCCCGTGGGCAACGATGACCGCCAACATTGTCGGTTGTCTGCTCATCGGTTTGCTCTGGGCGGCATTCAATCGCATTAATGCCTCGTCGCAGTTGAACCTGCTGTTGATTGTGGGGTTCTGTGGCGGTTTCACCACATTTTCCACCTTCTCTAAGGAAAGCCTGTGCCTGTTACAGGCTGGTAATTATTCCACATTCATTCTGTACGCCCTGGGCAGTGTAGTGCTTGGCATAATTGCCGTTGCCCTGGGCTATGCATTGGCAAAGTAAACAATCAATATGATGAAGGAAGAATGTCTGATATGCAAGGCTCCACTGGAGTATCTTGAGAACGATGAACTCATGGAGTGTGCCATCTGCCACAAGAAGGAGAGCAGCAAGACCCGCTGCGTCCATGGGCACTATGTCTGCAACGACTGCCATACAGCAGGGCTGGACACCATCATCGGGCTTTGCCTCGCTGAGACGTCCAGAAACCCAGTTGAGATCATCGAGAAGATGATGTCGCAGCCCTTCTGCCACATGCACGGCCCCGAGCACCATGTGATGGTGGGGGCTGCCTTGCTCACGGCCTACAAGAACGCTGGGGGCGAGTTTGACTTGCCTAAGGCCCTGAACGAGATGATGTCAAGGGGCAAGAGCGTTCCAGGCGGAGCTTGCTGTTTCTGGGGCGCCTGCGGTGCAGGCATCAGTTCGGGGATGTTCGTGTCAATCATCTCCAAGTCCACGCCGCTGACTAACGAGCCTTTTGCCATGTCGCACCAGATGACGGCCAAATCCCTCGGCGAGATAGGCCACATCGGAGGCCCGCGCTGCTGCAAGCGCGACTCGTTCCTTTCCATCCTCGCTGCCGTCGATTTCGTCAAGGAGCACTTCGGCGTGGAGATGGAGCGGCCCGAGGTCATTTGCCGCTATTCAAGCAAGAACAACCAGTGCATCGGTCGGCGGTGCCCCTTTTCTCCAGTAAACCATTAACAACCGCCTTACGTCCATCATCCATGAGGCTGTGTCATCATTCATTTGTCGCAATTTGAATCGCACTTCGCGCGAGAAATTAAACAGAAGCCTATTATGACACACCATCGCTAGCTCATCACCACGTCGAGTACCATCATCAGGACGAAACCGATGGCGAAGCCGATGGTGTTGACATTGGTGTGCTGGCCGCTTGAGGCTTCGGGTATCAGTTCCTCGACGACCAC
>CAMYUW010000094.1 GCA_947302275.1 uncultured Prevotellaceae bacterium
GAAGTCCTGATCGATAATCATTGCCTCGTCATCGCCCTTGTCGGCCAGTCGCATCTGCTCCTTGAATCGTTCCTCCTGGTCGATTGGGTCATTCAACTCGCTGTATGCGTTGGCCAGCTCCTTGCCGTTGACCATAAGCTCAAAGCGCTCGGTCAAGCCTGGCTTGCTGCGGTGCATCTTAGTCAGGGGCGACATCTCGACGGGATAATCGATGATGAAGGTGGGCTGGATGAACGTACCCTCGCAGAATTCACCGAATATCTCGTCAATCAGTTTGCCCTTACCCATCGTATCGTCAATCTCAAGGTTCAGCTGCTTGCACACGTCGCGAATCTCGTCTTCTGTCTTGCCTTCCAGGTCGTGACCCGTCTTCTCCTTGATGGCTTCAAGGATGGGCAGACGGCGGTAGGGGGCCTTGAAACTGATGACCTGACCGTCGATTTCAGTCTCGGGCTTGCCGTTGACAGCGATGCAGATGGTTTCCAGCAGGTGCTCGGTAAACGACATCATCCAGTTATAATCCTTGTACTGGACATAGAGCTCCATACAGGTAAATTCGGGGTTATGGTTGCGGTCCATGCCCTCGTTACGGAAGTTCTTTCCAATTTCATAAACGCCCTCAAAACCGCCCACGATCAGGCGCTTGAGATACAACTCGGTAGCAATGCGCATGTACATCGGGATGTTCAACGCATTGAAGTGAGTAATGAATGGTCTTGCTGTAGCTCCGCCGGCAATAGCCTGCAAGGTCGGGGTCTCGACCTCGGTGTAACCCGCGTCGTCAAGCACTTGTCGCATGGTCTTGACTACCTGAGCGCGTTTCAAGAAGGTTTCCTTCACACCTGCATTGACCACGAGGTCAACATAACGCTGGCGGTAGCGCAACTCCGGATCCTCAAACGCGTCATAGGTCACGCCGTCCTTCACCTTGACTACGGGCAACGGTTTCAGAGACTTGCTCAGCAACTTCAGGGACTGTGCATGGACGCTGATTTCACCTGTTTGGGTTCGGAACACGTAGCCCTGAACACCGACGAAGTCGCCCATGTCGAGCAATTTCTTGAACACGGTGTTATATAGTTCCTTGTCCTCGCCTGGGCACAAATCATCGCGGCTCACATAAACCTGCACACGGCCCTTGGAATCCTGCAGTTCAAAGAAGGAAGCCTTGCCCATAATGCGACGGTTCATCATGCGTCCCGCAATGCTCACCTGACGTGGCTCGGCATCGTCGCTGAAGTTAGCGATGATGTCGTCACTGTAGGCATTAACGACAAACTCATCGGCGGGATAAGGGTTGATGCCCATGGCCTTAAGTTGTTCCAGACTGTTGCGGCGGATAATCTCTTGTTCGCTTAATTCAAGTACATTCATGTTATGACGTTTTTTGATATTATTTCTGTTTAAACTGCAAAGATAGTGCAAGCCGAGCGGAAAACCAAAATTTATTTTTGTTTTTCCCGAGGTGCAGCCTATCTTCGAGGGCGCAAGCCCTCAACGGAGTGCAAGCCGAGCGGAAAACCAAAATTTATTTTTGTTTTTCCCGAGGTGCAGCCTATCTTCGAGGGCGCAAGCCCTCAACGGAGTGCAAGCCGAGCGGAAAACCAAAATTTATTTTTGTTTTTCCCGAGGCGCAGCCTATCTTCGAGGGCGTAAGCCCTCAATAGGATCTTTTTTAATATCGGTTACAGTTCGATGCTGCCTTCAAAGACGATGGTGGCAGGGCCACCCAGGTGAACATGGTCATCGGCCTCGTTCCAGTAGATGTCGAGTGTGCCACCGTCCATAATGACATGGGACCGACGGGTGGCACGGCCCGTGAGCGCTGCTGCAACTGCAGTTGCACAGGCACCCGTACCGCAAGCCATGGTGATGCCGCTTCCTCGCTCCCACACGCGCATGCGGATGCCATCTTGCCTGACTTGGGCAAACTCAATGTTACAGCGCTGAGGGAAACGCGGATGATACTCCAAACGTGAACCCTCAGCCTCCAGGTCAACGCCATCGATATCGTCCACAAAGATGACGTAATGAGGATTACCCATCGAAACAAAAGTGCCTTCGGGCAACGGTTCACCATCCTGCAGAAACTGATGAGGATCATCCAAGACAGGAGCAAGCATATCGACTGTTACTGCCATGACTGAGCCATTGTCGCCCACTTCCAGGTCAAGGGTCTTTATACCCGAGGCGGTCATTAAACGGATGTGCTGCTTGTCGGTCAATCCGCGCTCATAGACGTATTTGCCGATGCATCGGCTGGCGTTACCGCACATGAGCCCCTCAGAGCCGTCGGCATTGAAGATGCGCATGGTGAAGTCGGCCTCAGGCACAGGGGAACGCCCGATGAGCACCAGTCCGTCGCTACCGATGCCAAAGTGGTAACGGCTCCATGCGATGGCGGTGGCTTTAGGGTCAGCTATGGGGTAAAGTTCAGTATCCACGAAGATATAGTCATTGCCAACTCCGTGCATTTTAATGAAATGTATAGTCTGATTCATTGCGTATTACAAATTAAGGTCTGCAAATGTAGTCATTATTCATGAAAATTCAGTACCTTTGCCGCGATTTATTAACATTTTCATTAACCTTGAATCTTTTACGGTTATGGCTAAATATAACTTTGACCTCTGCATTGATCGGCATGGCACACAATGCAAGAAAATTGAAGTACTAAAACAAGATTACGGACGCGACGACCTGCTGCCACTGTGGATCGCCGACATGGATTTTGCCGTATGTCCCGAGATTACCCAGGCGTTGGTACACCGCTTGGGGGACCACCCGATCTATGGCTACACATGCCTGTATGACGACTACTGGCAGTCCATCATCGACTGGCAACGGGAACGTAACGGTTTTGAATTCACACGTGAGGAAATCACCTTTGTGGCTGGAATCGTGACGGGTTTTGGCCTTGCAGTGAACTTCTTTACCAAACCAGGCGACAAAATCGTCATCCAGCAGCCCGTATATTATCCTTTCAAGGACGTGATTGAAGGCAATGGCCGCATTGCTATCAACAATGCCCTGATTCCCACCGAGGACAACTATGCACGAATGAACTTCGAGGAACTGGAGCGCATCATGGAAGAGGAGCATCCCCGCATGATGGTCGTGTGCAACCCTCACAACCCCATCGGTATCGCATGGGAGCCTGAAGTGTTGCGTCGAGTCGCACATTTGGCCAAAAAGCACAATGTCATTGTCTTCTCGGATGAAATCTTCGGTGACCTGATGCTGTACGGCCACAAGCATACCTCCATGGCATCGGTCAGCGACGAGGCTGCAGAGGTGACCGTGACCTGCGGCGCACCGAGCAAAACTTTCAACATTGCAGGACTTAAGAGTTCGTGGTGTGTCGTGAAGAATCCCGAGTTGCGTGAGCCGTTCTTCAAGTGGATTGAGTTGAATGAATTGTGTAATGCCAATCTCACGTCGATTATTGCTGCTGAAGCCGCCTACCGCAACGGCAAGCAGTGGCTGGAGGAATGCCTTGACTATATCGAGGGCAATACCGACTATGTAGAGCAATATTGCCGCGAGCACATCCCCGGCATCATCGCCATCAAGCCTCAAGCGGGTTTCCTCGTCTGGCTCGATTGCCGAGGTCTGGGACTCAGTCACGACGAGGTTGTGGACCTGTTCCGCAACAAGGCCGGTCTGGCTATGAATGAGGGCACGATGTTTGGTGCCGCAGGTGATTGCCACATGCGTTTCAACATGGGTAGTCCGCGCAGCGTCATCAAGCAAGCCATGCACCAGCTGGAAGATGCCGTTAACAAGTTAGAGAAGAAGGGTTAAAGTGCAGACTTTTTCTTGCCGAGCATCCAGGGCAGGTAACGCTCAACAATGATGGCAAGAGGATAGAGAACCACCATAACCACGATGGCGATGATCACTTTCAACAGGATGTTATCATCGAGTGCGGCCTGACCAACAAATTTGGCCACCAACATCTTAATAATACCTATAAGGTAATTCTGGAGGGCAAGGTAAGTGATGCTTGTGACAGCCACCGTCCGTGCCACCCTGGAATCACCGTAATGGTGCTCCAGCCACTTGCAGACAGCGGTATAGAACGGCAGCACGAGGATAACGGCCTCCGGGGCAAGCACATAGGCCACAGCACGGTCTATCGTGAGCGGCGCGACGATAAGGAAGCCCAAGCCAATGGCCGCCAGCACAATCCACACGAGTGAGCGTGAACCCGTTTCAAAGGAGAACTTATCCACCAGCGGACGGCAACAGTGACCCAAGGCATAGATGGGCATATAGAGGAATGCCTTATCCAGGTTCCAGTAGCGGAACCATGGAATATCCGGCATGATGAACAGCGAGAGGTTCAGACAGACGGCCAACACCAGCGGCCAATACCCGTTCAGGCATTTCCTGATGGGGTAATAGATAACCTGCATGGTGAATAATGCAGCCAGGAACCAGAACGGTCCCAACACAACATCTGGCGTACCCTGGAAAAACTGCCACAACGGCGTGAGGATGTCAATAGCCTGTTCCTCGGGACCGGCCATGCGACGTCCCACGATAAGCCACAGGGCATAGAATACTATAAAAAATGTGGTATAAGGTATCAGAATCCGGCTTGCACGGCGACGCAGGAAGGTAAGAAAACCTTTCTGCTTAGCGATATCGAACAGATAGCCCGCAGCAAAGAAAAAGACCGGCGCTCCCATATTGAAGAGGGCGACCTCATGGGCGGTATCATAGCGCGGAGGCGTGTGATAGACCACCACGAGAAACATCGCGATAAACTTCAAGTAGTCGGGCCAGGCTTTCCTATCCATATACAAATCCATATAAAAAGAAAACAATAAGTACAATAAAAACAATTATCGTGTTGCTATCAACAAATTGTCATTATTGTATTTATTGTTTTCTTATTTTGATTTTATACCTTTAGTCGATGATGTCGAAGCCAGTGTAACGCTGCAGGGCGGCGGGAATGCGGATACCCTCGGGCGTCTGGTTGTTCTCCAGCAGGGCGGCCACGATGCGCGGCAGTGCCAGTGCCGAACCGTTAAGGGTGTGGCACAGGTGAGTCTTCTTGTCGTCGCCACGGTAACGGCACTTCAGGCGATTGGCCTGATAGGTCTCGAAGTTGGAGACACTGCTCACCTCGAGCCAGCGCTTCTGGGCAGCCGACCACACTTCAAAGTCAAAGGTGATGGCGCTGGTAAAGCTCATGTCACCACCACACAGACGCAGGATGTGCCACGGCAACTCGAGTTTCTCGAGCAGGCCCTGGACATGGTCCTTCATCTCCTCGAGGGCAGCGTAGGAGTCCTCGGGTTTCTCAATACGCACGATCTCGACCTTGTCAAACTGGTGCAGACGGTTCAAGCCGCGCACGTCCTTACCATAAGAACCTGCCTCACGACGGAAACATGCCGAGAAGGCACAATTCTTCTTGGGCAGTTCCTCCTGCGGGATGATGACGTCACGGTACATGTTGGTCACGGGCACCTCGGCAGTGGGGATGAGGTAGAAGTTATCCACCTGGCAGTGGTACATCTGTCCCTCCTTGTCGGGCAACTGACCTGTTCCCAGACCTGAAGCCTCGTTGACAACAAAGGGCGGTTCAATCTCGACATAACCGGCCTTGCCTGCCTCGTCGAGGAAGAATTGAACCAAGGCACGCTGCAGGCGTGCGCCCTTACCCACATAGACGGGGAATCCAGCACCTGTAATCTTGACACCAAGGTCAAAATCAATGAGGTTGTATTTCTTGGCCAAATCCCAATGCGGAAGGGCATCCTCGGGCAGCTCGGGCATCTTGCCACCCGTCTTCTCCACCACGTTGTCCTCGGCGGTCTTGCCCTCGGGCACGCCGCTATAGGGAACGTTGGGGACGCTGAGCAGGATCTCGGTAATCTCATCCTGAGCAGCGGTGAGGTTGTCGTCAATCTCCTTGTTGGCAGTCTTGAGGCCAGCCACCTGGGCCTTGACGTTCTCGGCCTCTTCGCGGTTGCCCTGTTTCATGAGGGCACCAATCTGAGCGGCCATCTTATTAAGTACAGCGGCGTTGTCGTCGCGTTGTTTCTGCAGTGCACGGCGCTGCTTGTCCAGTTCCACGATGCGCAT
>CAMYUW010000095.1 GCA_947302275.1 uncultured Prevotellaceae bacterium
CCGATTATCGCTTGATTACCGGTATTACCCCCGACAAGTTCTACACTGTCAAGAATTTGACCGCAGGTGGCACATACTTCTACAGGGTGAAGGCCCATTACACCGATGACAGTTGGAGCGAGTGGAGTAAGGCCAAAACCGTTACCCTTCATGGAGAAGACCATGGATACTCACTTGGTGATGTGAACCATGACGGCAATGTGAGCATCAGTGATGTGACTGTACTCATCGACTTCTTGCTCGGCGGTGGGGATATATGTGAAATTTGTTCAGATGTGAATGGTGACAACGCTGTGACAATCAGTGATGTAACTGATTTGATTGATATGTTGCTGCAAGGCATTAATTAAACAATACGATTCACTTAAATCTTAAGCTCATGTATTGTGGAGTTATGCTTGAGCACTTTTATTACCGTGAATAAACTAATGAGAGGCAATGCGATAAAGCTTTGCCTCTCACTTGTATAAGAAAGTGTGGAATGAATTACTTCATCTCTTGGCCCATGAGGAAGGTCCTCGCGATGATGGGCGTAGTGTAGGAGTATGGGATAAAGTCGATTGAGGGGATGGGGTCGGTGATGAAGAAATTGGCGACCTTACCCTTAGCGATGCTGCCATAGTCCTTGCTCAGATCCATTGCTGCTGCGGTGTTGATGGTGGCCGCATTGATGGCCTCGGCAGGCAGCAGACGCATCTTGATGCAAGCCAGGGAAACGACAAACTTCATGTCACCGCTGGGTGTTGAGCCGGGGTTGTAGTCACTGGCAGTGGCTACTGGCAGTCCTGCCTCAATCATCTTGCGTGCGGGTGCAAACGGCATGTTCAGGAAGAACGAAGTACCTGGCAGTCCTGTAGGAATGGTGCTGGTGCCCTTGAGCATCTCGATGTCTTCATCTATCATGCTCTCCAAATGGTCAACCGAAACAGCATTGTGCTTAACGCCGACCTCGACACCGCCAGACGGTGCTAGTTCCTGAACATGAATCTTGGGTCTCATGCCCCACTTGGCGCCTTCTTCAAGAATACGTGAAGTTTCGTCAGGGGTGAAGAAGCCCTCATCACAGAATACGTCGATGAAATCGGCCAAGCCTTGCTTACCCACTTCAGGAATCATCTCACGGATGAGCATATCTACATACTCGCCCTGACGGCCTGTGTATTCGCGCCCTACAGCATGGGCTCCCAGGAAAGTGGATACCACCTTGATGGGCGAAGTCTCACTGATGCGGCGGATAACGCGCAACATCTTCAACTCGTCCTCGGTGTTCAGTCCGTAACCGCTCTTGATTTCGACGGCGCCAGTTCCCTTAGCGATGATTTCCTTCACGCGGCGCATAGCCTGGGTGTAAAGTTCGTCCTCGCTCAAGAGGTGCAGGCGGTCAGCCGAGTTGAGAATACCGCCACCACGGCGGGCAATCTCAGCATAGGAGAGTCCGCGGATTTTGTCCACAAACTCGCCTTCACGACTGCCGGCATACACGATGTGGGTGTGGCTGTCACACCACGAGGGCATCACTGTGCCACCCATGGCATCGATGACGTCCCAATCGTCCTCGGGAGTAGGCATTGCTGCCATCTCTCCCCACGACTCGAAGCGGTCGCCGTCAACGAGCAGCCAAGCATCGTTAACACAGTTGAGTGTTGCCATCTCACTGCCACGCAGGCATGGCTTCTTGTCGAAGTCCACGCCTGCCAGACAAGCGATATTTTTAATCAATCTTTTCATTCTGCAAGAACTCTACAGACTTGGCGATATGCGGATACATGGGCTGGTCCTCGTTGATGAAGGGGACGCACTTGCGGTAGCTGGCGAATACGCGCTCCAGAACGGGCGATGACTTCAACGGGCGACGGAACTCCAATGCCTGGGCAGCATTGAACAGCTCAATGGCCAGTACGCGCTCGGCGTTCTCAACCACCTTGCACAGCTTCACACCTGCATTGGCACCCATGCTCACGTGGTCTTCCTGACCCTGCGAGGTGGGGATGGTGTCGGCCGATGAAGGCATACACAACGTCTTACTCTGGCTGGCAATAGCAGCAGCGGTGTATTGAGGAATCATGAAACCGCTGTTCACACCAGGCTGAGCCACGAGGAAACTGGGCAGATCACGGGTGCCGGACACCAATTTGTAGGTACGGCGCTCCGAGATATTGGTCAGTTCGGCCATAGCAATGCACAGGAAGTCCATCGGCATAGCGATGGGCTCACCGTGGAAGTTACCAGCCGAGATGATGAGATCCTCATCGGGGCAAACGGTAGGATTATCGGTTGCCGAGTTGATTTCGGTATCGATGACCGAGCCGACGTAGCGGATGGTGTCCTTCACCGAACCGTGAACCTGCGGGATGCAGCGGAACGAGTAAGGATCCTGCACGTTCACCTTAGGTTGGCGGATGAGCTCGCTGCCGTCAAGCAGTTCGCGCATACGGGCTGCGGTCTCAATCTGACCCTGGTGGGGACGTACGGCGTGAACGGCATGGGTGAACGGCTCGATGCGGCCATCGTAAGCCTCCAGAGAGATGGCTGCGATGACATCGGCCCACTTGCTCAGGCGCTCAGCCTTGATGAGAGCCCACACGGCGTGAGCGCTCATGTTCTGTGTACCGTTAAGCAAGGCCAGACCTTCCTTGGAACCCAATTTTACAGGCTCCCAGTTCATCTTCTTGCATAGGTCGGCACCACTCATGCGCTCGCCCTTGTATTCCACTTCTCCCAGGCCCACGATGGGCAGGCACAGGTGAGCCAGCGGCACGAGGTCGCCTGAAGCGCCCACTGAACCCTGCTTATAGACGATAGGATAAACGTCGTTGTTGAACAGGTCGATGAGCCTCTCGACGGTGTCGAGTTTCACGCCCGAGTAACCGTAGCTGAGTGACTGCACCTTCAACAGAATCATGATCTTGACGATGTCGTTAGGCACGCGTTCGCCCACGCCACAGGCGTGAGACATCATCAGGTTGATCTGCAGCTGCGACAACTGGTCGTTGCTGATGGAAATCTTGCACAGCGAGCCAAAACCCGTGGTCACACCGTAGATGGGTTTCTCGCTCTCGGCAATTTTTTTATCGAGGTATTCGCGGCAGTGGGTGATGCGTTGGATGGCATCGTCACTGAGTTTGAGCGTATGATGGCCTTCGATGATCTCGGCGATCTTCTGGACCGTGAGATGCTCGGCACTGATTTGATGTGTCATATTATATGTTTTGATATTGTTTAGGTTATTCAATCATTAAAAGATGGTTACAGCATTGTCGATGACATCGTCGTCAACCAGGTTAGGCATGGTGACGGTCAATTCGGGCGTGCGCTCCATTTCGCGACGTATAGCGTCCATCGAGCCCTTGTTGCGAGCCCAACTGCGGCGTGCAATACCGTTGTTCACATCCCAGAAGAGCATCTCGCGGATATGGCGGGCTGAATCCTCGCTACCGTCGATGGCCATACCGAAGCCACCATTGATAACTTCGCCCCAGCCTACACCGCCACCGTTGTGGATACTTACCCACGTGGCACCGCGGAAGGAGTCACCGATGACATTCTGCACAGCCATGTCGGCGCAGAACTGCGAGCCGTCATAGATGTTGCTGGTCTCGCGGAAGGGCGAGTCGGTGCCCGATACATCGTGGTGGTCACGACCAAGCACGACGGGAGCACTCAGTTCGCCACTGCGGATAGCGTCGTTGAATGCCAAAGCGATTTTAGCACGGCCTTCAGCGTCAGCGTACAGGATGCGGGCCTGAGAGCCTACAACCAGGTGGTTGGGACCAGCCTCCTTGATCCAGTGGATATTGTCGTCCATCTGTCCCTGGATATCCTCGGGAGCATCTTTGCGGATTTCCTCGAGTACCTGAGCGGCAAGGCGGTCGGTAGTTTCCAGATCCTTGGGGTCGCCAGAGGTGCACACCCAGCGGAAGGGACCGAAGCCGTAGTCGAAGAACATCGGGCCCATGATGTCCTGAACGTAGGACGGATAACGGAACTTGCCGTCTGCCGTCATGATGTCGGCACCAGCACGGCTCGACTCGAGCAGGAAGGCATTGCCGTAATCAAAGAAGTACATACCCTTGTCGGCCAACTTGTTGATAGCGGCACACTGGCGACGCAGCGACTCACGCACGCATTCCTTGAAACGGTCGGGATCCTCGGCCATCATCTGCTTGCTTTCCTCAAGGGTCAAGCCCACGGGATAGTAGCCACCGGCCCATGGGTTGTGGAGCGAGGTCTGGTCACTACCCAAGTCAACGTGCATATCCTCGGCAGCGAGGCGCTCCCACAGGTCAACAACGTTGCCTACATAAGCCATCGAAACGGTGCGCTTGTCAGCGACAGCTTTGCGGATGGCGGGAATAAGTTCATCAAGGTTGTTGTGAAGTTCATCTACCCAACCCTGCTCGTAGCGCTTCTCGGCGGCGAGAGGATTGATTTCGGCAGTAACGCTTACAACACCAGCGATGTTACCAGCCTTGGGCTGAGCGCCAGACATGCCGCCCAAACCAGCAGTCACGAACAGCATACCATGGATGTCGCCACCCTTCTGTCCGCGCTTCACGAGTTGCTTGCGAGCAGCATTGAGCACCGTGATGGTCGTGCCGTGCACGATACCCTGCGGACCGATGTACATATATGAACCAGCGGTCATCTGACCATATTGGCTTACGCCCAGGGCGTTGTCACGCTCCCAGTCGTCGGGCTTGCTGTAGTTGGGGATCACCATACCGTTGGTCACCACCACGCGGGGCGCATTCTTGTGCGAGGGGAACAGACCCAGGGGGTGTCCTGAGTACATAACGAGCGTCTGCTCATCAGTCATCTCGCTTAAGTATTTCATCACCAGGCGGTACTGAGCCCAGTTCTGGAAGATGGCACCATTGCCACCGTAGATGATCAGCTCATGGGGATGCTGTGCCACGCGGGGATCCAGGTTGTTTTGAATCATCAGCATGATGGCGGCAGCCTGACGTGAGCGTGCGGGATACTCGTCGATGGGACGGGCATACATCTCATATTTGGGACGATAGCGGTACATATAGATGCGGCCATACTTCTTCAACTCCTCTGCAAACTCGGGTGCCAGAGCGGCATGGAGTTTCTTAGGGAAGTAACGCAGAGCATTCCTCAAGGCGAGTTTTTTCTGCTCGGGGGTGAGGATGTCCTTGCGCTTGGGCGCATGATTGATCTCGGTGTCATAGGCCTGCATTTCGGGCAATTCCTCGGGAATACCACCGCGAATATCGGCAATGAATTCTTCTTTGGTCATCTTATTATAGTTTTTAGTTTCTACTCCCTTGTTTCTTTACTTGATTTTCTCTTCAACCATGGCGGTGATTTCGGCCTCCTCGGCATTGGCTTTGGCAACCAAGTTGTTGGCCTCGGCAATGAGTTCCTCGGCAACAGCTCGGTCGGTGAGGCTCGATGCATTGATTTTAACGTTCATTCCAGCACCGATAACAGCGGCACGTGCTGCCAGGGCACCCACGCCAGCATCGGTCACGCTGTTGGGGTTGCCGGTCTCGACCATAGCGCGGCAGATCTCGAATGCCTTGAACGAAGCCTTCATTGTGCGCAAGGGCACTTGAGTGGCATACAGGGTGGCATCCTGAATAGCGGCAGTGCGGGCAGCCTTGTCCTCCTCGGTCTTCTTGGGCATACCGAATGCTGCCATAATGCGGTTGAATGCGTCGGTGTCCTCGTCAACGAGGTGGAGCAACTCGACCTTGAGGGCCTGGCCCTTGTCGGCCCATACGCTGAACTCATGCCAACGGTCGTCCCAACCGGGCTTGTGGCTTGACAGGTTGGCAACCATCGTGCCCAACGAAGCCGCCAGGGCACCCATATAAGCGCTGATAGAACCGCCACCAGGAGCGGGGGATTCGCGTGAAGTTTCATCGGCAAATCCGGTTACGGTGAGATCCACCAGACGGTTGCCGGACTTGTTGTCGGCTTCGAGCATGAACTCGATGACCTTCTCGTTGGGGTCAAAAGGCTTCAAGTCGTCCAGACCCATCGAGTGGATAGCGATGTTGATGATGTCCTCCTCGGGGATACCCGTCGAGCGCTGCTGCTTCTCCA
>CAMYUW010000096.1 GCA_947302275.1 uncultured Prevotellaceae bacterium
CATCACCGAGGCCATCAACTACGCCATGATCTACCGCCTCATCGACTGACAAGCGAATACCAGCAGGAGAAGAGCGCACCTCATTAAGCATTAATGGGAGGAATTGCGGGTTGACTCTGACTTGCTGACGAAGTAGTCGGCAATGTCGGCAGTCGGGGCGATGGCAGTAAGCAGAGACTCGTAATCGGGGATGAGCAGAGAGGCATCGTGCCAGTGGTGCTGCTGGGCGATTTTGCGCCAATCGGCAATGGCGTCGGCATCAGGATAGAGTGTTACATCACGGCCATTCAGCACGCTGCGCTCACTCAGTGCATTGAGGTTGCTTTTTGAGCCTGTTGCCAACCAAATCACGCCGTGAATCACCATCGAGGCGATGATGGCTGTTTTCTCACTCTCTACGACGGCTACAGGAAAGTCGGGATGCCGCGCAAGCAGGTGCTCCCCAAAGTAAACCAATTCGGCACGCTGGCCATCTTGGGGCTGTTTGCGATATATGAGCGGATATATCGATTTGTCTCGGTGTCCGTCGCTGCAGTAAGCCATTGCCTTGATCTGGCGCAGACGATGGTTGACGTCCAGGTAGCGGAACATCGTGCGGCGGCCGTCATACCCCACTTCGTAGCGCTTGAACGCTTCATGAGTGCCAGGATAAAGGCTCTTGAGAAATCTGTACAGGTTGGACATTTCAATCACATTAGGCCGAGTCGTGCGTTGGTAATCCTCCCATCTCTCTTCGTAGTAGATCGGCTCCGGTCGTGATTGCACTACTGGTGCAACACGACGTGGAATATAGGGAAGCGAGTGGTGACCTCGTGTCATCGTCACACCATTCGCCCGCAGATGGGCAATGATGGTGCCTGGGGAGATTCGTGACGGTGTGCGGCAGCTGCGCCATTGCGTCATCACGTCACGGTCGCCCTTATAGCCGCCACTATTACGGCTCAACGAGAGCCACAGCTCCCGCAAGGTTTCCTCATCGGCTGGTGACTCGATGGCTGCTGCACGCAGCGACAAGCAGGCCCGGTACCAAGTCTCGTGGTCATCCAGGCCACCAACCTGCATCACGTCCACCTGACGCAGGATGTCGTTCCAGTCATAATCGCTGGCAGTGTGAGAAGAAAAAGTGCGTTTCATTGGTTTCTGTTATTTTAGAGTTGTTGGTGCAACGGTAATTATGATTACTTCACTACTTGTGCAATCGCTCCGGTGTCGTGGGGTGGTGCAGTTTATATATTACACCCCCTTTATAGGGGGTGATATAAATTGCACCTCACCTACGTGGCTTCACCATCGGCTGCATAATACAGACCATTGTCGCGCTTGACAATCAGGCCAGCTTCCATGGTCTGTTTGATGTCTTCCTTGGCAGTGCGATCACCCTTGTCGAACGCTCGTTTAATCTCCTTAATCAAGTCGGCATAACGACAACCATTGGGAAACTTGCGGCAGTAGTTAGCGATTGCATCATAACGTATTTGCTGGCGCATCGAGGGGCCATCGTCCTGCTGTGGCGCGCCCACCACCTCGGGCAAGCCCTGGTCGTTCACTTTGAAACAAAAGTCCTCTGGGCGCTTTCCACGGGCCTTCTCGAAGGAGACTTTCGTTATCTCGCCATCGGCGTTGAAGACCATGGCCGTTTCAGTTTTGCGGTACAGGTTAGAGCCGGCATGGCCACGCGGACGCAGCACCTTTCCCCCGCTCATCACGTCATTCAGATTGGCGTGGATGACAGTGAGGATGTGGCAGTTGTAGTGTGAAGAGAACTTCATCACAAACTGCTGGATGATGGCACCCTCAACAATGTGGTTGGGATCATTGCACAAGTCGGCGATGCCATCGATGACCACGAGAGACGGACGATACTGCTCGATAGCCAGTGCACACGCCATCAGGCGCTTGGGCGGGTCTATTTCGCGCAGGTCGAAGACTTCAAGCAAAGCGGCATCAGAGTCAAGAATACGCCTCATGCGGCGTTTGATGCGTCGTGCCCTGCCTCTGCCTTGCTCCGTGTCAATCCACAGCACACGGCCCGGCTCGGCATCGGCACGGACGAAATAGTTGGAACGTGGGCGGGTGCATGCACTCAAGTATTCGGCCACCAGCAGTAGGCAGCCGAATGTCTTGCGTGTACCTGGTACACCGATGATGACCGAGAAGTTTTGCAGAGTCATCATCGGCGATTCTTTACTGCCGGCATACAGGATGGGCACCTCGTCGCAGTCATCGTTGTCCACTTCCTCGGGCGTGATGCGCCCAGCATCAAGGATGTCCTTTACAGCGCCGGGGTCAATCTGGTCTGCCTCACTTTCATAGGCCGTTGCGGCAGTGATAACGTCATGCAGCATGCGCAGCGATTCGGGCACGAGCTGGCCATTAGCGGCATACTGGTCAGCCGTTGGACGTTCTTTTCCGTTTTTAGCGGCTAACATCGCCGCACTCATCGGGTCAATGACATTGCCCGTGGGTGAGTTTTCAGAAAAATCATTCATGGTACAAGAATATTAAGATTATTCTGCAAAGTACGCATATGAGGACACCTCTCCGCAATGTCAAAAAGCAGAGAGGTATCATCAATTCGCTAATCATGGCATTGGCCTGCTCCTGCCAGGCGATTGATGTCTTCACGACGATAGGCTACACGTCGCCCAACATGGCGTTTGGGCAGATAGCCACTCTTGTCCCATCGGATAAGCGTGCGCAGGCTTACCTTGAGTAATTTAGCAGCTTCTTCCTGAAAGACAAAGCCGTCATCAGACTTGGGTTGTTCAACATTGTGTGTTTTTCCTTGCAATTGTTGGATGACGCGATTAGCAATCGTTTCTGCCAACTGATTGTAATCGTCCTCCGTAAGCAGGATTAGATTAGTTAATTTCATAGTAGTAAATTTTTTAATGCCTTGACTCCGTTGTCATCGGCATTGCAAAGTTCACACCCAAATGTATAATCAAAACGAATGATTTTATAAGAAAAACGGACAATGAAGCCAATCAAGAAAAGTCCCGTAATCGCTTGGATTACAGGACTTAGCTATATAAGTAAAGAAAAATATTTTTATAAGAAATATAACCTATGCATAATTCCCGTACATTTTCAGGGGAAGTCACGCAGCCATTGTTTCGCAATATGGGACTGATTGGAGGACTTAGAAGAACTCAGCGTGTTCCATTGGCCATCTGTCAAGACTGACTTTTTCCAGTTCTTGACCTCATCAATGATAAGTGATGAGATTTGTTCCAGGGCATAGTAGAACTTTACTTTATTTTTTGCCCGAATGATGTCCGCGGGAAAATGGCCATTCTTGACCCAAACGAAGAATTCCTCATAGTCACAGGTCTTGATAACGCCGGTCTCGACCAGGTAGGCATGGATCTTCTTTACCCTCTCCGTTTTGGAAAACGTGAACGTTTTCTGATTCTCGGGCTGGATCTCGGGCTGGATCTTAGGCTGGATCTCGGGTTGGATCTCGGGTTGTCTGTCGTTCTTTTCAGACGGCGACACACTTATGTCAATAGCGTGGGGAATGCCCAGCTGTTCCAGTCGGTGTGACAGTTCTTTGACAGCAAATTGATAAATAGGCGACGAATTGACGATCGCCTGGCCACTGGAAATGGGCTTCTCAAGATAATATATCTGAGGAATATCACCATGATAGTTTGGAGAGAGCTTGATGCATTTGAGCACATAATCGAATGCATTCTGCATCGTTTCTTGGTTGATCTGCTGCAATAGGTCAATCAACATTTGCATCATCACAGGGTTAAACCCTGCAGTGGCGTCGCTAAGGCGCTTAAGCTCGTCCTCATCCCCGCCAAACGGCCTGCCAAACTCCTCTATTTTCAATTCTATGCCTCTTTCACTAGTAGTGACATGTGGCGTGACTTTCACATAAGCGTAATTAACGTAAGTCTCCAAACGATCATTGATTTCCTCCTCGGTGAGTTTTCTCTTATTGGGTTCTTCTTTTGCCATTGTTTCTCGATGTATTATGTCATGCTATTGTTGTCCATTGTCAAAGAATTTGAAGAATGACTCGATTTGGTGTTTTCTTAGTTCCTCGGGATCTTTCTCGATATAAATCCTAAACACCTCCTCTGTCTCATGGCCGGTGATGCCCATGATGATTTGTGTCGGCCAGTTGCGTTCAAACATATTAGTAGCGAAACTGCGACGGCCGCTGTGAGAAGTCACGAGATTATAGAATTTCTCGCTTAACGTAGTCTTCTCGGCATTCAATGTCCGTTCTAACTCCACTATATCATCAAAACCCGCCTCTTTGCCATCATCCGTTTCTGAGATAGTCTTGCAGACATCCTTGATGAAGTTATTGAACTTTTGATTACTGATAGGAGCCGGAAAGCCATCCCTGTATTTTTCCAGCAATGGCTCTACTTCGGGCAATACTGGAATATATACGAGAGCACCCGTCTTTGTTTGTTTGACTTTGAAAAAGCGGTGCTTCCCATCATCTGTTGTATCGATATTGTCCGGGATAAGTTGACCCAAATCACTATATCGTTGGCCGGTCCAGCACAACAGCAAGAATTGGTCCCTTACACGATCCATGTAGCCGTTTAAACGGGCATTGGCCATCACGTGAAGCTTGTTCTCGTCGAGATACACATTCTTCACTCGCTCGTGCAGCACCTTGCACTTGCCACGAACAATGAAGGCGCACTTGGCCGCCTGCTCGGGATCGTCGATTCGTTTGCGCAGAACAGTCTTCAGGCTCTTGATGTGCTTTCCTACACTATTTTTACGCAGTCCCTGGTCGTACAGGAATTTCACGAACGCGGCATACCAACGCTCATTAAGCTCATCAGTTTCATAATCGGCCACGGAAGAATGTTTGCAAAACTTCTTAAGCCAGCCCTCAACCTGGGCATAGACACGGACGGAACTCGGCTTGAGGCGTTCTCCGTTATCATTCAGCAATCTTCCTTCCTTGCCATCCAAGCAGAATTCATGCACAATTTGCATGAGTGTCTTGTTTTTCTTCTTTTTAGTTTCTGATTTTTTAGGATGCAGGAAATTGTTCGTCTCCTCCAAGAGCCATAATTTCAGTTCTTCTGAACTCCTTCCGTTGAGACCGCCCTGCGCGGTATAGGCTTCAAGCAGGTGGGCTTTAAGGTTGGTTATTCTTTTGTTGATTTTCGCGTTCCGCTCACGTTGATCATCATCAGGCACCTGTTTGATTGACGTACTCAGTTTTTGCGTCTTGGGCGACCAGTACTCCCTAATGATATGGATGCCAGTAGAGAAAAAAGGTTTTATGGTCTGCGTCGCGCTAAAGCGGAAGCGCACTTCTGCTTCTGCTCCACCACCTTTGCTGATTGATATTTGTATGCCTGCCATTTTTATTGTAATTTTGTTCTGCAAAGATACAAAAGAAATTTATTCCGTTGTCATTCTGTTGTCATAAAAATGGTAAAATAATGTCAATACATTGTCAGGCCATGTCTGATTGATTTGAATTATATATCAGACATTCAGTGATTTATGATGAAATTATCATGACATATCATATCCATGGATGGAGTCCGCTATGCTCCACAACCGACAAAATAAGCGACTGAAATTCAGCCGCTTATTTTTTTGTTACTTCTCGGTGCTACCCCCTTATGTACCCCCCTTTTAGCTTTTTCGGCGTAGGCTTCGAGATGATATTTCGAGATACCTGAGTCGTTTATCAATCAAGTCATCGACGTGGTTGAGCGCACACAATGGGTCACAAATCAGATCTTGACCAAGCGCAGTGCCCATATGGCCAGTTACTTCAGCTTGCAACGTTGCCCGGCTAACGGATGGCTTGGTGCAACGTGTGATTGCAAGGTGCCGCTTTTCAGAGTCGAAGACTTGGGCAAAAGGCTGGCATTTGGCCAAATTAAATATAAATAACTTCTGATATGCGGGATTTCTCGGAATTTATTGGTAAATTTGTCCGATTATAGTGCAATTTAAAATGAAAAGAGTCCTACAACTGTTTTTGATGACGGCATTTGCGCTGTATGCCACTGTGGCACAGGCCGC
>CAMYUW010000097.1 GCA_947302275.1 uncultured Prevotellaceae bacterium
TAAGAAAACACTGTCGCAAATGACTTGGGTGTCCCATTGACGAAAACAGGAAAAGGGACGACGCCGATTGGTTGTCCCTTCTTGTTGTTGGTTGTGTTGTCTTTGTTGTCTAAAAAATCAACCGCACTGGAAGTACTCGTTGACGAGCTGAGAAGTGCGTTTGGGATCGTGCTCGATGTCGTGGCGCAGGGTGCGGTCGTTGAAGGAACGCAGCTGCTCGATGATGCCATCAATCATGTGGGCACTGAATACGCCCTTCTCCTCAAATGCGGCACGCAGTTTCTCCAGACAGTCGGCACTGGCGACGCAGCTGTCGGGCAGGCAGTCGAGCTCGTTGAGACGGTCGGCATTGGCGGCATCGTGGATGTTGACATCAACATAGGTCTTGGCGGCCAATTCGAGGGCATTTTCCATCTCGAAGCCGTGGCGGCAAGCTACGCACAAGCCGGCAAGCAGCTGATAGATGTCTGCTGAGCCGTCCGGCGAGCGCATCTCGACGGTCTGCTTCTGGGTGGTGTCAAAATTGCTGGCGGGCTCCAGCGGGTTGGCAGCGCGGCACATGTCGGCACCGGCAGTCCAGCCCAGAGGCACGCGCACGAGAACCGAGCGGTTGCGGTCACCCCAGCATACGTTGGTGGGAGCCTCCTGGTGGGGAACCAGACGGAAGTAAGACATCGGATTCTTGTTGCCAAAGGCGGTGATTGCGGGAGCCAGCTCCATCATGCCGGCGATGGCCTTGCGGGCCTCATCGCTCAAGACACCCTTGTCGTTGATCATCATGTTGCGGCCATCCTTCATCAAGCGCATGTGGATGTGCAGACCCGAACCGGCCTTGCCCGTGGTGATCTTGGGAGCAAAGGTTACGTTCAGATCCTCACGGAAGGCGAGATTGCGGATTACCCACTTGGCCACCATCAGCTGGTCGGCAGCATCGAGCACGGGCACGGGCAGGAACTCGATCTCGTTCTGCTCATACACCACACCGTCCTGTTCAAAGTTACCCACCTCACTGTGGCCGTACTTGATCTGGCCACCTGCCTTGGCGATGTAATCCATGCAGCGCTGGCGGAAACCGTTGGTCTTGGCATAGGGCATCGACTCGTGATAGCCGTGCTGGTCACGGGCGGGATAATAGGCTACCGAGGGGCGGATAACATAGTACTCAAGCTCACCCATGGCCTCATATTCCATTCCGGTCGTCTCGCGGAAGGCCTTTGCGGCTTTCCTCAACGTCTGCTCGGGAGAACTCTCCAGCGGATTGCCGTCCTTGTCAAAGAACGAGCACAGCAGGCACAACGTGGGAATCTCGGCAAACGGATCGAGGAAGGCGGTGCTGAACCTGGGCAGCACATACAGGTCACTGGAGCTGGCCTCGATGAAGCTGAACAGGCTGGAACCGTCGACGCGCTCACCACAAGACAGGATGGTGCGCAGATAGTCCTTGCTGCTGATGACAAAATTCAAAGTTTTCAACTTGCCGTCACCGCCGGGATACATGAAGTTGACCATGCGGATGTTGTTTTCCTCAATGAAGCGGATGATGTCGGCCTTGGTAAACTCGCGGGGTTCTTTCTGCAGGTAGGCCACTACCTGATTGGCGTTAAGAGCCAGGATTTCGTTTTCCACTTTTTATTTTATAAAGATTTTTGGCTTTCGCAATCGGCTGATAGCTAACGGCTATAAGCTAATAGCTGAAAAGCAGGTTAATTAATGGTTTTTAGTTTTGGGCAAAGTTAGTCATTTTTTTGGAAGCAAACGTTTTTTTCTAAAAGATTTATTGCCTCTCGGTGTTTTTAAGCTTCCCGGACACAGGAAAACAGCAGACCCCGGCAAGAACGCATCAAAAAAACCACTACCTTTGTACCTGAAAAAAACACTGAACAAGATGAAAAAGATGATCACCCTGATGTGCGCCTTCACAGCCACACTGATTGCAGCGTCACAGTCTCTGCCTCAATTTGCCTATAACTCCTTCGCAGGGTGGACCTACTCTGGCGGAGTGATTACCGAATCCTCCTTCTCACGGGGATTGTCCCTGTATGTGACCAGCCAGGGAAACGCTCTTACACTCACATCACCCGAATTCTCCTGTGCAGGGTTGGACAGCATCGCAGTGGTTGTCAAGGGCAAGTCACAAGGCACAGGTTGCACTTTGACAACTGCGTTAGACACGCCCTCCGAGGAACCTCAAGATTCCGTGACGACCCTGACAAGCTCGACATCGTCCATAGTAACACTCTCCTATTCCATCGCTGTGCCACAAGGTCTGACAAGCGCTGTCCTCCGTTTCACTTCATGGGACGGCACTATTTCCGACTGCATTTCCATCAAGGCCATCGAACTCACCCCCATCACCTCGTCAACACCCCCACAGGTGGTCCCTGGGGATATGGACGGGAACGGCAACGTCAGCATCAGCGACGTCACCTTGCTCATTGATTATCTGCTGAGCGGGCTGGCAGGAAATGTCAATGCCCAGGCTGCCGACGTAGACGGCGACGGCAACGTCAGCATCAGCGACGTCACCGCCCTCATCGACCACCTCCTGTCTAATTCATAAACCTCACGCTAAGCCACAAAGCCTTTTTCAAACAACTTGAACAACTTAGACAACTTAGGTTTTTCGTTTTTTCCACATTTTCCATGCGTGGGTAATAGTTAATAAAACGCGGATTTCGCTGATTTTCACGGATTAAATTAAAAATCATCAGCGTTAATCCGCGCAATCCGAGTTTGATTCATTCCGGCCGATAAAGTAAAGAAGACAAGAAAGACAACAAGGACAATTTTTTATATTTATTTGATAATCAATTAATTTGTGTTTCTTGTCTTTCTTGTCTTCAATATTGCACCACGCTGGATAGCATAGTATTTATTACTTATTGTCTTCCCTTTTTCTCCATGCGCAGGGGCCTCACGCTAAGACGCAAAGCCGCTAAGTATTTTTAGGTTTTGCTCACAAGAGGCTCGCAGAATCAGTACCTACATACTAGAAAAAGGAAAACAACAAATACAATTGATACAATATAATTATTTGATAATTAATGAATTGTACTTATTGTGTTTATTGTTTTCCTTTTCGTTTAATCAATTAATAGTTGCTTGAGAAAAGAATGCGGATGCATCACTGATTTCTTATCTGCGAGGAACGCGAGCATTTTGCTTGTCAAGGACAAGTTCCTTGTGTGGGATGAGGGGCTTCGATGCTGAGGCTGAATGTGCTGCTGGGGCAGTCACATCGGCATTAGCATAATTGACGGTACTGGCTCCACCGCTCAACAGGTAATCGATCAGGGCGGTCACATCGGCGATGGTCACACTGCCGTCATCGTTCACGTCGGCATTAGCATCATTGACGGTACTGGCTCCACCGCTCAACAGGTAATCGATCAGGGCGGTCACGTCGGCGATAGTCACATTGCCGTCATCGTTCACATCGCCAGGCAAGCCATTGCTGCCGGCATAGTTTTCCCACGCTTCACTATCCCAATTCCATTTATAGATATCCCAATTCTTGGCAACAGCCTGGTTGACCTGGCTGACAGTGATGACATTCCCCTCGACTATCTCTCCCGAGGAATCTTGATCGACATTGACATAAAGTTCTCCATGTTGATTGTCGCTGCGTGTGGGGAGCCCATTGACAAGACGGCCCATCTGGCTGGCCTTGATGCAATTACCGAAATTGACTAATAAAACCAGATTGGTACAGTTGTCCACTTTCAGGCTGGTGAGTTGATTGTATTGAACATACATATCTATAAGATTGCTGAGCCCGCTGGCATCCAGGCTAGTCAACTGGTTATAACTGGCATAAAGTCTCTCGAGAGCACTGCAGCCACTGATGTCCAGACTTGTCAACTGATTATTACTGCACCACAAGTCTATAAGTTCATCGTGCTCACCGAGAATCAACTGCGAAATCTGATTATTATTGCAGACCACTTGGTACAGTTCGCTATACCTAGATAGATCAATGGTGCCTGAGATATTGTTGTAGCGGCAGTCAAGAGAAAAGAATAAGCTAGAGCAACGACTCAAGTCCAGGCTTGTCAACTGGTTGTCATTGCACCATAGGGCCTCGATTTCAGAATTGTTGCTGATGTCCAGTTCGGTCAGCTGGTTGCCATTAAAATTGAGAAACCTGAGTGCAGGGCACGTTGTGACGTCCAATTCAGTCAATTGATTATTATCGCAGTCTAGATAAGAGAGCGCAGTGCAACCAGTAACATCCAAGGTGGTCAAGGCACAATCATAGCACTGCAGATTAGCCAGTAATTCATTGCCACCGACGACCAGTGTCGTCAAGTTGGGTTTACCGTTTACCGAGAGAATGGTGAGCTGATTGTTGCGGCACCACACTTCCTGCAAATCGTCCTTGTACCTCAGATCCAATGTGGTGAGAGAACAATCGGAGCATTCGAGGTAGTACATCTTTGTACAGTCCACTAAACCGGTGATCTCGGTAAGCTGTTCGTTCTCCTTACAGTTCAGCAGTCCCAATTGCGTCAGGCCCGTCACGTTAAGCTCAGATAAGTTGTTGTGGTAACAATACAAATTCTGCAGGCCGGGGCAGAAGGTCGCGTCAAGAGAAGTCATCGCACAATACTCGAACGAGAGATAGGTCAGCGCTGTACAAGTGGAAAGACCCGTGATTGAGGTGAGTGAGGCATTGTCGCTGCAATTCAAATAAGTCAATGCGGTACAGTTTGTCACATCAAAGCTGGTCAAGTTGCAATGACGGCAGTGGAGCTCTGTCATGTTGGTGTTGCCCGAAACCCTAAGATACTTCAACTTGCTCAAATAGTCGACAGCGAGAATCGTCAACTGGTTGTTGCGGCACCACAGCGTCTGCAGGTTGCTCATATTTTCCACACCGGGCAGGTCGGTAATGGCACAGTCCTCGCAATCGAGATAGGTCAACGCGGTACAGTTTGCCAAACCCGCGATCGCCTCAAGATTATCATTGTAGTAGCATTTGAGTTTGGTTAACCCCGTGCAGCCCGACACGTCAAGCGAGTTCAAGTCACAACTATAGCTATCGAGCTGGGTCAACTGTGTGTTGCCCGACACGCGCAACTTGTTCAGGTGACTGTGGTACGACACGTCAAGTGTGCCGCTCAGCCGGTTGTTGCGCGCCAGCAGGGTCTCCAGTTTGGTCAGGCCACTGACGGCGCTCAGGTCGCTGATGGAGCAGTCCTCGCAGTCCAGATAAGTCAACTCGGTGCAGTCGGCCAGGCCTCCGATGGTAGAAAGGTTGGCATTGTTGTAGCACTTGAGTTCAGTCAGCGAGGTACAGCCTGACACAACAAAGTTAGTCAAGTTGTTGCGCCAGCAATACAGGCCCTTCAAGTTAGGGTTATTATTCACCCAAAATGTCCTCAGGGCACTGTGACTGCTCACATTAATCGAGGAGGAAAACGAGTTGCGCTGGAGGTACAGCTCCTGCAGGGCAGTATTAGACGACACATTGATTGAGGTCAGCTTGTTATCACCCAAGTTGAGGTAAATCAACTTGGTGTTGTGGCTCACATCAACCGAGGTCAGATTGTTGGAGTAGCACATCAGGTAGGTCAACTGGGTGAAATGCTCCACACCCTTCAAGTTAGAGATGCCTTTGTTATACAGGTACAGCGAGTCGCGGGCATTGAGCTGCGCCGTGGTGATGGTACCGCTGGGATACTCATTCAGCAAGAAGGAGCGGAAGTTCGCATCAGGAAAGTTTGTGGCGTTGATGACCACGTCGGCATGGGCAGCGAGTGCTGCCATCAGCACAATCAAGAGGGTAAGTAAAGTCTTTTTCATATTTTTTCAGGATTAATGGTTAATAATTTCAATATATCACACCCACAAAGGTAATAAAAAAGTTTTAATTATGCTTGCGTTGCAAGCAGTTTAAAGTTTATGCTTGCGTTGCAAGCAGTTTAAAGTTTATGCTTGCGTTGCAAGCAGTTTAA
>CAMYUW010000098.1 GCA_947302275.1 uncultured Prevotellaceae bacterium
CACATTTTCCCCACATCTGCTAAAAACCTTGCAAAACGCTTAAATGCGCTTAAATCCGAGAGTTTTTGTAATATGTTGAAAATCAATAGATAATAAGCAAAATTAAAGGGTTTTCAATTGAATGCCATTTAAGCCGTTTTAATATTCTCAATTGCGGCTCTGGGTACTGAAAACAAAGCGTAAGGCGCTGAAATTCTTTGAGTTTTGGCGTCTTTTGTATTTGGTGCTGGATGATTGCTGGGAAAATATGTTTATATGATTTCGTGAAAAGTTCTATTCACATCCATTCTTAAACTTAGAAAACTGATTATGAGCTTATATATAAAATCGCTAACTGCTAGCTGAAATTAGTCAGATTGTGCGGGTGAGCCATAACGGAATTATGGTTCATCCTCTCTTTTTTGACGGGGTGATTTTTAAATATCAGGCGGGAAATTTTGATATGTTTTAGATTTTTAGCAATTTTGCAGGCTAATTGATTATTTATTAGCATCACGTTAATTTATTTAATGTATTTCGGGCTACAAAGTTGACAATAATGCGAAAATATTATCATTTTGCTTTTATTATACTGATGTTTTTAGGCCTGTTGGCCTCATGCTCTCACCACGAGCAAAAGTACCGCATCGGGGTGTCGCAATGTTCTGACGACATCTGGCGTGACAAGCAGAACTCGGAATTGCAGATCGGCGCCTATTTCCACGATAATGTGGAATTGCGCTTTGCTGTGGCCTACGATAGCGACGAGCGCCAGATCCAACAGATTGACAGCCTTGTCGAGACCGGGATTGACCTGCTGATTGTGGCTCCCAACCAGGTATCGACGATTTCCCCGGCTATTGACCGGGCCTATGACAAGGGCATCCCTGTGATTGTGTTTGAACGCAAGACCAACACAAAAAAATACACTGCCTATATGGGTGCCGACAACTATGAGATGGGACACCTGATGGGCGAGTATGTCGCCACACGCCTGAACGAACGTGGCCGCATCATCGAGGTGATGGGACTGAAAGGGTCTTCGCCTGCCATTGAACGTCACAACGGCTTCAGGGAAGCCATAGCCGAGCATCCCGGCATCCAAGTGGTTGCGACCTTGCAAGGTGACTGGACCGAACCGACGGCCTACAACACAGTCAAGCAATGGCTCAACAAGGACAAGGGGGCAGAGAAAATCGACCTGGTGTTCGGCATGAACGACCGCACGGCGATGGGCGCCCGCAAGGCCTTTGAGGAGGCAGGAGGCCCGTTGCCGCTGTTCTGTGGCATCGATGGCCTGCCAGGCGAGAACGGAGGAATCAGGCTGGTGCAGGATTCGCTGCTGGATGCATCCTACATCTATCCCACCCACGGCGACCAACTGTTGCAACTGGCGGTGGATATCCTTGAAGGGAAACCCTACAAGAAGGAGACGAAGCTGATGTCGGCACTTGTCACCCAGGAGAATGCCCGTGTACTGCTGATGGAGAGCGAGGAAATCATGCGCCAGTCATATAACCTTGAACAATTGCACGAGAAGGCCAACGAATACCAGGCTCAACTGGGCAACCAGCGCACACTTATCTTTGTGGCCCTGGCCGCGATATTCCTGTTGCTGGCTTTGCTTGTCGGCATCTACATGTACTACCTGCAGCGGGCCCGCATCCAGGATGAGCGCATGGAAATGGAACGAGAGCAATTGGACTTCTATACCCAGGTGAGCCACGAATTGCGCACCCCGCTGACGCTCATCCAAGGTCCCCTGGACCAATTGTTAAGGACCAATGACTTCCGCAATGCGAGCGATGAGGCGCGTGAACTCTTTACCATCGTTCGCCGCAATACCCATCACCTGACAGGCATCGTTAACAAGATGCTGGATGCCCAAGTGGGAACTCCCATCCAAGAGATGACGAGTGCCCAAGTGGATGCTATTACCGTGTCACACCCCATTGCTGTCCCCGCTGCGGCCACAGAACAGGACGAGGACGCCCCCACGGTTCTCATCGTCGATGACAATGCCGACATACGCACCTATCTGCGATCCATCCTGCAAGGGTAATACCGACTGCTGGAAGCCGAGGACGGCAAACTGGGTTTGGACTTGGCCCGAGAGCAGGTGCCCGACCTGATTGTGTCGGACGTGATGATGCCCGTGATGAACGGACTGGAGTTCTGCCAGCAGATAAAGAAGGACGACATATCCAGCCACATCCCCGTCATTCTGCTCACAGCCAGAGCACTAGAGAAGCACCAGATTGAGGGTTACGAAAGTGGAGCCGACGCCTATATCACCAAACCCTTCTCCCCGGAATTACTGCTGGCCCGCATCGACAACCTGCTGCAAAGCCGACACCAACTCAAAGACCTGTGGGGCATGAAACCTGCAATCGAGCCTGTAGCAGCACCCAGGGTCACCGCATCTGCACCGACACCCATCGAGGATACCTTCATTGCCCGATTCAAGAATTTGGTGGAAGAACGTCTGTCCAACAGCAATCTGAGTGTCGAGGATCTTGCGGCAACTATGGGACTGAGCCGCGTGCAGCTCTACCGTAAGGTCAAAGCCATGACAGGAAACACCCCGGTTGACCTGCTGCGCAAAGCCAGGCTGGCCCAAGCCCAAAAGCTATTGCAAGAGTCAACGCTATCGGTCAGCGAGATCGCCTATCAGGTGGGCTTTGCCTCCCCCTCCTACTTCACCAAGTGCTACAAGGACGAGTTCGGCACCGCCCCAGGGGAATCACGCAAGTCCTGATCCCCCTATCAAAAACTACGAATTGCGCGAATTTAACTAATTAGGCATCCGCATTCAATTATTACGAATTTAACTAACCTTGATGCCGCGCTTCAGTCCTCACGCTAAGCCGCTAAGGCGCTAAGTTTTTTGGGCACCCGCATTCCTCTTTTTTAAAACGCGGATTACGCCGATTAACGCTGATTTCTTATAATTAAATCCGTGGAAATCCGCGTAATCAGCGTTTGATTCATTCCGCCCGATAAAGTAAGGAAAACAAGAAATACAAGAAGTACAAATTATTGATTATTAAATAATTATATTGTATTTCTTGTGTTTCTTGTTTTCTTTTTTTTGTGTGCGGATGCCAACTAGGGACTAGAAACTCATCGTATTGTCTTTGTTTTTTGCTATTTCTACAGTACAATGGTACTGCTTCGGGGTCGAAAACTTCTTGTAAAAATCGTTCATTGACTAACATAATTGATACATTGAAACATATTTGCAAGTATAGGAACGAAAACTGATAGTCCCCATTGTTTCAATAAGTTAACTTTGCCAACAATCGACATAAACTAACCGTTATATTAACCTAAACCAACAGAACAATGAACGTACTGAAAAGATTTCTACTCAGCTTCATGCTCATGTTGACGTGTACAATTCTGTATGCGCAAACAGAAATCACAGGCACCGTCGTTGACGAGACAGGAGAGACCGTCATCGGCGCCACTGTGGTTGAGAAAGGTACCAGCAATGGTACAGTGACCGACTTTGACGGTAACTTCGTCATCAAGGTAAATCCCGGAGCAACGCTCGTGGTTTCCTACATCGGCTATGAGAAGATGGAGGTCGTCGCCGAGAACGGCATGACCATCACGCTCAAGGACAACGCCGTTGAGCTCAAGGAACTCGTCGTGACCGGTTACCAGGTACAGCGCAAGGCCGACTTGACCGGTGCCGTGGCTGTGATGGACATGAAGGGCCCGATCAGCGAGAGTGACCCCAACATGCTCAACTCGATGCAGGGCAAACTCTCGGGTGTGGACATCGTGACCGATGCCGCTCCCGGTGGTGGCAGTTCCACCATCCGCGTGCGCGGTATGAGCACCGTCAACGCCTGCGACCCCTTGTATGTCATCGATGGTGTGGCCACCAACGAGAACCTGAACTCATTGAACTCGGCCGACATCGAGTCCATCCAGGTCTTGAAGGACGCCTCCTCGGCTTCAATCTATGGTAGCCGCGCTGCCAACGGTGTCATCATCATCACCACCAAGAAGGGCAAGGAAGGCCGCATGGCCATCAACGTCAACTACAATGCTGCATTGCAGACCGTGGTCAGGACGTTTGACGTGCTCAGTGCCGCCCAGTGGGGCCAGGCTTACTGGCAGGCAGCCAAGAACGACGGCATCGCCCCCACGGCAGCTGCTGCACTGTATGGCACTGGCGCAACGCCCCAGCTGGTAAGTTCCGTCAATGGCATCAACACCGCCAATACCGATTGGCAGAAAGCCGTTTACAGCAACGCTTGGACCCACAACATCTCGGCCAGCATCTCCAATGCCAGCGAGAAGGGTTCCTACCTGTTCTCGGGCAACTACATCAACCAGAACGGTCTGATGGACCGCACGTTCTACAAGCGCCTGAGTGGTCGCGTGAACTCTACCTACAACTTCAACCAATACATCCGTGTGGGTGAGAACCTGATGATTGCCAAGTGGGACAACCGCGGAGCAGATACTAACGGTGACCGTGGCATTCCCTACAGCGCTATGCGCCAGCACCCTGCAGTGCCCATCTACTCGGCTGAAGGTGTGTTTGCCGATCCCGTTGCCATGCTGGGCAGCGATATCGACAATCCCGTGCAGACCCTTTACAATGCGCGCGACAACCAGAACTCGTCGTGGCGCATCTTTGGCAACGCCTATATTGACATCATGCCCATTAAGGGTCTGACCTTGAAGAGCAACATCGGTATCGAGCACATCCAGTTCCTGAACAAGACGCTCACCCGCAACGTACGTCCCAGCGACATCTCGGCCAACCGTGCCGTGAGCCGCGGCTACGGTCAGGGCGACACCTGGACCTGGACCAACACCGCCAACTATCTGCTTGATATCAAGGGCGTACACCATTTCAATATCCTGGCAGGTACCGAGGCCATCAAATATGTGTTTGAGGATGTGGCAGCCACCCGTAAGGACTACGCCTTTGAAGATGCCGATTATATGCAGATCGGTGCCGGCTCGGGCACGATGACCAACGGCGGCGGCAAGCAGGAGTGGGCGTTGTTCTCGCTCTTCGGCAAGATTGACTACAACTATGCTGACCGTTACCTGCTGTCGGCCACCCTGCGCCGCGACCAGACCTCACGTCTGTCGAAAAAGCACAACTCGGGCATCTTCCCCGCCTTCTCGGCCGCTTGGCGTATTTCGGAGGAAGCATTCTGGCCCAAGAACCACACCATCGACAACGTGAAGTTGCGTGCTGCATGGGGTCAGAACGGTAACTCGGCGATTTCCAACAACTATGCCGCCTATTCGACCTACGTCTATGACATGGGCAACGGCGCATACGACCTGAACGGAACCAACTCGGGTGTTGTGAGCGGTATCAAGGTGCTCACCACCGGTAATCCCGACCTGAAGTGGGAGACCACCACCCAGACCAACATCGGTATCGATGCCTACCTGTTCAACAACACGGTAAGCCTCTCGGCCGACTATTACTGGAAGGACACCAAGGACATGATCACCATTCCTCCCGTATTGTCGGTAGCCGGTGAGAATGCCGCCAAGTTTGTCAACACCGGTGAGATGAAGAACCACGGTTTCGAGTTGAACGTGGGTTACCACTCGCCCATGTACGGCGACTTCTCATGGGAAGGCAACTACAACTTCTCGATGTACCGCAACAAACTGGTGAAATACAACGACAAGGTGAGCGTCATCGGTGGTGACTTCCGTCTCATCGAGGGCCAGCCCATGGGCGTTTACTACGGCTACGTGAGCGACGGCATCTTCCAGAACGCCGACCAGGTGAGCAACCACGCCATCCAGGAGGGTAA
>CAMYUW010000099.1 GCA_947302275.1 uncultured Prevotellaceae bacterium
TTAGGCAGCGTTTTCTGGACATACACGTTCAGGTCTGGACCGAATGTGCTCATACGGCTGCCAAATTCACCTTTCCCTGCAATAGAAGTGTTAAGTGTTGATGTGTTTTGGATATCACTCTGTCCATCGCTATGCCTGTGGCTGAAGTGGGGCGTTGCCACAATCTGTACCGCTATGTCGTCAGATTTGTTGTAGGTGTACTTGATGACGGGGTCGTTCCAAGTATAGCCGAATTTGTCGTGGGTCTTTTTTTGATAGTTGTAATGAACAGGATACGCTGGTGCTGCGTCGTCGGGAAGGTACCTTTGCAGTGTATAGTCGTAAGTCTGATCACCAAAGCGCTTTGAATAGTCTCTCATGTTGAACGAATAAGAGAGTGAAAACTGATGGTTGCCCGAAGTCAGGTTCAGGTAGGCCTCATCGTCTGTAAAGCCCGTCGTGAAGGCTGTACTTGCCTCGATGCCTGCATTGATGCCAGTCTCCATCCGCTTGGTAATCACGTTGATGAGTGTTCCGGCATCGGCATAGCGGGCTGGTGGAATGTTGTAATATTCTACCCTTGAGATCTTGTCTGCAGGAATGCCTTTTAAGTCAATGTCTGATGCTGCTACGCCATTGATCAGTATCTTCACGCTGCCGCCGTCCATTCGCTGAATCTTATTGCTCACCGGATCGATTTTCAGGTCTTCAACGTGTTCCAGCAGGTCACGGACATTGCGGGCTTGCCTTATTTGCTCAATAGTGAAGGTATGGACTGACTTATCCACATAGTTCATGATACGGGTGCCCTCTACTGTCACACCGTTGATGATATACTCAGCAGGTCGCATCTGGATTGTGCCAATATCGCCAGCCTCGCAATTACGATAGTAGGTGCGATAGCCGACAAAACTGCACTTCACGATGACATGGTGGGCCTCAGTAGGAATCACAAAGCGACCGCTCTCATTACTGACGCCTCCTGAGAGAAGTGTTGAGTCGACAGGGTTAAGAAGAGCAATGGTTGCATATGCCAATGGCTGGCCTTGTTCGTCGAGGATGGTCCCCTTCAAGTGGTGCTCGGTCTTGTGAATGCATTCCACATAGATTTCGCCCTTCTCGCCCTCGGTCATGCGGATGGGGTAGAAGCCTATCATCTGGCGGATAGCCTCGGGTACGGATTTGTTCTTGATGTGGGTGGTAATTGTAAAGTCCTCCAGTTCATTATAGAGGAAATAGATGGTGTAGTCGCGGGATTCTTCGGCCAACTGGCGCAGGGCGTCGGCAATCGACACGTCGCGGTAGTTGCGGGTCACGCGTTGCGCGTGTGCTATGCCTTCCAAGGCACATATTAACAATATGATAATTAGAATTCGTCTCATCTATTTACGTCTTATTTCTTGGTAAAGGCAGGCAGCATCAGCGTCAAGTCTATCAGCTGCCTGCCCAAAGAAGCTATTTATATTCATTACAGGCGGTTGCGCTCTTCTTGACCGGCGTGGCTGCCCTTGTAGCGGCTTCGGGTCGCATTGAATTTCCAAGAAATGTCGATGCCGAAGCGGCGCTTGTCCTGATACTCGTGGTACTGAGTGCGGATGTTGATGCCGCCATAGGCAACTCGCTCCATGTAATTAGTTTTGAAAATATCATTAGCAAGGATGGCAACACTCAAACTTTTGTCCTTAAGGAACTGTTTGCCCAGACGCAGATTCAGATAGCCATTGGCCTCGGTCTGGCAAGGGCCTGATTCATTGTAAGGAGTGAAACCACCTTTGACATTCAAGAGCCATGAGTGTGGTAACGAGAAGGTGTTGTCAAGCGTTATTACGGAAATAAGCCCATTCCACTTGTGGGTGATGCCCAACGGATAAACATCATCGTTGCAGAAATAGAGGTCTGCCGAATAGTTCATCTGCCAAATACCCACTTTAGGCGTGAAACTTAATGTAATGCCATAATACTCCTGTTTGGGTGTATTGCGGTAGTCCATGATGACCACGCCAGGATGATTCTCGTCATCATAGGCCGTCTGGAAGGAACGTATCGTATTTTTGTAATATTGATAGTATGCTTCTGCATTTATCCACTTCCATGAAGAAGTCCACGAGAAATTGTGATGAGTCTGCGGTTTCAATAATGGATTGCCTGTATCGTACTCGTACTTACTGCGATAATTGACCGAGGAAGACAATAGGCTATACTGTGGATTATATCGCGAACAATTATAAGACAACCGGTGCTGCCAATTCCCTGAGTTATAAGCCAACGATACACGAGGGATCAGTACTGAATAGTCAGGACTCATCTCATCATTCCGTTGGCCGCCGATGTCATAAATGTTATGCTCATTTTGCCATCTCAGGCCTGTGCTCATCGAGAATTTGCCCAGTCGCAATGAGTAGTTGGCAAAAAGCGACCAGATTGATGTTTCTTGTTTCACATGACTATCGGCCGAGAAGCCACTCTGAATGAAATCGTGAGTGCGATGAACCAATGAGGCTTCTTCACCAAAGGTCAATTCCCCTTTTGGTACAGGCGCTGTGATGACCAGTTTTTCTGCCAATAGGCGATTATTTGAGTTCGTTTGGCTACTGATGGTAGTTGAGCCTTCAGTACCACCCTCCATTTCGTTGATTGACTTCGCCTGATAGAAATCTGCGCTGAAGTCGATGTTCCATTTGCCGACATTGCCTACGTAGTAGGCATTAACCGTGTGTCTCATGCGTGGCTTCTCCACCGTATTTGTCTTGCTGTGACCACCATCGACGACTACTCCGTCTTGCCATGTCTGCTCGTCCATCTCGCGACGGGTGAGACTGTTGCCGATGTAATTGAATGCCGTGTAGGTCAGACCCACCGAATGGTGATCATTGATTTCCCAGTTCCAGCCCAAGTCGGCAAAATAATACTTCATTCTGAAAAGCCAAGATGCATCTTTCTGGTAATCCCATGTAGAGGATGCCTGCAATTGGTCCTGGGCTGACGCATCAATCGCCAAATTATTGTCGGTCAAATAACCACGGGCGAAGAAGTCCATACCGTTGCGCAGGCGGTAGTTAAGGGCTGCATTGACATTGGCATAATACTCCTTACCTTGGCGGTATGAGGCCGAGAAATTGCCGCTCCAGCCTTCACCGGCCTTGCGAACGGTCTTCAGGCGGATGACCGAGGTGACGTCTGCGCCGTATTCAGGCCCGGGGGTGGTGATGATCTCGGCTGAGAGGATTTCGTCGGCACGGTAACGGTCGAGTTCAGTGTTGTCGCGCACTTTCTTGTTGTTGATGTAGATTTCAGGCTTGCCGTGGCCAGCGATGGTGCCGTCACTCATCATCAAGGGTAGGTGGGTCAGCATCTCGGTCACAGAACCGAATTGTTCCAGCACAGTGCCCTGCACATTTGCCAGCAAACCACGATCGGTTGGGCGGGTTAATCGTTTGGAATCCTTGACGGTGACGCCGTCGAGGGTGTATTGGTCGGGCTGCATTTTGATGGTGCCGATGTTGTCGCGGGAGCACAGGCGATAGGCGGTTTTGTAGCCGACGTAAGAGATGCGGGCGATGACTTTGCCGTGGTCGTTGGGGATGACGAAGCGGCCGCTCTCGTTGGTCACTCCGCCGCCCACCATCGTCGAGTCGGCGGGGCTGAGCAGGGTGACGTTGGCATAGGGCAGTGGCAGGTTGTTCTCGTCAACCACCAGCCCCTTGAGGTGGTGCTCGGTCTTGTTGATGCACTCTACATAGATTTCGCCCTTCTCGCCCTGGGTCATGCGGATGGGGTAGAAGCCGATCATCTGGCGGATGGCCTCGGGCACGGGTTTGTTCTTGATGTGGGTGGTGATAGTAAAGTCTTCCAACTCATTATAGAGGAAGTAGATGGTGTAGTCGCGGGATTCTTCGGCCAACTGGCGCAGGGCGTCGGCAATCGACACGTCGCGGTAGTTGCGGGTCACACGTTGGGCCTGTGCTGCGACAAGGGTCATGCAGCATACAAGGAAAATGATGGCTTTTCTCATGGTCTTACTGCACGATTAATCGGTTTCCTGTTTGCTCAATGGTTACGCTCTCAAAATGGCTCATGTCCTCCAATACTTTTTCCAGGCCGTCACCCTTGTTCCACACGAAGTGGAAACGCAGGTTGCGGGCATCCTCGTTCTGGAACTCGACCGTCATGCCGTAGTAGGCAGCGATCTCGCCGAGCATCTGCTCCAGCGGGGTGTTGTCAAACACCACAGGCTTGTCATTCTCGACGGCCGACGTGACGGCCACGTCAAGGTTAGTCCCCACAGCATCTGCTTCAGTTTGGGCAGAACTGGTGACATTTTCAGTAGTTTGTTTGGATTTGTCAGTAGATGTGAAATGGCGCACGGTATAAACCGTTGCCCATGCGATGCCCGACATCATCAGCACGCCAAGCATGGTCGCGGCCACTCTTTGCCATAAGCGTCCATGTTTTTGCGTTGCTAGATGCGTTTGCTCGAATTGCTCCCAGGCCTTGTCCACGTCCACGGGTAGGGAGTGGTTGCGCTGGCTGCGGCGGGCACGGGCGGCCTGGGTGAGACTGCGGTAGAACTCGCGCGTCTCGTCGTCATGGTTGACGGTATCCATGATTTCTTGTTCGCTGTAACGCTCGGGATGATCCAGCATTGCCAGCAGACGGTCGATGTTGTTGTTCGTTTCCATTGCGGTTGGTGTCATTAGATTAAACTCTTGATGCGATTGATACACTGACGCAAGTACTTATAGACGGCACCCACGCTCATATCAAGGCGTGTGGCGATTTCCTGGAAGGTCAAATCCTCGTCAAAGCGCAGACGGAAGATGCTCCGTTGCGGCTCCTCGATTTGGCCATCGACGATGGCGTTAATCCGGTCAAGTTCGGCCAACACTTCCTCGATAGGGCGCGTGTCATCCGCCTCGTCCAGTGGATGGAGGTGCTTGAAGCGCTCCCGCAACTGCATTTTCCTGATGTAGTTGAGGCAGCCGTTGCGCACAGCACTCATCAAGTAGGCCTCGGTCTTGCTGCCCGTCATCTGGTACCTGTTTTCCAGCAGGCGGGCAAACACGTCCTGGACCACGTCTTGGGCCTCGGCATCATCGTGCAGCAAGGTTCTGGCCAGATGTATCATCTTGCCGTAATGTTGCCTGAACAGGCCCTCAAGTATGCTCTTGTCATTCATGTCAGTGTCTTCTGTCTATATCAATGACACATGAAGGGTGCGTTTTTTCACACTCACGTGAGACTTTTTTCGAAAAACAACGATTTCACGACAAAAGTATTGAAATTCTAATGGCCTGACAATACATAATGGGGTAATTTGTCGTTAGCATAAGCGACTAAATAACGGTTGTCAAAAGTAACAACCGAAATCTACTTGTAGAAGAAAGGCCTGTAAGGACCACTTCAAGAATCGCTAGATGACTGCTTGCCAGCCGTTTGGCGGTTCTTCTTTATACACATTGAAAAATTAAGGCTCAGCCAAGGGTGGTACAATGTATCCTCGGCTGGCAATGGTATAGAACTTATAGCTGTGTATTGTAAAACATTGTTGTCCGGTGAAACATCGTAGATGTTAGCGGTTCGAAGAACCGATTTCAATGAGTAAGACCATGCAAGAACCTCGGAGAGGTTCGCAGCTTGGTCCATGAGCTGAACATTGCAAGTGCCTCGAAGAGGAACTTTGTGATTGACAAGATTTTGGCGGATGTGGAAGTTCGTCTTCGACGCACTTTCCACTTGATATGGCTGCCACCAAGCTGCGCTC
>CAMYUW010000100.1 GCA_947302275.1 uncultured Prevotellaceae bacterium
CGAGCACCAACGGCCTCGCCGATGATACCGGTGTCCATGTAGTACTGCCACGGCAAGTTCAGAACATCACCACCGATGCGGAAGTCGAAGGCGGCATCCAGGGTCCAGTTCCTCCAGGTGAGGCTGGTACCGAAACCACCGACAGCGTCCGGCATAGCGTTACCTACTTTGTGACGCTCCTCGGTATCGGTGATATAGAGACCGTTGCTGGTCAGGTAGTTGCCCTTCTCATCGGTCTTCCAGGTGTAGGTGTACCAGTCACCCATAGGCTCACCGACGTGAGACTCGAGCTGAGCGGCACCGTTATCAAAGTTCTGATGGGCCAGAATGTCAAGACCATCGGCAAGCTTTTTAACCTTGTTCTTGTTGAAGGCGATGTTGGCGCGCAGATCCCAACGGAAGTCGGTCGTCTGAACGGGAGTGCCATAGAGGCTGAGCTCAATACCCTTGTTGGTCAGCTCACCGACGTTCATCAGCATGCTGGCAGCACCCATCGAATAAGCAGCGGTGGTCTGCAGGATCTGATCCTTGATGTCGTTGCTGTAGAACGAGAACTCAAAGCCCAGGCGATCGCGTAAGAACTTGCCCTCGAGACCAACCTCAAACTCGTACTTCTTCTCAGGACGGATACTCTCGTTACCAACCCTGGTGTCGATGTAGTTGTAGATGTAGGTGTCACCACGGTTGATGGTTCCCTGGCTGTAGGCGTTAACGGCGCTGTAGATGCCGGGGGCGTTACCTACGATACCGAACGAAGCGCGGATCTTACCATAGTCGAACCAGTCGGGGCGCTTGTCCTTCAACATCTCGGAGAACAGGATGCTACCGCTCACCGAAGGATACCAGAAGGAGTTGTTGCCCTTCTTCAGGGTCGAGGTCTTCTCGTTGCGGATGGTACCCTCGATGTATGCCCAGTAGTCATAGCCGTAGCTGGCGGTCAGGAACATACCGGTGCGGAGCAATTCCTGCTTGTCCATGCGGGCGTTCTTGGTACCCACCGAAGCGTTCAGGTTGAACCAGTTCTCCTGGCTCAGACCCTTGCTGGTGCTTACGTTAGACAGGAAGTAGTTCTCCTGACGTGCGTTGTAACCGATGTTGGCGGTAATGTTGTGCACATTGTTGAAGGTCTTGTCCCAGCTCAACATAACGTCGCCGTAGATGATCTCATACTTGCTGTTGGTCAATCCATAGCTGTCGCTGTACTCACCGTTGCTCGAGAACATGTGAGAGTTCTCACTGTGGTTCTTGTTCTCGATCTTGTCGGTGGTCAAGTCGGTAGCGATGCGGGCACCCAGGGTCAGGCCGGGGACGATTTCCCAGGTGGGGTTCACCGAACCGATGAAGCGGTTGTGGCGCTCCTCCTGGATCTTACCCATGATGTTCCAGAAGTACTCGCTGATCAGTGAGGTCGAGCCCATGGGCGAGTAGAGGAACTGCTCGTCGGGAGTCAGCGTGTTGGACGATCCGCCGTTGATAGCAGCGACGCTGTTCATGTAACCCAGGCTGGTCATGGTGTGCTCACGGATGTACTTCACATCGGTGAAGCCGCCGAACATACCCGAGTAGTTGCAGACGATACGGCTGATACGATAGGGACGGTTCTTGATGTACTGGCTCATGTAGGTAGCAGCATAGTTCAACTTGATGTTGTTGGTGATACCGAAGGTACCGCTCAGGTTGAAGTTGTGCTTGTTGTTGTTCGAGTTGAACTGAGTAGCCTGTACGTCATTGTAGGTGTAAGAGAAACGAACGTTGTTCTTCTCGGTGGCGTTGGTGATAGCCACATTGTAAGCCTGGTTGAAACCGGTACGGAACAGCTCGTTCCACTGGTCGCCCTTGATGGGCTCGAAGCGACGCTTGGTGCCGTCAAAGTAGGTTACCTCACGGCCGTCGTAGCGGGCACCGTAGCTGTAATAAGTCTCACGGTTGGGAGTCCAGATCTTGTTGCCGTCGCGGTCAAAGCGGGTCTGACGGAAACCGGTCAGAGCGTCGGGGTTGTTGTCACCCAGTACCCAGTTGTCATAACCGGGACCGAACTCGCGCTGGATGTCGGGCATATAGGCCACCTTGTCCCAGCTCAGGTTAACACCGAACTCGACAGTGGTGCCAGTACCTGCAGCACCCTTCTTGGTGGTGATCATCACAACGCCGTTGGCAGCCTCTGAACCGTAGAGGGCCGATGCGGCGGCACCCTTCAGGATCGAGATGTTCTCGATGTCGTCGGGGTTGATGTCCACCAGACCGTTGGAGTTGATGCGCTGGTTGTCCCAGTAACCGTTGTTGTTGGTGTCACCATTGTGGATGGGCACACCGTCCAGAACGATCAGAGGCTGGGTGGTACCAGTGATTGACGAGAAGCCACGAACGTTGATGGCAACAGCCGAAACGTTACCACCAGGAGCGGCGGCGATGCGCACACCAGCTGCCTTACCATAGAGGGCGGTAGCAAAGTTGGGAGCACCCGTCTTCACGAGCTCCTCGGCAGTTACCGAGCTCACAGCGTAACCCAGCTTCTTCTGGTCTTTCTTGATACCCATACCGGTAACAACGACTTCACTCAGCGCGTTGGCGGCCTCGTGCATCTCGATGTTGACGGTGCTGCGGCCCTTCAGGTCGACAGCCTGGGTCTGATAACCGATGTAGCTGACCTCCAGCGTACTGGTCGTCGGGCAGTTCAAGGTGAAGTTGCCTCCTATGTCGGTAACAGTACCCATGGAACTACCTAAAACTTTGACTGAGGCACCGATGACAGGCTCTCCGTTCGGGTCAACGATCACACCGTTCACTTGGGCCAGTGCAATCATTGCCATAAACGCGAAGGCAACCGTCAAACCGGTTCTCTTGATGAAGTTGAAAAGGTTTTCTTTCTCTTTCATGCCTTTTAGTTTTTTGGTGAATAAAAATGATTAATATAATTATAATGTGATGATATCTTGTTGAACGATGGCAGTTAAAAAATGCAATCAGTCAGTATAATCAGCCCGCTAAATTAGCATTTTTTTAGAATTTACCGAAATTTTTGCAAGGAAATTGCACTCTATTAACAGGAAAAATCAATATTTCGGCCATTTTGGACCATTTTTAGACCCGTTTTAGGGCCTGTTTTGGGCATATTTTGCTCGGTGCATTATGGCTTGTGCCCTGAGTGACAGACTATGTCCAACCTGAAAAAGCGAGGCTGGAATCATACGTTCCAGCCCCGCATCAATATTAACTCTTAACTGTTAACTATTAACTCTTAACTGTTAACTATTAACTATTAACTAACATGCGGGCTTTCCCGTCAAAGATGAGGCTGATGAAGGCATTCACGTCAGCAAGGTTGACCTCGCCATCCATGTTGACATCCCACCTCAACACACGTTTCTTTGTCCATCCGTGGAAACCCACCTCATTGGGGAACAGTTCCAATGTCCCCCTATAGATCGCCAGGAACCCCGTAACGTCATAGGTCAACACTCCATTGTATCCGGCAGGCGGGGTCCAGCGTGTCACATACTCATAGTCGCCCGATAAGATTTGATCAATCAGCGTGTTTACAACTGCAATGGTGACTTCGTCATCGCCACAAGGGTATACGTCTCCTGAATCATCCAGCGGATTCTGGGGAGGCAACTCAATCTGGAAACGATTGTACAGCAGCAGCCTGTCACCCCACTTGTCCTTAATGTAAAATTCGTTGTCCTCTTCAATGATTTCCACATCATTGTAGCACAAATAGGAGTGAACGCAATCCTCGGTCATCTCTTCAATGGCTGCCGGGAGGGGCTGTACTGCCGGGCCACGGCCCACCAGCCTCCACTCGTCATTGGTTCCAAGTTGAGGTGCATTCTGGTATGTCGTCCAGTATGCCCTGCCGATGATAGTATCGCCATTCTCGAACGGACCGCCCGCATTGCTGCCGTACATCATTCCGAACCGTCCGCACGTATCCTTGAAATACAGATAATTCCCGTATTGATCAATCACAATGAGCGGGCAGGAGAATTCAACAGGCTCATTCTGGGGGTACAATTCCAACAAGTCTTCCAGGCAGCAAACGGTTTCTGGTGGATCTGCACGTTCATAGCGCATGGGAAGTATCTCATAGTCATACTCACTTGAACCGGCATAACCAACCCTGAAGGATTCCACGACACCATAGACATCATAGGGCACGCTGAGGTCATCGGGCAGCTCGGGAGGCTCGACGCCGTAGGGCCATTTGTAAATCGGGGCCTCATTGCCGTCCTCGTCAGTCAGCTTACTTCCATCTTCACTGATCATGACGTTCCTGAGGACCACATAGTGTGCCCAATAATCGTGGCCCACATCTCCAGGCGTGATTTCTTCGGGTGTCACTTCTATGTTCTCTACAGCGGGCCTGAAGGCAATCGCAGACATCAATCGGGGCTCTCCATAATAAGTCATCATTTTTCCTCCCCAACCGCCGGGTATCACGTCGCCCTGCGCATAAGTCTGCCCGACATCATCATGGACGAGGCCATAGCAGTCTGTTAACCTGTCCTTGACAAAAAGGTAGTATCTCGCCTGCTGCAGTACAACCAGTTCATGACTGGACAGATATGCCTTTCCGTCTACTAAAGACTTCATGTCACACAAGGACATGTCGGTGATGGCGTCACTATCATCGACAGTGACTATGATGCGATGGACTACAACACTCGACGACGGCACAAAGGTTACCGAAACCGCGTTACCGGTCCAGTAGCCATTGATGCCGCTGGTGCCATAAGAGCCTTCAGAAAAGGCAAATGACACCGAGCCTTGCCCTTCAAAGACAATGTTGGTGATGTTACCCACGTCTGTGGATAAGCTTGACTCTTGACCGCCATACATGAACAGGCCATCAAAGTGTACAGTGCCATAAATCGACAGCGTGACACCATCTTGCATCAGCGAGAGCGGTATCACAGCAGGATGGGCATAACTATCGCCCTCAAAGATAATCGTCCGCTCGGCCCTGGCAGACACCATGACCGCAAACAGCATGATGAATAATATAACAACTTTTTTCATAGCAAATATATTTAAACAGATAATGTGCAAAAATAAAACATTATTTTGAATCTGCCAAATTCCAGACCAAATCCTGTGACAAAATTCCCCTTATCGGGCCCCGTCATCAACTCCCCCTCTAAGATTAGAAGGCCCCGGGGGCGTTGAATACAAATTGTCAATCAACCCGTCAGCAACATAATTCTGACTTGGTAATATAACCGTGCTATCGCACGGGAGATCTTGTGCAAACCGAATGTAAACGAGCTTGCTCGATTTGCTGAGGTGCAGCCAAGATTATTCAAATTAATCAAATTTTTAAATTGAAATTTTATAATTAATTTGATTAATTTCCCGCCCGCAGGGCGGTTATAGTTTATGACATAACTCACGGGGGCGTTGAATACAGAGGTCAAGCATGTACTCCGTTGAGGCGAAGCCCAAGACCGACGGCCTGCTGCCTAGCGGACAGCGGGAAGGAAAAAAGAAACGCAGGGCTGGAAACCCGTTCCAGTCCTGCGTTTTGTCATTGGTTGACTTCAGCTAAAGCCTAAAGTCTAAAGCCTAGGAATCGATTAGTCCTCAGCAACACCCCACTGCTGGCGGGCCAGACGGCGGTAGTTGTTGTAGCGCCACTGAGCATTCTCCTTAGCGGCTGCGAACAGCTCGGCTGCCTCGTCGGGATACTGCTTCAGTACCGATGCGTAGCGTACCTCGCCCTTGAGGA
>CAMYUW010000101.1 GCA_947302275.1 uncultured Prevotellaceae bacterium
TATACCAACGGCACCATCGCCGATACCGTATGGAATACCACCGACGCATCCAGCGAGGGTTATCAGCTGGCCGGCAACTGGGTGGGTATCCTGTTTGCAGTTCAGGCTATCGGTAGTGTGCTGTGGGCAGTGGTGTTGCCGCAGTTCAAGAATATCAAGGTGGCTTATGCGCTGAGCCTTGTCATCGGCGGCATCGGCTTTGCTATGGTACCCTATATCCACAACCAGTACATGCTGTTCGTGCCTTATTTCCTGATCGGCTTCGCTTGGGCTGCTATGCTCGCTATGCCGTTCACGATGGTTACCAACGCCTTTGAGGGCAGCAGCCGCATGGGCACAGCCCTGGGCCTGTTCAACTGCACCATCTGCATTCCGCAGATTGTCGCTGCCGCATTGGGTGGCTTGTTGCTCAAGTCCATGAACAGCGTGCAGGGTAACATGCTCTTGTTGGCAGGTATCCTGCTTGTTGTGGGTGCTGTGTGCGTATTCATCATCGAGGACAAAAAACGGAAGAACTAAAAGACTAAAGACTTAATAATACTATGAGAGTAAGATTCAACATCGAATATGGCACCGTGTATGGCGAAAACCTGGTGCTCAATATCGTGAATAGTGAAAATGGCGAGACGTTATCAAGTCACGCCATGAAGTCGGCCAGCGACACAATGTGGAAATGTGATGTGGATGTGCCTGCAAAGGCCCGTCGGATTGACTATTATTACAGCGTGGAGCGTGATGGCAAGCAGCAACGCCACGAGTGGACGGTGGTGCCTCATCGTCTGGACCTGAATGCAGCTAAGGCTAGCCGCTACATCACCTACGACCACTGGAACGACCTGCCAGATGACAGCTACCTGTACAGTTCTGCTTTCACCGATTGTGTGGCATTGCGCAAGCTGCAAGAAATGCCTAAGTGCAAGTACTCCACTATCGTACAGCTGAAGGTGCGTGCTCCGCAACTCAGGACAGGCGAAGTGCTTGGCGTTGTGGGCAACGAGCCTACTCTGGGCGATTGGAATGAGGCCAAAGCGCTGAAGATGACCGAACATAACCATAACGAGTGGGTGATCTCCCTTGACGGAGCCGCTTTCAGGAAGGCATTTGTGGAGTTCAAGTTCGTTATTATGGGCGGAAAGGGTAAACCTTCAATTTGGGAAACCGGTGATAACCGTACTGTGCTGCTCCCCGTCTTGAAGGAGGGCGAACACATCGTCTATGAGTTGCAACAGGCTTACTTCCCCCTCTATCCCGCCAAAATCGCCGGTACTGTGGTGCCCATTTTCTCGTTGCGCAGCGAGGGCAGTTTCGGCGTGGGTGACTTCGGTGACCTCAAGATGATGGTGGACTGGGTTGCCAACACGGGCCAGCGCGCCCTGCAGGTTTTGCCCATCAACGACACCACCATTACCCACACCTGGAGTGACAGTTATCCATACAACAGCATCAGCATCTATGCCCTGCATCCGCAGTACATGGATTTGCGCCAGTTGCCCAAACTCGCCGACAAGAAACGTGCAGCAGAGTTTGAGAAACTGCGCAAGGAACTGAATGCCCTGCCTCAGATTGACTATGAGCGCGTGAACAATGCGAAGCGTGAATATATGAAACTGTTGTTTGCGCAGGAGGGTACAGAGGTGCTCAAGAGCGACGAGTTTAAGGAGTTCTTCAACGCCAATCAGGATTGGCTGGTACCCTATGCCGCATTCTGTCATTATCGCGACTTGTATGGCACATCAACGTTCTCCAAGTGGCCGTCCAACCACACTTTCAGCGATGAGGAGCGTGCCGCAATGTCCAATCCGCGGACCAAGGCCTTTAAGGAAGTTGCCATCTGGTACTACATCCAGTATTATCTGGACAAGCAGATGCACGGCGCCCACGAGTATGCACAGAGCAAGCGCGTAATCCTCAAGGGCGACATCCCCATCGGCATCAGCCGCGACAGTGTGGAGGCATGGGTTGAGCCTAAGTACTTCAATCTCAACGGCCAGGCAGGCGCGCCACCCGATGCGTTCTCCACCAATGGCCAGAACTGGGGCTTCCCGACATATAACTGGGATGTGATGCTGGCCGATGGTTGCCAGTGGTGGGTAAAGCGCTTCCGCAAGATGGCGCAATACTTTGACGCCTACCGCATTGACCATGTGCTGGGCTTCTTCCGTATCTGGGAAATCCCCATCAATGCTGTCCACGGCCTGCTGGGTCAGTTCTCACCTTCACTGGGCATGAGCGCTGATGAGATTCGCAGCTACGGCCTGAATTTCCAGGAAAAGCTGATGACCGAACCGTTTATTGCCGACTGGGTACTGGATCGCATATTCGGCAGATTGGCCAATATCGTTCGCGAGAAATATGTCGAGCGAGTTCATGACGATATCTACCGCATGAAGCCCGAGTATGACACCCAGCGCAAGATCGAGGCCGCCTTCCAGGGCAAGGAGAGTGAGGAGGATATCTGGTTGCGTGATGGCCTGTATGCCCTCATCAGTGATGTGCTGTTTGTGCGTGACCGCAAGAATCCCGCCCTTTATCACCCGCGTATCTCGGTGCAGTTCGACTTCATCTACGAGGCGCTGTACGACAACGACAAGGCTGCATTCAACAAGCTGTATAACGAGTATTACTATCACCGCAACAATGACTTCTGGTATCACGAGGCGATGAAGAAGTTGCCCAAGCTGGTGCAGGCTACCCGTATGCTTGTTTGCGCCGAGGACTTGGGTATGGTGCCCGACTGCGTGGCATGGGTAATGAACGAGTTACGTATTTTGAGCCTTGAGATTCAATCGATGCCCAAGGATAACCATGTGAAGTTCGGTAACCTCAACACCAATCCCTACCGCAGCGTGGCCACGATCTCGACCCACGACATGCCTACCATGAGGCAGTGGTGGGAAGAGGACTGGGACCGCACCCAGGAGTACTACAACACTTCCCTGTGGCGTGGTGATGCTGCTCCTCATCCGCTGCCCGGCTGGCTCGCTGATGATATCGTGCGTGCCCACTTGGCTTGCCCGTCAATGCTGTGCCTGCTCTCGTTGCAGGATTGGCTCGCCATCGATGAGAACATGCGACTGGCCGATGCCGATGCCGAGCGCATCAACATCCCGGCCAATCCCCGTCACTACTGGCGTTACCGCATGCACATGACCATCGAACAGCTGATGAAAGCAAGCGAGTTCAACAACCACGTGAAGGATATCATCACTCAAAACGGACGATAATGAGACGCGTCACCTTTTTACTGGTAGCGATAATCATGGCATTACTCGTACCGCAATCCATTAACGCTCGCACCGGGGTTACTTATAGCCCCGGGGCGAGTGAATTCTCGATTGAGACCAACGTCGATGCCCAACAGGTGAAACTGCGCATCTACAAGGCGGGCTTGGGAGGAAAACCTGTAAAGACCATCAACCTGAAACGTACTCAGAAAGGTGGAACGCTTTGGCAGACCACTGTCAAGGGCGACCTGAAGGGGATGTTCTACACCTTTGACGTGAAGTATAACGGCAAGTTCATGGGTGAATGTCCGGGCATATGGGCCACAGCCGTTGGCGTTAATGGCAAGCGTGGTGCGGTGCTGGACATGACCGAAACCAATCCCGAGGGATGGAGTGCTGACAGCCGCCCGTTTATAGCCGCCAAGGACCTGGTCATCTATGAGATGCATCACCGCGACTTCTCTATCGACGAGTCGAGCGGTCTTGAGCACAAGGGCAAATTCCTTGCAATGACCGAGCCGCGTGCTATAGAACATTTAAAGGAATTGGGTGTGAACGCAGTTCACATCCTGCCATCATTTGACTATGCATCGGTTGATGAGACGCGCCTCGACGAGCCGCAGTACAACTGGGGCTATGACCCCGTGAACTATAACGTGCCCGAGGGCGGTTATTCGACAGATCCCTACAAGCCCGAAGTGCGCATCCGCGAATTCAAGCAGATGGTGCAGGCTCTGCACAAGGCCGGCATCAAGGTCATCCTGGATGTGGTGTATAACCATACCTGGAACATTGAAGGCAGCAATTTTCAGCGCACTCGTCCTGACTACTTCTACCGCAAGAATGCCGATGGCACTTATAGCAACGGCAGCGGATGTGGCAATGAGACGGCGAGCGAGCGTGAAGCCATGCGTCAATTCATGGTCGAGAGTGTGAAGTATTGGGTAGATGTGTACCATATCGATGGCTTCCGCTTTGACCTGATGGGTGTACACGATATCGAGACGATGAATGCCATCCGCAAAGCTGTGCCTCAGGACATCTTCATCTATGGCGAGGGCTGGAGCGCCGGTAGCTGTGCATACTCCGGAGAACTTGCTATGAAGGCCAACGTCAGCAAGATGCCGGGCATCGCCGCCTTCAGCGACGAAATCCGTGACGCGTTGCGCGGTCCGTGGGACAGCAACAGCAAGGCCGCCTTCCTGGGTGGAGTGAAAGGCAACGAAGAAAGTCTGAAGTTCGGCATTGTGGGTGCCATCCAGCATCCTGATGTGGACTACAGCAAGGTGAATTACAGCCAAAAACCCTACGCTAACGAACCTACTCAGATGATTGCCTATGTGAGCTGCCATGACGACATGTGCCTGGTTGACCGCCTGAAGGCAAGTGTCAAGGGCATCACTACCGATGAAATCATCCGACTCGACCTGCTGGCCCAGACCGTCGTGATGACTTCACAGGGAGTGCCGTTTATGCTCAGTGGCGAGGAGATGCTGCGCGACAAGAAGGGTGTGCACAATAGCTACGAGAGTCCCGACAGCATCAACCACTTGGACTGGAACAACCTTGAGCGTTATCCTCAGGTGATGGACTACTACAAGGGTTTGATTGCTATGCGCAAGGCTCATCCGGCTTTCCACATGGGAAGCGCCGACATGGTACGTCGCAATCTTGACTTCCTGCCCACCGAGAATTGCCTCGTGGCCTTCCATCTCAACGGCCGAAACGTTCCTGGTGAGAATTGGGGCGACATCTATGTGGCTTTCAATGCCCAAAAGCGTGCCCGCACTATCGAGATTCCTGAGGGAACCTACACCGTCGTCTGCCGCAGTATCAAGTGCAACGAAGCTGGCATGGGTACCGTGAGAGGCGGCAAGGTGACGATACCGGCCCAATCGGCGCTTATTCTTCACAACTGACGCTGAACTATTGGAGCGTTGGGTTAACTTAACGGACTGGTTCACAGTAAAAGAGGAGATATTGTCTCTAATTGGCTGTGAACCAGTTGTTCTTTGCTGTAGATGAGGATTCTGCAGTTTATTGTCTTTTCCTGTTTTCGTCAATGGGACACCCAAGTCATTTGCGACAGTGTTTTCTTA
>CAMYUW010000102.1 GCA_947302275.1 uncultured Prevotellaceae bacterium
TGCTGAAAATCAATGGATTAGGATTTGTTAAATGAAGTCGGATGTTGTGATTGTTTGATGGTTTTTGAGTAACTTCGCGGTGTCAAGTTCTTGACAGATCTTCCCGAGAACATCATCAACACGATATAACAATGAAACAGACATTTTACAGGCACCTGCACATGGTGTCGCTGGTGTGTGCCATGGTCTTGCCATCCATTCCTGTTGCCGCCCAGTCGCGGGACGACGAGGTGATGGTGAGCAAATGCAGCGAGGTGTATGAGTTCAAGATGAAAGGCGGCCAGCCTATTGTCAAGAACAAGACCGTTATTGAGTATGAGTCCTTGCGGCAGTATGACGTGAAGATCCAGCCCGCGGTCTTCTATGGGGACAACATCAAGCTCGATGAGGCACGTTGTGACGGCTTCAGCGCTAACTATCGGTCGGCGACGCCTGAGAATGTGTTCTTTGACGACTCCCGCGTGTGCTATTTCGACGTGACCTTGGGCAAATGGGGCCGAAAGCGCAGGATGACCTATGAGCGCACGTTCACCGACCTGCACTACTTCACGCGCATCGTGCTGGGCGAGCAATACTTTGTCAAACAAAAGACAGTCACCTTCATCCTGCCCAAGGAATTTGAGCATTACCGGCTGGTCGACAAGAACATGTCCCCGGCAGTTACCATCGAGCACAAAGACAAGGGCGGAAGTAGGGTAGTGACCTACACGATCAACGACATGGCGCCCATCAAGCAGGAAGAAGCCATGCCGACCGTGGCAAGCGTCTATCCCACGGTGTTCGTCGTAGGGTCCTTCAAGGATGCCGCCGACATGTTTGCCTGGGGACGGCAGCTGTCGGATGTCGATACCACCATTCCGTCATTGAGCGATATCCTGGCTGACATCAACCGTGAATGCCATAGTGACCTGGACATAATCAAGAACACTTATGCCTGGATGCAGAACAATATCCGCTATGTCGCTTTTGAGGCGGGTGTGAGCAAGCACCGGCCCGATGCTCCTGCCGAGGTCGTGCGCAAGCGTTACGGCGACTGTAAAGGCATGGCGTTGTTGCTGAAAACGCTGCTCGTGGCCCAAGGCTTTGATGCCCGCTTGACCGACGTGGGCACCCGTGAGGCCTCGTGCCTGATGAGCGAGATTCCAACCCTCGCTGCCATCAACCACGCTATCTGCACGCTGGAGTGGCAGGGCAAAACCTATTACCTGGACGCCACCTGCAACCATATCCCGCTGGGCCACATTCCCAGCAATGTGCAGGGCATGGAAGTCATGGTCGAGGAGCCGGGAGGCGCCCCCTCGTTGCGCACCGTGCCCGTTCTCCCCGCCAGTGCCAACTGCGACAGCGTGCAAATCGACCTGACAATGAACCATCAGTTCCAGCTGACAGGAAAGGCCTCACGCTGGTTCAAGGGCGACATGAAGGAGATGATGCTCAGCATGCTTGACGACAATGAGGCTGCCGACCGCATGCAGTTCATGAACAATGCCCTTAATGATAAGGATCACGCCAACAAGATTGAAGGTGCCGCTTGGCAAGATAAGGACTGCCGCAGCGAGTGGGCAGTCGTTGCCGCGACCATGACCGACGGTCACTCGGTCGAGCAGGTCGAGAATGAACTGTTTGTCGAACTGGATCCCGATAACATGCTGATGACCAATCCCATCGACACCACCGACCGCAAGAACGACTATGTGCTGCCGTTCCCGTGCCGCCAGGTGAGAGAAGTGGCGTTGACCCTGCCTGTAGGCTACAGGTGCGAACAACTGCCTGATGACTATGACCGCCATGCCGATGTAGCAGACCTGTCATGCACCTTCAGGCAAGAAGGCAACACGATCATTTACCGCAAGGTGATGTCACTGCACCATCCCCGTGTACCCCTTGACAGGATTATGGCATGGAATGCACAGCTCAAGCAGTGGAACGAGCATGCCCACGAGCAGATTGTGCTTGTCAAGGACTAGTGGAGAATAGTTGAGACCATAATACAACCAATTGCAAAACGATATGAGACAATCAATGATTAAATGCCTGGCATTGCTGGTGATGCTGTTGACGCTGACCCCGGCACATGCCGATGACGAGAAAAAGTACCTGAAATTTGCGGCTGAACTGCGCGAGAAGGTATGGAGTGACGACGACCCGATGTTCAAGAACTATACCTGCCCGCAGCAGTACAGTGATCCTGACGTGTGCTCGGCGGTCATCCTGGCCAGCTGCACTGATGCTGAGGTGACCCGCAAGTCGTTCATCCGCATGACAGGCCTTCTGATGTTTGACAACAACAAGAAACTGGGACGTCACGAGCTCAACCGCATGCTCATCAAGTTGAACGATGCCGCTGCCCTGAAGAAATTCTCGGAGTTTGATTACACGACCTTCAAGAAGTCCTATTTCAAAGGCATGGAAGACAAGCGCCAGCAGGTGCTGGGTGTGCGCGTGATCAAGCCCGACGGGCGCATCGTTGATGTCAACACCGATGACTACATGACCACCCGCGAGGGCAAGAAGGATAAGGACGTGAGCCACAAGTTGGCAGTCCCGGGCCTCGAGGTGGGCGATATTCTGGACATCTTCACCTATGACGAACTCGTTGTCCATGACCGCAACGTGCCGCACTTCAGGTTCTGGTTCCTGGAGGAGTATCCTATCCTCAAGCAAAAGGTGAGATGTGTCATCGACAAGAAGTTCACGGTGCAGTACCGTACCCTCAATGGCGCCCCCGACTTTGCCAGCAGCCTTGACGACGAGGGCAACACCGTGCTCGAGGCCGAAGTCAACAATGTGAACAAGGTAGAGCCCACGCTGTGGTACAACCCCATCGAGCAGTCACCCGTCACCCTGCTCTATATCTTTGACAAGAGCGTGACCAACAAGCAGATGAAGAGCGTCAAGAATCGTGATGTGCAGGCCAACCCCGACTTCAGCAGCATCCTGGCCGATGACCTCAACTTCATGAAGGCCGACAAGAAAATCATCAAGGAGTATCTGGACTGGCCCGAGAACAAGAAGCAGATGAAAGACGAACTCGCCACCGCTAAAAAACTGGCAGACAAAGAGGAGGCCGCCAAGCTCATCTACACCGGCCTGCTGTACACTTACAGGGCGTTTGACAAATATGACACCTATTCGCCATTCCGCTTGATGCTGATGATGAGCGAGATGCTGGACATGCGGGACATTCCCTACCAGTTTGTCGTCACCACCGACTATGAGAATGAACCGCTCGATCAGCTCATCTACAGCGGCAACACGAGCTGGCTCATCAAGACCGAGGGCGGCACCTACTTCGCTCCGCCCACCTACCAGGGGACCACAGCAGGACTGTTACCCGCCTGTTTCCAAGGGCGCCGTGCTGCAGTGGTGAACAAGCTCAAGGGCGACAAGTCCCAAAGCGACATGGTAACCCTGCCGCAGTCCACTGCCGACGACAACGTCAATCAAGTAACCGTGAATGCCAGCATAGACGGGATGGCTATGGACATTGAGCGTACCGAGTCGCTCACTGGCGCCATGAAAGAGTCTATCGCCACCATCATGACCGACGAGCAAGAGTATGACGCCTATGACCAATATCTGGGACGCAAGAAACCCTACATGGAGCGTATTTCAGGAGGTGCGAAAAAGGGCACAACGCAGAAGTTTGCCAAGGAGCGTGAGGAACAGCAGGACGATTTCAAGGAGGAAATCAAGGGCTATCATGATCAGGCCGCTGCCAGCGTCATCAGTAGCGAGATACTCAATACCGGCATCAACCCCAGTGAGCCCGCATTCGTCTATAAAACCCGTTACACGATGGACGGCTGGGTGAAACGCGCCGGCTCCAACCTGGTGGTGAGTGCCGGTAAACTGATTGGTGCACAAAGCAAGGTCGAGGGCAGTGACCGCCGCCGCACCTTCGATGTGAACAGGCGTTGCCCGGCGCTGGTCAGGTGGAATATCACCATCAATGTGCCCAGCGGCTATCAGGTCTCACAAGAGAGCCTGGCCAAACTGCAACAGCAGGTAAAGAACTCAGCAGGCGAATTCAACGCCACTGCCAGTATCGAGGGCAATCGGCTGACGCTGGCGGTCAATATGCGTTACAACAAGGGTGACTATCCAGTATCGCAGTGGCAGGATCTGCTGCAAATCATTGATGCTGCCGACGAATTTACCACCCGCCAAGTCGTATTCAAGAAATAAACCGACATAATAAGATAAGATGATGAAAAAGACATTCATTACATTACTCGTGCTCTTGAGCGCGCTTGTGGCAAGAGCCGACATGGGCGAATTTGCCCTGGGAACGCAGGCCACCTATGGGACCCATAAGAAAGCGGTGGCGGCTGGTGTGTCACTGAAGTATAATTTCTTCTATCACTGGCGCATCAACCTGCTTGCCGACTTTTACTTCAAGAAAAATGACGTGTGGAGCACTGATTTTGCCCTGGAGCATAACTACCTCATTTATTTGGGCGATAAGGTGAGGCTATTCCCGTTGGCTGGATTAGGATTCCAAATCGATCATATCACCTTTGAGGGTTTAGGTGGCAGGGAGACGGATAGCGACGAGCACATGACCGCCTTCGCTGGCCTTGGAGCGGAATACCTCATCGGTGAACACCTGATGCTGGATGTCAAGTCAAAGTGCCACTATAATGGAGACAAGACCCAAGGGCTTTTCAGCATTGGGGTAGCTTGGCGATTCTGAATAGACGATTTCTGTGCTATAATTTTTTTATAAATCTCTAAAAAACTCAGTTACAATGAAAAAGGTTT
>CAMYUW010000103.1 GCA_947302275.1 uncultured Prevotellaceae bacterium
ACTCTTCGTTGTTGTATTTCGTCTTTTTCTTTTGCAAGATTAATGAAAACGCAACACTTGACCGAAGTGTCAAAACCTGCTCTTGATGATTCCTGCTCTATTGTGTTGTACTATGTTCAGAATTAACGGGAACAATATTGTCCCTGTTCTCTCTTGTACTACGTCTATACAATCGTTGCAAACATGTCAAAGAACTCTTTTTTGAGTTACTTTCACGCCCCGTTTGAGGCGAAAAGCGGTGCAAAATTATAGCCATTTTTTATACTGACCAAATTTTTTTACAATTATTTTCACCCAAAGTTATTAACAATTGCGCCAAAATAGTGTAAATAACCATATTAACTATATGATATACAGTACTTTAAATAAAATAAATTTTTTCTATAAATTTGACTGATTTTAGTAGGCCACTCCTAAAAAGCACCAAACCGCCCACCCGAAGGCGGCGGTTTGATGTTCTAATCCAAATCTATACAATTATATTATATATATAATGTCAAGAAAGTACATCTTTGGCACTGATGAGCACATCGACACCAGTAACATTGCAGATAATGTTGAAAAGCTGAATCTCCTTGTCATCATCATTGGCATCGGCATCAATGACACGAATCAGAAATTTAGCGGTGGCAATTTTCTGGATGTCGCTCATGTTCTTCATAATATTGACGGCGACCATGCTATCGAGCGACTGACCGATTCTGAAGATATCGTCACTGATGCCAAGCTCGACACAAATTGTGTTGAAAACAGCACACTCGCTGGTATCAACACTGCCGTCAATATTGATCATCTCAATCAGGAGACTGACGATTGCCGCCTTTTGAGTCTCGTTAAATCCGATAGCTTCCATGAAAACGCTTAGATATTAATTGTTCTGTTCAAAAGGTGGAGGCGTAGCTGAACCCTCGCCCTCAACCTGATTTTCTTGCTCACCATCTACCGAGGGCGCGTCTTTAAGAATCGCCTCGGTGCGCGATTGCCACTGACGCGGGCCAAAGATGCGCTCGGCATCCTCGGTATAAATCACCTCTCGTTGCTGAAGGAGATCTGCAAGCTCGTGATGACCACGCTCATATTGATTGAGGATCTCACGCGCACGTTCATACTGGCTGTCAATAATCGCCTGAACTTCCTCGTCGATGGCTTTTGCACGGTTCTCGCTATAGGGCTTGGTGAAGCCATAAGCCTCACCTGAGGTATCGTAATAGGAGATATTTGGCAACTTATCGCTCATTCCGTAATAAGTAACCATTGCATAGGCAATCTTGGTAGCGCGCTCGAGGTCATTGAGGGCGCCAGTGTCGATAAAGCCCAGGAAGATGTCCTCGGCCACACGGCCGGCCATGAGCGAACAAATCTTATCTAGCAGAGCCTGCTTGGGTTCGATCTGACGTTCCTCAGGCATGTACCATGCCGCACCCAGGGCCTTGCCCCTCGGCACAATAGTGACCTTGATCAGGGGGTCACCATAGCGCAGGTGCCAGCTAACAGTTGCGTGGCCAGCCTCATGAACGGCAATAGAATGGCGCTCCTCTTCGGTAATCACCTTGGAGCGCTTCTCCAGACCACCGACGATGCGATCAATAGCATCCATGAAATCCTGGCGCTGAACAGCCTGCTTCTTGTGACGGGCTGCAATGAGGGCCGCCTCGTTGCAGACATTAGCAATGTCTGCGCCTGAGAAACCGGGCGTTTGACGGGCAAGCAGATCAAGGTCAACCGAGCCGTCGGTCTTGACATTACGCAAGTGCACCTGAAAGATTTCCTTGCGGTCGCTGAGTTCGGGCAACTCGACATAGATCTGACGGTCGAAACGACCGGCACGCAACAAGGCTTTATCAAGAATGTCAGCACGGTTGGTCGCTGCAAGAATAATCACGCCGCTATTGCTACCAAAGCCATCCATCTCGGTCAGCAACTGATTGAGCGTGCTCTCACGCTCGTCGTTGCCACCCAGACTGGCCTTATTGCCACGGGCACGCCCGACGGCATCAATCTCGTCTATGAACACAATACACGGCGCCTTCTCCTTGGCTTGACGGAAAAGGTCACGAACGCGCGAGGCACCAACACCAACAAACATCTCAACGAAGTCAGATCCCGACATTGAAAAGAAGGGCACATCGGCCTCACCTGCGACAGCCTTGGCAAGCAAAGTTTTTCCCGTACCCGGAGGGCCTACAAGCAGAGCCCCCTTGGGAATCTTGCCACCAAGTTCTGTATAGTGCTTGGGATTCTTGAGAAAGTCGACAATCTCGGCGATCTCGACCTTGGCCTCGGCCAGCCCGGCGACATCTTGGAAAGTCACCTTAGTATCGTTATCCTTATCAAACAGTCGTGCCTTAGACTTGCCGACGTTGAAGATTCCGCCTCCACCGCCTCCGGCACCGCCCATGCGACGCAGCAGGAAAAACCACAAAGCCACCAACAAGATGATCGGTCCGAAGGTGTATAGAATCATCGAGAGGTCATTTCCCCCTTCAACATATTTCACTTCCCCGGTAAACACGCCCTGTTCACGCCACGCATTGACATAATCGTCAAATTTTTCGGCACTGGGAATCTGAGCCGCAATTTTATCGGCTGCAGCTTGGCTGTCCCCTCCGAATGGAGTTGTAGCGGGTTCACTCTTCTGGTTTTTCAAAACCTCGCGGGCCAGTGAATCGGTCATCAGCGCCTCGGCCTTATTCTTAGTCCGATAGACCGTAATCGACTTCACCCCACCCTTTCCGACGATGTTCTCAAATTGCGTCCAAGACACCTCCTGTGCAACAGAGCCTTCCTGGTTCATCCACAGCATGGAGAGCAGGAACACAATGATGAGTCCATACATCCAGTAGAAGTTGAACTTAGGGGTTTTGCGTTGATTATTCTTATTAGCCATATCGTTAACCGTTTAATCGATTCCCATCAATCCAGGTCGGGTATGGTATTGATGCGTGCGTCGGCCCAGAGCTGCTCCAGATTGTAGCGCTCGCGGAAATCGGGCACAAAGACATGGACAAATATGTTGCCATAGTCGATGATTATCCATTGGGCGTTCTGGTACCCGTCGTAGTTAAACGGGCGCTGTCCGGCATTTTTCTCGACATACTCCCGGACACTGTCGGCGATGGCTTCCACCTGCATGGGGGTATTACCTGTAGCGATGACAAACCCTTGAGCTGCCGCTGTCTCGATTGCAGACAAATCAACATGGACGATTTCACGTCCTTTCTTCTCCTGAATTGCTTCGATGATAGATTGAATTAATTTCTCGGTTTCGTTCATATATAAAGTCAATTTTCCAATTTGCAAAGATAGTTAAAGTTTCAGACATTGATGCGCGAAAAATGGTAATTTATTTTAAATGGGGAAAATAATGGAGCTAATGTTGGAACCGTGACCGATGCAGTGCATGGAAAACAAAAAGGTGGGCTGTCCAAATGACAGTCCACCTTGTCAGGTAATTGATTAGTTAAGCAATCGGGTAACTGATTAGATAATACCCTGCTCAAGCATAGCCTGAGCTACCTTCATGAAGCCAGCGATGTTAGCACCCTTGACATAGTCGATGGTGCCATCGGCCTGGGTACCGAACTTCACGCACTGCTCGTGGATGTTCTCCATGATCCAGTGGAGCTTCTCGTCAACTTCCTTAGCCGACCAGCTGAGGTGAGCAGCGTTCTGGGTCATCTCGAGACCAGAGGTAGCTACGCCACCAGCGTTAACGGCCTTACCAGGAGCGAAGAGCACGCCATTCTTCTGGAAGTAGTGGATAGCGCCAGGTTGGCAACCCATGTTGGAAACCTCGCAGCAGCACCAGCAACCATTAGCCTTCAATTCCTTAGCATCGTCCTCGCTGAGCTCATTCTGGAATGCGCAGGGGAGTGCGATGTCGCAAGGAATGCTCCAAGCCTTCTTACCGGCAGTGAACTTAGCCAGTTCGGGATACTTGGTAGCCATGTCCTCAACCTTGTTGCGGTTGGAAGCACGCATGTCAAGCATGTAGTCAATCATCTCGGGAGTGATACCCTCGGGAATCTCGCAAACGCCGTCGGGGCCAGAGATGGCAACAACCTTAGCGCCGAGTTCGAGAGCCTTGGTTGCGGCACCCCAAGCTACGTTACCGAAGCCAGAGAGAGCAACCTTCTTGCCCTTGATGTCCTTGCCAGCGGTGCGGAGCACGTGCTCGGTGAAATAGAGAGCACCGAAGCCGGTTGCCTCGGGACGGAGGATAGAACCACCCCAAGTCATGCCCTTACCGGTGAGGACGCCAGTGTGATACTGACGAGCGAGCTTCTGATACATACCATTGAGGAAGCCAATCTCACGGCCACCAACACCAACGTCACCAGCGGGAACGTCCTGGTCGGGACCAATGTTGTGACGGAGCTCAAGCATGAAGGCCTGGCAGAAACGCATGATTTCAGCGTCGCTCTTACCTACGGGATCGAAGTCAGAGCCACCCTTACCACCGCCCATGGGCAGAGTGGTCAGAGCGTTCTTGAAGGTCTGCTCGAAACCTAAGAACTTCAGCATTGAGGGAGTAACGGCCTTGTGGAAACGCAAACCACCCTTGTACGGGCCAATGGCGCTGTTGAATTGTACACGATAACCAAGGTTGGTCTGAACCTCACCCTTATCATCGATCCAAGTTACACGGAAAGTGAAGATGCGCTCGGGCTCAACCATGCGCTCAACAATCTTAG
>CAMYUW010000104.1 GCA_947302275.1 uncultured Prevotellaceae bacterium
ATTACACCATCCGCGGCTTCATCTGGTATCAGGGTGAATCCAACGTGGGCAAGGAGCAGACCTATGCCCAGCGCTTGAAGGACATGGTTGACAGCTGGCGCAAGGACTTTGGCGGCACAGCACAGCAACTGCCGTTCTATCAGGTGGAAATCGCACCTTGGGGCGGCTATGGCGAGTGGCTGAGTTCACCTCTGTTGCGTGAAGCCCAGCACACCGCTGCCCAGATTATCGAAAACTGTGGCATCATCTCGACTAACGACCTGGTCAAGCCCTACGAGATTAACCAGATACATCCTGCGCAAAAGCGTGAGGTGGGTAACCGTCTGGCCTATATGGCCCTGAACCGCACTTATGGATACAAGAGCATCGCTTGCGAGTCACCCGAGTATGACCACATGCAAATCAAAGGCAACGAAGTCGAGGTATTCTTCAAAAATGCCGACGAGGGCCTTTCGCCCTGGCAGGACATCGAGGGCTTTGAGATAGCCGGTGCCGACGGCGTGTTCAAGACCGCCAAGGCCACGCTCAACGAAGGCCACAAGTCAATCATGGTATCCTCGAGCGAGGTGCCCGAACCAGTGGCAGTGCGCTATTGCTTCAAGTCATTCCAAATTGGAAACCTTAAGAACACGCGCGGTCTGCCCGTTGTTCCTTTCCGTACCGACAAATAATCAAATAATCATATAACATTATGGACACAATCAAATTTTTTGCATTCATCCTGCTGGCCGCATTGACGCTCGGTTTCTCGGCCTGCGGCAGCGACGAACCCGATGAACCCAAACAGGCAGCTCCTGCCGTGGTCAGCACATCACCCGAACAGGGCTCGACGACAGTAGAACCTGGCGCCATCAGCGTGACCATCACCTACGACAAGACGATCACCATGACGGCCAGCGACATCAGCAAGATTCAGGCTACCGGAGCCACCATCAGCAACGTGCGCACCATGAAAACCGACCTGATGCTCACTGCCACCTGCGCCGAAGAAGGCCAGGCTGTAACCATCACCATCCCCGCCGGAGTCATCAAGAACACCGACGGCGTGGCAGCAGCGGCCTATTCACTGAACTTTACCACCAAGAAGATCGAGTTGCCCAACCCCGTTGCCCCCGACGGACACGAGTCGGCCGCCCAGGCTGTGCTCAACATGACTCCCGGCTGGAACTTGGGCAATACCCTCGACAGCTACGGCGCATGGATTGGCGACCATCTGGAGCCCTACAGATATGAAACGGCATGGGGCCAGCCCGTCACCGACGCCCACCTGATGCAAGCCTTCAAGGAAAAGGGCTTCAAGGGCATCCGTGTTCCCGTGACCTGGTTTCAGCACATGGATGACCAGGGCAACGTTGACGAGGCTTGGATGAACCGCGTGCAGGAGGTTGTGGACTATGTCATCAACCAGGGCATGTATTGCATCCTGAATGTGCACCACGACACCGGTGCCCACAATGCCGCATGGGTTGTCGCCAGCCCGACGCTGCAACTCGACCGCTATGCCAAGCTGTGGACACAGATTGCCACCCGCTTCCAGAACTACGACCAGCACCTGCTGTTCGAGGGCTATAACGAGATGCTCAACGCTGCCCAGCAGTGGAACCAGCCGAGCAATCTGTCCGATCTCGTGTACGTGAACCAGCATGCCGCCAAGTTTGTCGAGGCAGTGCGCGCCACCGGTGGCAACAACACCTACAGGAACCTGATTGTTTCGACCTATGCTGCCGCCCATAGCATTGCCGTGATGAACGGTCTCACCATCCCCACCGACCCGTGCGGCAACCAGAGCCACATCGCCGTCGAGGTTCACTCCTATGATCCCTGGGACTGGTTACACGTCTACAACATGACCTGGACCAGCCAGTGCCGAGAGGTTCTCAATAGCATGTTCAAGGATTTGGAAACCTACTTCATTTCCAAGGGATATCCCGTTATCATCGGCGAATATGCCACCAACGGTGCCGGCGAAATAACCATTGACAAGAACAGCACCACTGCCCAGAAGGCCGAGGCCGGCAAGCAAGCTGGCGACATGAACCGCCTGTGCAAGAGGTATGGTGCCGCCTCGTTCTACTGGATGTTGCTCGTTGACGGTGCCGACCGCAGCGAGGCCACCTTCAAGTGGTCGATGGAACAAGTTGCCGACTCGATTGTCAACGTGTATAAATAATTAGAAATTATTGGTGTCCGAAAAATTTCTGTTGCGGACACCAACAAAAAAACAGGGAGAGCGCACGATAGCGTCCTCCCTGTTTTTAGATCTCCCTACAATGTCAAGCCGTCACTTGAGGTCAGGCAACTGGTCACGGGTGATGACATAGGCATTGGACATGGCGTTCTTCCACCAGGCGTCGCTGCAGAAGTTGCTGCCATACCACACCATGAATGAACCCCACTTGGCTCCTGCACCCCAGATGTCGGAGATGTTGGCAAAGCTGGTGCTACCGTCAGCGCCACACTCGCCCAGGATAACCATCTTGCCTTGATAGGTAGCCTGAATCTCATCAAACTCCTGCTTGTTCTGGGCGGCGTTGTAGCCGTACAGGTCGCGGGCAATGATATCCACATATTCGTTGCCGGGATACCAATCGGTGTCCTGGTTGTAGGTGGAGCTGTTGCCGTTATAATTCTGAGTGGTCCATACCCAAATGAGGTTTTTCACGCCCTTCTGCTTGAAGTAGTCAAACATGGCAACCCACAACTTCTTGTAGGTATCGGCGCCGTCATATCCCCACCAGAACCAACCCGTGGTCCAAGAGGCCTGTTGCTTGGCACATGCATTGCCTGCACCCTCGTGGAAGGGACGCCACATGGCAGCGATGCCTGCATCCTGCAACTTCAGCAAGACGCTGGCCACCTTGTCCATCTGGCCATAGAACCACTGGTTTTCCCAAGTGCCGCTGGTCAAGGCATTGGATGCCTTGAAAGTGGTCTCACTGGGCGTGCAGGTTACGCCTGAGCCATCGCTACCGGGAACGGTGCTTGCAGTGAGAGGCACGTTGAAGTGCCACATGAGTTGGACGATACCACCGGCATCGAACCACTCCTTGACAGGCGTGATATCGCTATAGTTGATCCAGTTGTTCTGAGGAACATAGATCTGGATGAAGTCATAGCAGTTCATGGCCGGATATTTACCGGTCACGCCCTTCACATAGTCAGCCAAACGATGATTCCAGTTCACCTCGGCCATGACGCTCGAGATGGTCTTGCTGCCATACTGCGACCACATGTAGGCCAGCAGTTTCTTGGCGGGTTCGGTAGTGGCAAACACAGGTTCCTGACCCTCGGCAGGAGGAATCACGGTAGATTTCTTGGTCTTGAAGTTCAAGGTAAACTCTGGAGCCGATGCCGAAGCGTCGGTAGTAGAAACGATAGCGCCCTTGGAGACCTTGACAGTATAGTTCGTGCCTGCAACGAGCGATAACGGAATATCTACCGCCATCGTCGTCTGAGAATTGCTCTTAGCAGCAACAGCAGTGCCGTTAACCGTGATGCCAGTCGAAGATACGACCTTGACCGTCGTGTTATAGGTCAGCGTGAGTACAGTGGTGGTTTCAGCATCCACCTCGGCACCCTCGGCAATGGTCTGCTGACGCAAGGTCACGGTCACGCTGGGCGTGGGTTCATCTGAGTCATCTTCACTACCACACGAGGAGAAAGTGAATACAGCAGGTAATAGCATAAGGGCGAATAACGCAAGCTTAACGAGATGATTTCTTTTCATTGTCTTTACCTTGTAATGTTGTGCATAATGTTTGTACTCGGGCAGTGATCGATGCGATGTAGCGGGCACGGCATTGCTCGGGCACCGTCTGCGCCATCTGCCGCAAGCGCTCCTGATAGGATATCCACGCCCGGCGGGCATGGCCTATAGCCGACTTGCGCTTTAGCCCGCTCTGACCGATGAGTTTGAAATAAGCGCTGTCGATGGGAGCCATATCAGGCCACTCGCCAATCTCGGCGATATTGTCGGGACCATAGAGTGCATCATTCAAGATGGCGTCGACACTCATGACTTGCGTCTTGGTGCCCACACGGGCTTCAGCCTCCATTTCCTTCCATTCGTCATAGGCCTTCTTAGCCTTTTTGGCGGCATGGTAGAACTCGGGATAGTGGCGCAACACATCATCAACGCGTGCCGAGCACAGCGTGTCGCCAGGCTCCACAGCGATGGTGTCGATGCCATAACCCTCGATATTGGCAATGAGGTCTTCCTCCTGATGAGTGTCATCCTTTTCCTCCTTGTAATAATGACATGAAGTCAGCATCAAGGCTAACGACACGACAGCAGACAAAGAGAGTACTCGCCGACAGTTAAATTGGATTATCATCATTAGTGTGTTATGAATATATGAGGATGTGTCATAACTCGCGCCAGTTTTTATATCCGTGCAACGCACGGAGAAATTAAACAAAAATTTATATTTTAATTTTATTTATAATTTTGCTTAATTTCTCGGCCGTCAGGCCGATTAAAAAACTAGAGGCCCATTATGACACATCCTCATCATTTAGAGATTGAATGTCAATTGGATTACATGGGAGCTACGGTCACCTTGGTCAAGATGAAG
>CAMYUW010000105.1 GCA_947302275.1 uncultured Prevotellaceae bacterium
AAAAACGTTTTTTAAATATTAATAAAAGTTCGTTAATGTAGTCAATTAGATGGTTACTCTCAAGAAGCAGCCTGCTTCTTAAAAAGCGCTCAAAATTAGGTATTATTTTATTATTGGCAAAATATTTTAAGCACCTTTTTTCTACAGCGCTTAATGGCACGAAAAGCACTATTTTATAGGCTATTTCAAACTCTAGTTTTACCCCATTCAAAAGTAAAAAAATGACGCCATAGCGCCACTTTTTACTTTCAGTCTTTCAGTTTTGTTGGGTTTTCGAGAATTCCCGTATCTGAAGGGCTTAAATTCGCTTGTGCGAGCCAATGGTCAGCAGGCGTGTCAGCGGTTTTACATAGAAGTTGTGGCAGGCCCATGCAGCAAGCAGCAGCATGGCATTCTGGAACACAAAGTGCAGCACTGGCTGCTGCTGCTCTCCGGCAATGCCAAGCGCCCTGCATAACGGTTCCATCGTGAAGTAAATGCCCACTTGCAGCAGGTAGATTTCAAAGGTGTATTGCTGCATGATGGCCAGGGGTTTGATGCTGAGCAGGTCAGAGGCTCGGCCAGGCTTGTTGCTTGTCAAGACAAAGGTGGCCAGCAAAACGACAATCGACGGGGCCTGGAGGCAAAAGGCCCTGAAACAATAGTCATTAAGAAAAGCCTTGTCTATCCAGAAAAGCAAGCCGAACAGCGCGATGCCGCCCAGCTCAACCATGGTGGACAGACTTGGTGTCAACCGGTTAGCCAGGCGTTGCCACCATGCGTGACAGGTAATGTTGTATAGGACGATGCCGGTGGCAAAATCCAGTATCCTGATGGGCGGGAACTCATACATGTCATAGTAATTGAGCAACAGGCTGGGAGTCTGCTCGTCAGGCCTGTATCCTCCTATAAATTCCAGCGTCAGCAGTATGGCCAGAAGCACCACTTGCCATCTCAATCTCATGAGGCGTAACGCCTTAATAATCAGCGGTGCAATCAGGTATAGGAAGAACAGTACGCAGATCCACCAGGCCACTGCATTGTACCCGAAATAGATTTCAGGATCATTAATCCAGGGACTCAGTAAAGTCAAGTGGTAGAATAACGTCTTCAGGGCGATGGTGGTATGCCCTTTCATAAAGACGAAGGCAATGATGCAGATGAGCAGAGCCAACACATGCATGGGGTATAACTTGGCCAGTTTATTCCACATGAATCGTCCGTGGTCGCGCAGGCCGTACGATTTGTCAAACCGGTGGAACCGGCTAGTGAAATAACCGCTGTAAGTGAAGCAGAATGAGGTGCACAGGCTGTTCATGAACGTGCTGTTGTCAATCCACAAGTGTCCCAGCACGATGGTGACAATCGCGATCAGCTGAAGTGTTCCTAGTGCGTATAAGTGGTTTCGTTGAGTTGCCATGATAAGTCTTTTAGATGGCAAATGTAGTTATTTTTTACATCATGGACGCTATTCGCCCGTTGAAGTTTTATGATCGTAGCTCACGGCGGCTTCGGCGGCAATCGGGGTCTGTCCCTCGTCAGGTGTGTGGTATCGCATGGGATAGACACCGCTGGCCTGGAGCACGATGCGGCTCAAGGTCACATCCAGTTCACGCAACGTCTCGGCTCGGTTCTTGGCGTTCAGTTGGCATTCCCAGATGACAATCACGTGCCACCCTGCAGCCTGCAACAGCGCTTGGTTGCGTGCGTCCCGTTCCCGGTTGCGCTCAATCTTCTCACGCCAGAAATCGGCATTTGTCGCGGGACGGTGTTTCTGACACTCGTGCCCGTGCCAAAAGCAGCCATTTACAAAGACCACGGTTCGCCACTTCCTCATCACGATGTCCGGGCGGCCAGGCAGCGTCTTGACATACAACCGGTATCTGAACCCTTGCCGCCACAGCCAGCGCCGCACCACCAGTTCAGGCTTGGTGTCGCGTCCCCTGATGCGGCTCATGCAACGATGCCGCTGCTCCGGTGTCATCCTGTCAGCCATGCTACATATATATAATTAAAGCATCATTGTTCCAGATGATTGATCGGGTTAGGCCACGCCGCCGTAGCGTTGCTGGACGTACTCGAAGACGGCGTCCTTGTAGCTATCGATGCTCTCGTCGCTGTAGCTCTCGGGCAGCATCTCCCACAGGGTGTCGCGGATGGTGATGATAATGGCGGCCTTGGTCTCGCGCTTCTCGAACGGGTGGTCCATTGTGGCCAGTTGGGCCTTAATTTTCTCGAGCAGCTCGACGGCGACTTCCTTGATTTTCTTGATTTCGGCCTTGGTGAGGTCGTCTTTCATCAGCAGGTCATACATCGACAACTGCTCGTCGTTCTCAAAGCCCTCACGCACGTAGCGCCGCTCCTCCTCACTCAGTTTCTTGGACAGGTCCATCAGTTCCTCAAAGATTTTCTCAATGGACGCGCGGTCCTGCTCCTGGTTGTAGGACTCGATGATTTCTTGGTAGCGCTCGTAGAAGTTGATGCGTGACGGATTCTGTGCCAGCATCTCGGCCAATCGCTCCTGCAGCAGTTCCTGAATATCCTTAAGCAGCAGGTTCTTCTGCTTGGCCTTGGCAAACTCCCGCTGCAGCAGGTCAAAGTCGATGCTGCTGATGTCAAAGCGGCGCCCGCTCTCGGCTACAACCGACGAGTCAATCTCCAGGTGTTCGTCGATGATGTTGTTGATGGCGACGCTCAGGTCGGTGATGTCGGCATGTTTGCGCTTCTTTTGCAATTCCTTGTAGATGGCCTCGATGGCGTCCTTGGCTTGCTTGCGCTCGGGCGTGATGTCGTCGCGGTCGAGGTATTTCCAGCGGTTGAGCAGCGTAGTGGCCAGCGTGCAGTAGGATTTCCTGATTTCCACCGTGGCGCACATGGCATCAGCAGCCGTCTTGAGTTTGGACAGTTTCATGAAGCTCTCGGCGTCGATCAACTCTTGCAAGTCGATGCCGTGCTCTTTCAGGAACTCAAGGGTGGCAGCGATGGTCTCGTCCACGTTCTTGATGAGTTTCTCCTTGTCGATGGTCGGGTCATTGCCCTCCAGCCCCTTGGCATTGGCGGTATAGTCGGCCAGCGCCTGTTTCAGGGCTTTCACGATGCCTATGTAGTCCACCACCAGGCCGTTTGTCTTGCCCTCGGCGACACGGTTGGCGCGTGCGATGGTCTGCATCAGGGTGTGGGCCTTCATGGGTTTGTCGATATACAGGCACGACAGCGTCTTCACGTCAAAGCCCGTGAGCCACATGGCGCACACAAACACGATTCTCAGCCGTGACTCGGGATCCTTGAATTCCTTGTCGAGCTCGCGTTTCATCATCTTCTCGCGGTGCGGCACGATGTCAAGACCCCACTTGTTGAAGGTCTGCATCTCGTTCTGCTCCTGTGAGACGACCACGGCCATCTCGGTCTCCTGCATCCACTCCAACTTGCGCTTCAGCTCCTGGTACTCCTGCTGCGAGGTGCATTTTTTGAGCTTTTGTTCTACCGCTTTGATTTCCTGCTGCCAGTACTCCTGTACATAATCGTACATGCGCACGCAGGTCACCTTATTATAACATACCATCATCGCCTTGCCTGATGTCCACAGGTCGCTGTAGTGCTTCACGAAGTCCTGGGCGACGACGCGCAGGCGCTTCTTGGCAGTGAGCAGGTGTACTTCCTTGGCAAACTCCTGCTCCAATTTGGCCAGTTGCGACGAATCCATATCGCCCGCCTCCTCGAGGGCGGCAGCGATTTCCTCGTTGATTTCGGGGTTCTTGAGTTCCTGCAGGCGTTCGCCGCGGTTCTCGTAGTACAGGGGCACGGTGGCTTTGTCCTCGACGGCACGCTTGAAGTCATAGATGCTCACATAGCCGCCGAAGGTCCTAGCCGTGATGTTGTCGTTCTTCAGCAGCGGGGTGCCCGTGAAGCCAATGCGGCTCGCCGTGGGCAGCAGGTGCATCAGGTTCTCGGCAAAGATGCCGTTTTGGGTCCTGTGGGCCTCGTCGCTCATCACGATGATGTCGTGGTCGGGGTAGATAGGCTCGGCCTTGGCGGCGGTGTCGTTGAACTTCTGGATGAGCGAGAAGACGAACGAGGGGTTGCCCTTCAGCTTATTGATGAGGTCCTCGGCACTCTGCGCCATGAACTCCTTGGATTTGGACTTGCCCAACAGGCCGCAGTTCTCAAAGGTCTCGCTGATCTGCTTGTTCAGCTCGTCACGGTCGGTGAGCACGACGATGGTGGGCGAACCTTCAAACTTGCGCCTGATCTTCTGCGCCAGGAACAGCATCGAGTAACTCTTGCCGCTGCCTTGCGTGTGCCAGAACACGCCCAACTTGCCCTGAGTGATTTCGCGATTACGGTATTTCTCCACAGCCTGGTTAACGCCCAGGTACTGGTGGTTGCGGGCTAGGATTTTGACGGTTGAGCCGCCACTGTGGTCATAGAGGATGAAATTCTCGAGCAGGTCGAGGAAATTCTCTTTCTTGCAGATGCCGCGCAGCATGGTGGGCAGCTC
>CAMYUW010000106.1 GCA_947302275.1 uncultured Prevotellaceae bacterium
TTTGCAAAGATAACACAAAATCATGAAACGAACCGTCGACATCAGTGATTTTTTGAATCCGAAGAGGTATAATCCTAGCCAAACTTACCCCTTTAGCGCCTTGGCGGTTTTTGTAGTGGTGTCAGCGGTAGTTGTTGACGAAGTCGTCGAGGTTGTTGACGCCGAGCTTCTTGGCAATTTGGATTTTCTTGTTGGAGACGGTGCCCAGGCTGCTGTATTTCATGCAGATCATGATGACCGTGCGGGAGAAGCCGTAGCAGTACAGGGCCAGGAAGTTCATCTCGCTCTCGTTGAGCGTGCCCCCGGCGATGCGCTGTGCCTCGTCGAGCACGCCGCTGTGCAGCTCATTGGTCAGGCTGTGCAGGTTGTTCCAGTAGGAGTCGGTGGGGATGGCACCCTCGACGGGCAGTGTCATTACTTCGTTGAACTTGCGGGTAAAATTCGTCTCGTTGGGCTGATAGGACAACTCCAGCAACTGGCGAATCACCTGTATCTGGTTATCGACGATGCTGCGCATCTCGTCACTCTTGCGCTGCTTGGCTTCCAGAGCCGCAAGTTCCTCGCCCATGCGCGCCTCGTTACCTCGCAACTCGTCCTGTGCCGCCTTCAATTCCTGTTCCCGAGTGCTGATGGTCGCTCTCATCTGCTCCAGGCTTGCCAGCGACGCATCGAGGTCGGTTCGCAGCAATTCATACTCGGTCTCCTTCTGCTTCAGGCGGCTGCGGTAGCGCCATGCCAGGAAGGTCACGCCCAGCGCCAATAGGGCCAGCAGCGTAGCCAGCAGGATGGCACCCCTCGTGCGGGACTCGCTCTTCACCTTCTTGAGCTCCTCCAGTTGGATGTCATATTTCTTCTCGATGGCCAGGTAGTTCTTGTTGACGTTGGCCACCAGTATCGAGTCGGCCATCTCGTTGGCCCGCTCATAGTATGTGGTGAACTGATTCCAGTCCTTGTTGGCTTTGGCGATTTCACTCATGAGCCGACAATACATGACCGTGTCACTGGTGTGGTTGCTCATCATGCCGCTGGCGGGCACATGATTCAGATAGTAGAGGGCCGAATCGGGCCGCCCCAGGTTCAGATAGGTCTCGGCAGCGACATAGTGCGCGCGGGGATGGTCAATCTCATCCTTGCCGGCTGCTATGGCTTTCAGGATATCAACCCGTGCCTTGTCATACTCTTTGGTCAACAGGCAGTACATCTCGGCCCGTTGATACAGGTTCTGGAACAGGAACCAGTTCTCGTGCTCGGCCTCAGACAGCTGGATGGCTTGATTGATGTAATAGAGGGCGCTGTCGCGTTTATCGGGCAAACTGCGGTAATAACCGCCCATGTCGGTCAGACACACAATCTGGTAGTGCTTGTCGCCCAACTGGTTGTACAGGTCAAGTGCCTCCTTGTATTTCCTGATCTTCAGGTCGGCATAGTTTGAATTGTCGGCATAGAGGGTCGCCAACCGCAGCTTGGCGAAGGCTTTGTTTTCCAGGTCACCATCTTCGGCCGCGTTCTCGGCATCCTTATAGGACGCTATCGCCTTTTCGGCATCGCCCATCATCTGATAGACACAGCCCCGATAGAGCAGGGCGCGGGTGTATTTCTCGCGGTCGCCGTGGTGCTCATAGTAGTCCACCGCCTCGTTGATCACGGCATCGGTCGTGTCGTCGATATAGTTCTTGTAGTGCGATTGGGTGAACAGCAGGCTATAATAGGCGCGCTCGGCCTGGTTGAACCCGCCCGGATGGAGAGAATCCAAACGGTGCTGTGCGACAGCATACTGGCGTGCGACGGTCAGTGTTGAGTCGATGCTGGCCAATTCGCGCATAGCGGCGGTATCCGAGCCGCCGTGGCAGCAGGTCAGAGCCAAAGCAAGAACAACTATTAATGCGGTAAAAGAGATATTTCTTGTATTCATAATCCAGTTAACATGGCGTCCAATTCGTAGCAATTGAACGCGGATGCCAAATTAGTTCAATTAGCGTAATTCGTAGTTTTCTACTCACAAAATTACTTCATTTTTTGGCAACAATTTCAGCCTTAATGGGCCGAATTATGCCAAAATGAACTTTTTATTTTTCGGACATCTGATAATCAATGGTTTATGACTGTCAAAATGAAGTCACAATGAAGCCCGTTTTCATTGATTTTACAATTATTTTCAGTAACTTTGCCATCGATAAATCTATGCAAAAGCCTATGGGACGAACGATGATGTACCGATTGCTGGTTGCCTGCTTGCTGCTGTCGTTGCCGACAGTGGTTGGGGCCTACGACTTCATGGCCGACGGGATCTACTATAACGTGGTGGATGACCATGCCATGGTCACCAATAACGGGCAGACTGGCTGCTACAGCGGTGATGTGGTGATTCCCAATATTGTCACCCATGAGGGGACGACCTACTCAGTGACTGCTATCGGTCCTTACGCATTCAGGTCTTGTATCAACATGACCCATGTGACCATGCCAGGCACAGTGACTGACATCGGCGACTTTGCCTTTGGCAACTGCACCGCCTTAACGAGCATTAAGATTCCCGAATCGGTACGGCACATCGGTGTTCAGGCGTTTTACCTGTGCGGCAGGGTAACGAGTATCACCATTCCTGACTCGGTGACCACCATCGATAACTATGCTTTCTCGTCCTGCTACAAACTGGACACCCTGACCATTGGCAAATCGCTCACCACGGTTGGCAGTGGCGTTTTTTACGATACCAATCATGTGAGTACGCTGATATTCAATGCTAAGCGGTGCTCAACGACGTTGATGGGACAACCCTATCAAGTTGAAAATGTTGTGATTGGCGACGAGGTGGAGATGATTCCCGATAATTTCATTAAGGGTTCCCTGGTCACTCATGTTGACTTGCCAAGTTCGGTGACAAGTATCGGCAGTTATGCTTTCAGTGGCTGCAATGGACTGACCGAAATCACGCTGCCCGATGGGGTTACGGCCATCGGTAATGGTGCGTTTCTCGGCTGTCAAGGTCTTACGCAGATGGTTCTCTCCGATGCCATGACCACTATCGGTGATTATGCGTTTCAACAATGCACGGGACTCACGAGCATCACCCTAGGCCATGCTTCAACGATAGGGAGAGAGGCATTCAAGAACTGCACCGCACTGACCAGCATCACCATCCCTGAATCGGTGACCCAGATGGGCACAGAAGCTTTCACGAACTGCACCGCATTAAAATCGGTGGCATATAATGCTGTGAATTGCCAGGATGGTTCTCCCGAACTGTTCAATAATTGCCCCATCGAGTGCATCACGTTCGGCGAGCAGGTGCAGCACATTCGCAACAGCCTGGCTAATGGCAAGACGTTGTTGCAGCAGGTGACCATCCCCAGCTCGGTGACCTCTATTGGCACCTATGCCTTCTCAGGTTGCACGGGGCTGAACGAAGTGCGACTTCCCGAGAGGCTCATCACGATTGGAGAAGGTGTTTTCAAGAACTGCACGGGGCTGACCAGTGTAATCCTGCCTAAGTCGCTCGTTACCCTGGGTGCCCGCGTGTTTGAGGGCTGCACAGCATTGACCAGCATGGTTGTTCCCAATACCGTCACCACCATGGGCGCTAATGTGTTTGACAAATGTTACGCGATTGATAGCATTGTCATCGGCAACAAGGTGACTTCGCTGGGTGACTACATGTTCAATGACTGCCGTGCGCTCAGGTCTGTAACCATCGGCAAGTCGGTCGCTTCCATTGGCCAATACGCGTTTAGGGGTTGCAGCAGCTTGACCGACGTGGTTCTGCCCAACTCGGTGACCACCATTGGCGCTTGGGCGTTTTATGGTTGCAGTCAGTTGCTCAGCGTGACCATTGGTAGTGCAATGACCAGTTTGGGGGAAACAATTTTTTATCATTGCAATAAACTGACGGATCTTATCTGTTTAGCGGCAACACCACCTGCTATCACTTATTACAGCCTGTTTGATGACAGTAGCATGTTTTACCATGCCAAACTGCATGTCCTGCCCGAGTCGGTCGATGCCTATGAGTCAGCCGAGGTATGGAAATTATTCTTCCAGATCATCGGCGACGCGACAATTCCTGTTCTTGAGGATGTGAATGGCGATGGCGAGATCAACATCGCCGATGCAAACAACGTGGTGGTCATCATCATCAACGGAGGCAGTAGTGGCCACACCCGCCCTGACGGCGAGCCAATGAATGCCGATGTGAATGGTGACGGCGAGATCAACATCGCCGACATCAATGCCGTCATTAACTATATCCTCAACAATTAAAGCTAATGAGTTGTGTAAACCATCCGAGA
>CAMYUW010000107.1 GCA_947302275.1 uncultured Prevotellaceae bacterium
AGGTTGTGGGTGGGATACTTGATTTTGTAGTAGGTGTCGCCGTTGATGTAATCGGAGAGGAAGCGTACGCACTGCATGAAGGGGAACAGAGCGACGGCATAGGGCAAAAGCTCGATTTCGATAGGAGTGAGGAACTCGCGGGCCGACTCCAGATAGCCCGTCGTGAAGGCCTTGAAGATGGCTTCGTTGAAGCCCACACGGGACAGGTCGGGGTCGTCCTCGGCGGTGAAGTTGGCACCGGTGCGCAAGAAGTCGCCATAGTCCGAGAAAATGAACGAGGGCATCACAGTGTCGAGGTCGATGACGCAAAGCACCTGACCATCCTGGTCAAAGAGCATGTTGTTGACCTTGGTGTCGCAGTGGCAGATGCGTTTGGGCAACTTGCCCTCGCGGTGGAGGCGTTCAGCCTGGCACATCTCATCGGCATCGCGTTCCAGTTCATCGACGATATCGCGCACCTCGGCCAGGCGGCCTGCAGCATCGTTGGCGACAGCCTCTCGCAGTTGACGCATACGCAACTCCATGTTGTGGAAGTCGGGTATGGTTTCGCCCAGCGGCTCAGGCACATCAACCAGCATTTTCTCGAAGTTACCGAAGGCCTTGCCGCAATCATAAGCGCTCTCGGGCGTGACGGCCTCTCGGGTAATGGTGCCAGAGATGTACACCATTACGCGCCAGTAGCGATCGGCCTCGTCACGGTAGTAGGTCTTGCCGTCCCGAGCCTTGACGAATTGCAGCACACGGCGGTCGATATCGGGGGTGCCAGCGCCTTCCAGCTTGCAGCGGATGTGGGCCGTCACCACCTCGATATTGTGCTGCAACAGGTCCACATCCTGGAAGATGGCGTTGTTGATGCGTTGGAGCACATAGTCGGGCGCATTGCCATCGGTGACAACGTGATAAGTGTCGTTAATGAGGCCGTTACCCAGCGGCATGACTTCCTTGACAGTGCCTGATATCTCAAATTGCGCCAGAATGGTGGCGGTATCGATTGTTTCCATATTCACTAATCTCTAATCACTAACCTCTAATCAGCATCTTTAGATGCTTTTTCCCAATACTTGGCCCCTTTAGCTTTCAGTTGCTTGGTGAATTCCATAGCCGCGGCACGTGTCGCGGCCTCGTCTTCGGGCTTGGCCCAGGCATGGCGGTAGCCACGGAACCTGCTCCACTCGCCTCGGGTGAAATCGGGCACCTGTACGGGCTTGTTGCCGTTGTTCATCGAGAGGCTGCCCAGTTCGGCCAGGCAGCACCATTCGGCCAGGTCATACACGTCAATGTCGAGAGGTAGCCCGTTCTGCAGGCAATAGACCAGGCGCGAGTCCATGATGAAGTCCATGCCGCCGTGGCCACCCACTTCCTTGGCTTCCTCGCCGTAGCGTTTCACGAGCGGCGAGGTGAACTTCTGCAGGAGCGCCTCGGTGTCCTCTTTGCTCAGATAGGAATGGCCTGTATAGTCCTTGCTGACGTTGACACCGGCCTTGGTCATCACGTCCTTGGCAAGTGCAAAGCCCTCGACGGGATATTTGTTGACAAAGCCCTTGGTGCCGGTGAGCTGGTACATGCGGTTATAGGGTTGCGGCGTCATCACGTTGTGGTGAATCTCGATGACCTTACCCTTCTCGGTTGAGATGAGTGTGGTAGTGTGGTCTCCGTTCTTGAAGTCTGGGCAATACTCGCCTGTGCGAGCCTTGAACAGTTCCTGGCCATTAAAGGAGCGGGTATCCATCGCCACAAGCGTTCTCATGCGGTCGCCGCGGTGAAGGTTGAGCACTTGCGCAATGGGGCCCAAACCATGGGTGGGATAAACGTCACCGCGGTACTTGCTATTGTAGTCCAGGCGCCAGCCCAACTTGTCATCGGCGCCGTTTTTCCAATATTCGTCCCAATATGGCGACAGCTCGTGGCGGTAAGCCCCTTGAACATAGATCACTTCGCCTAGCAAACGCCTCTGAGCCATGTAGAGCAAATTGAGCTCAAAGAAGTCGTAGCAGCAGTTCTCGAGCATCATCACGTGCAGGCGCTTGCTCTCGCTCAGGTTGATCAGCGACCAGATTTCGGTCATGTTCATCGCCGAGGGCACCTCGATGGCCACGTGATGACCATGCTCCAGCGCCTCACGCGCCACCAGGTAGTGGTGAAGCCAGTCGGTGGCAATATACACCAGGTCGATGTCGTTGCGGCGGCACAATTCTTTATAGCCGTCCTCGCCAGAATAAACGTCCGCAGCTGGCATGGATGCCTCACGCAGTATCTGCTGGCAGGCTTCGGCACGGTCCCGCTCATGGTCACACAGCGCCTTGACCTCAATGCCGGGGATATGTGTCCAGCGCTCCACAGCGTCAGGTCCACGCATACCCAGTCCGACAAATGCTACCCTCACGACAGGTATTTTCTCGACTGTAAGTCCCAGCGCCGACTGCTGTCCATCAGGTCGCTTTGGCACCTCGGTGACAATGGTCCCGTCCTTAATGGTATAAGGCCAATTAAACTGAGCCAATGCGGTAAACGACATCAGCGAAAATAACCCCAAAACAAATGCTATGATATATTTCTGTCTCATCATTCATTTATTTAATTTCCAACCATGGTCGCCATGATAAATCATCTGGTGGGTCATGCCACCGTCAATGCAAATGTTCTCGCCCGTGATGAAGGTAGCCTTGTCTGAACACAGGAACAGGACCATGTTGGCGATATCCATGGGATTGCCGACCCTGCCGACGGGCTGTTGAGTGGCGTCGGATCCTTCATAAACGGTATAAGCTGTGTCAATCCAACCTGGAGAAATGGAGTTGACCCGGACACGGCCACCAAGACTGACGGCCAGCGCATGGGTCAGCGCAGCAATTCCGCCTTTGGCAGCGGTGTAGCTCTCGGTCTGAGGTTGGCTCATGCGGTCACGTGAAGAGGAGATGTTCACGATGGCGGCACCCTCAGCAAAGTAAGGAGAGAAAAGTTTAGAGAGGTAGAACGGTGCAGTGACGCCAACGCTCATGGCATACTGGAACTCCTCGTAGCTGCACTCGTCAATGCCCTTCATCAGCGGCAGGGCGTTGTTGATGAGATAGTCCACCCGACCATATTTCCGGATGACCTCGCGGGCAAAACGCTCCAGCACTAGTTTGTCCGCAATATCACCCACAAAGTGATTTCCAGGCTGCTTGTCAATCACGCAGACATGTGCACCAGCCTTCTGGAACTCCTCGGCGATGCAACGCCCTATGCCCTGTGCGCCGCCTGTCACAACGGCTATTTTATCTTTGAAATTCATGCTTATTGTGGCATTTGATGATAACTTTATGGGAACAAATATAGCAACAATTCAGCAGTTTAGCCTACTGAACTGAAAATTTTTAGAAGAAAAACTGCTGAGATGATAAACTCCACTTTAAACGCAGCACAGTTGAACGAACACACAGCTTAATGATTTATCACACTATTTTGATTCTTGGGATTTGTTTTCAAAGAATCTTGCTCACCTATGGATCGGTATATAGCATCCTTCATCCAGGCGGGCGGACCATCCCGTCTATATTTAATGATATCATCCCATACTTTATCAAGCGGATTATTTTCCAATTCAATAACAAGAGAAGAATCATTCAAGACCTCTACTTCTTTGGATTTGCATCCAATACAAGAAAAACTAAGGATTGCGCCTTTTTCAACTTCAATGCTGAAATTGCCGTCAATATCTGAGGTAGTATAGCGGTCGGTACCCATAATCTGAACGGTCGTACCAATCAAAGGCTCATTGTATTCTGCGTCAACCACCTTACCCGTTATCTTAAACTGTTCGGCACCTACACTACAGACGAACAATAAAAACACGTATAGCAATATCTGTCTCATGATGCATTCCTCCTATTTTTATTCATTGGTGTCCGGGGAAAGATTTTCAACATCGGCATAATTCAGTATATATGAATCGAATAAACGTTTCTGCTGCATCATGGGCTTGGCATTGCCTCGTAGAGGCAGGTCGGGTCGAAGACTCGACTTTTATCGAAAACACCATG
>CAMYUW010000108.1 GCA_947302275.1 uncultured Prevotellaceae bacterium
GCTAGCGAGCAAAAGGCCGCAATCATAGATTTTTTACAGTAATTAAAATTCATAGGTTTTGGTTTGAAAATGAATAAAAATTTATATTGATTTGAGTTATAATTCTTGCAATCTCAGGAGCGCATTATTACTAACACAATTTTAATAATAAAATCGTTGCAAAGTTAATGTGAATTATCCAACATAATAAACTATTTTTTGCTCTATATTGACACTTTTTTAACATTTTAGCTGAAAGCCGTTGTTATATAAGGGTTAGGTCACTAAAACCAAGAAACAGAATGCCCCATCCGTTACCGTCTCGTCAGAATTCCACAATAAAGTCAATTTAACTAAAGTGCCATGAGAGTTCAAGAATGCTCAAAGTACCTAAAAACTAATGAATTACTATGATCATCAACACTGCTGAACACTATTTAGCATGATTCAATCAACAAAAAGACGATGTAACCAGACGCAAGATGTCACGTCTGCACATATCGACAACTCATACTTTAATTTTCTATCAATATGATAACAAAAACATGTTTTTCGTGATAATTTACCCGCTTTTGATTAATTTAAAGACCCCAAAATATTAAAAAAGTACAAGAGTTAGTGAAAATAGTACCACTCCAATTAGGGAAATATACTTAATTTTGCCACATTAAATAACCTAATAACCTTTTCTAAATGAAACGTCAACTATTGTGCTTATTGCTGCTCTTAGTGGTGCTGCCGCTTGAAGCGCAAATCAGAGGTAACAACATCGTGGTCACCGTGGAACCAGACCATCAGGACTGGAACTATAAAGTGGGCGAAAAATGCAAGTTCAATGTCGAGGTGCGCCGCTCGGGCACATTGCTCGACAACGTGGACATCGACTATGAAGCCGGTCCCGAGATGTATCCTGACGTGAAGAAATCAACCACCTTGAAAAAGGGGACTATGAGCTATACGGGCCAGATGAAGACTCCGGGCTTTTATCGCCTGAAAGTCACCGCCCACGTGGATGGCAAGGATTACTCGGCATGGTGCACCGCAGCCTACTCGCCCGAGAAACTGAAGCCCACGACAGTTGACCCGAAAGATTTTGACCAGTTTTGGGCAAAAGCCATTGAGGAGGCCCGCTGGACCAAACTAGAGCCCACCAAGACGTTGCTGCCCGAGCGCTGCACACAAGACGTGAACGTCTATCAAGTCTCGTTCCACAACGTGCGTTGGGGAAGCCGCACCTATGGCATCCTGTGCGAGCCTGTCAAGCCCGGCAAATACCCTGCCCTGCTGCGTGTGCCCGGTGCCGGTGTGCGTCCCTATCAAGGCGACGTCTATACAGCTTCACAAGGTTTCATCACACTCGAAATCGGCATCCACGGCATCGACGTGACCATGCCGCAGAGCGTCTATGACAACCTGGCTAATGGCGCTCTCAACTGCTATTGGGAATTTGGCATGGACGACCGTGACAAGAGTTATTACAAGCGCGTCATCGTGGGTTGCGTGCGTGCCATCGACTACATTGAGCAATACACCGACTGGGACGGCAAGAACCTGGGCGTGACGGGCAGCAGCCAGGGCGGTTTCCTCTCGCTGGCAACGGCCGGACTCGACAAGCGCGTGAGCTGCTACGGTGCAGTGCACTCGGCCCTGTGCGACCACACGGCTTCGCTCCAGGGCGTGGCTTGCGGTTGGCCCCATTATTTTTACTGGATGTCGCCCGAGCAGCGCAAAGCCAGTCAGGACAAGATTGAGACCTCGCGTTATTACGATGGCGTGAACTTCGCCCGCCGCATCACCTGCCCGGGTTGGTTCTCGTTTGGCTACAACGACGACGTGGTGCCTCCCACGACCGCCTATGCGACCTACAACGTGGTAACTGCCCCCAAGAAGTTAAGTGTCTATCAGCAGACGGCCCACTTCTGGTACCAGGAACAATGGGACGAATGGCTTCAGTGGCTCATGGACCAATTGAGGAGCAATTAAAAGCAACTGATGCAGTAATATAAACACTAGAGCCTCCAGGAATGCTAGATTATCTAGCTAACCAAAAGACAATAATATAATTACTATATAAATAATGGGTGAATTCAAGAATAAAATTACCGCTTTGCGCAAGCATCACGAGGAGTTACTGAACCGCAAGAATGAACCCCTCGCTTGGGGCAACGGCATCTACGAGAAATACAAGAATCCCATCATCACCGCCGAGCATACCCCGCTGGAGTGGCGCTATGACTTCAACGAGCAGGACAACCCCTACTTGATGCAGCGCATCATGATGAACGCGACGCTCAATGCAGGCGCCATCAAATGGCAGGGCAAATATGTAGTTGTTGTGAGGGTTGAAGGCGCCGACCGCAAGTCGTTCTTCGCTGTGGCCGAGAGTCCAAACGGCGTGGACAACTTCCGATTCTGGCCCGAGCCCATCACGATGCCCGATGATGTGGTTCCCGCCACCAACATCTATGACATGCGCCTCACGGCTCATGAAGACGGCTGGATCTACGGCGTCTTTTGCGCAGAACGTCACGATGACACTTGCCCGGGCGACCTGAGCGCTGCCACGGCTACTGCCGCCATTGCCCGCACCCGTGACCTCAAGACCTGGGAACGCCTGCCCGACCTCAAGAGCAAGAGCCAGCAGCGCAACGTGGTGCTTCACCCCGAGTTTGTAAACGGCAAGTATGCCTTCTATACCCGTCCCCAAGACGGCTTCATCGACGCAGGCAGCGGCGGCGGCATCGGCTGGGCACTGGTGGATGATATCACCCATGCCGAAATCGTTGATGAGAAAATCATCAACGCGCGCCACTATCACACCATCATGGAAGTGAAAAACGGTGAGGGTCCCCACCCCATCAAGACTCCGCAAGGCTGGCTGCATCTTGCCCACGGCGTGCGCGGCTGCGCCTCGGGACTGCGCTATGTATTATATATGTACATGACAGCACTCGACGATCCCACACGCGTTATCGCACAACCTGGCGGCTATTTCCTCGTTCCCGAGGGTGACGAGTATATCGGTGACGTGATGAATGTGGCCTTCTCTAACGGCTGGATTGCCGACGAGGACGGACGCGTCTTCATCTACTACGCCTCGAGCGACACCCGCCTGCATGTGGCCACCTCGACCATCGACCGCCTGGTGGACTACTGCATGAACACGCCGCAAGACGGCCTGACCACCACGGCCAGCGTGGAGACCATCAAGCGACTCATCGAGAAGAACCGATCAACCAATAAAGAATCATAAACGAGGGGCGGTAAACATTCCTAACTCCTAATTCCTAACTCCTAACTAACAGAAATGGCAAGTTTAAAAGAAAAAATCGGCTACGCCCTTGGTGATGCGGCTGCCGGTGGCATTACCTGGAAAGTCATGTCAATCGCTTTCCCGTTGTTTTTCACCAACGTCTTTGGCCTCACGGTTGCCGACACGGCAACGCTGATGCTCATCGCCCGCATGTTTGACGTCGTCACCGACCCCTTGATGGGCAGTCTGGCCGACCGCACACAGTCGCGCTGGGGCACCTATCGTCCCTGGCTCATCTTCGGCGCCATCCCCTTGGGCCTGATATTCGCATTGTTGCTTTACACTCCCGACTTCGGTCCCGTGGGCAAGCGCATCTATGCCTACACGCTCTATCTGCTCATGATGGCCGTTTACACTGCCGTCAACGTGCCTTACGGCTCGCTGCTGGGCGTGATGACCGATGATGACAACGAGAAGAACCAGTTCTCGTCGTTCCGCATGGTAGGCGCCTATGCCATGGGCTTTATCACCCTGCTCTCGTTCCCCTATCTGCAGAAGATGGTAGGCGGCACCGAGGCACATCAATATGCCGTGCTGGGCGCTGGCCTTGGCTTCTTGGCCACAATCATGACGCTGGCCTGCGGTCTGCTGACCAAGGAACGTCTGAAACCCATTCGTGCCGAGAAATTCTCCTTCAAGCCTTTTGCCGACCTGTTCAAGAACAAGCCCTGGATTTACCTGACGCTCATCGG
>CAMYUW010000109.1 GCA_947302275.1 uncultured Prevotellaceae bacterium
GTATCATGGGCTTGGCTTTTGCCTCGTAGAGGCAGGTCGGGTCGAAGACTCGACTTTTATCGAAAACACCATGCAAGCTCATCGAAGATGAGCGCAGCTTGGTGGCAGCCATATCAAGTGGAAAGTGCGTCGAAGACGAACTTCTACATCCGCCAAAATCTTGTCAATCACAAAGTTCCTCTTCGAGGCACTTGCAATGTTCAGCTCATGGACCAAGCTGCAAACCTCTTCGAGGTTTTTGCATGGTCTTTCATATTGAAATCGGTTCTTCGAACCGCTAACATCTACGATGTTTACCCAGACAACAATAATCAGATTAGTCAGTTGTTTTTTAAAAGAGTTGTTCCCGCTGTTTGAAAACCAATAAATTGTATTTCTTGTACTTCTTGTTTTCAAACTATAGGAAGCTGGATAGCATAGTATTTCTTGTTTTCAGAAATTTGCAAGTGTGGGGATGGCTGTCAGGTTAATCGGTTGTTTTTTCTTGTGTGCACACGCATGGAAAACGTGGAAAACGTGGAAAATAAGACAACCTTCCTAAAACAAAAAGCGTTATTTTAGTATCGTGGCTCAGGCTCGGGAGTGACGCAGGCCGTAGAGCATCACCACCACAAAGCAGACCATGGGGACCACAAACGACAGGTTAACGGCGGGCATAAACTGCACCTCGCTGTCGATGATCATCGCTTGAAGGGCGGGCAAGATGCTTCCTCCCAGAATGGCCATAATCAATCCAGCCGAGCCCACCTCGGTGTCTTCACGCACACCTCCCAACGCAATGCCATAGATGGTGGGGAACATCAGGCTCATGCAGGCCGACACTGCCACAAGACAGTACATGCCCGTGCGGCCACCCACGAGGATAACACCAAGCAGAAACAGCATGGCCAAGGCTGCAAAAACGGCCAAGAGCCGTCCTGGCTTGAAATATTTCATCAGATAGATGTTGACAAAGCGCATCAGGCAGAACGACACCATCGCCACGATATTGTAACGCTGGGACAGCACCTCGGCGGCCTGTTCGCTCATCCCCTCGGCCATAAAGACGCGTGTGCCATACTGGATGATGAAGGTCCAACAGGTAATCTGGGCACCCACATAGAAGAATTGCGCCGCTACACCATTGCGGTAGGGTTTGTTGGCCCACAGGCGCTTCACGGACGCGAGTATGGAAACCTGCTTCTTGCCTGTCGTCTGCTTCACGGCCGGAATCTTCACCAGCAACAAGACCACCAGCAGGGCGATAATGACCACACTCAGCATGGCATAGGGGTGGACCAGCACGCTCAGGTCGCTCTGCTTCAGGGCCTCAAAACTGGCGTCATCGAGCGTCGCACGCTGGGCGGTGTCGAGCGGGGAGAGTCGCGCCTGAATGAAATTCATCGCCACAAACATGCCCGCCAACGAGCCTATGGGATTAAAGGATTGGGCAAAGGTCAAACGGCGGGTCGCCGTCTCGGGGTCACCCATCAGCAGGATATAAGGATTGGCGGTCGTTTCCAGGAAAGAAAGGCCGCACGTGAGGATGAAATAAGCGATCAGGAAGGGAGCAAAACTGCCCATGGTCCGCGCGGGAATGAACAGCAACACGCCCAGGGCATACAGCGACAATCCCATGACGATGCCGCTCTTGAACGAGTGACGGCGTATGAACATCGCGGCAGGCAACGCCATGCAGAAGTAGCCGCCGTAGAAAGCCACCTGGACCAGCGTGCCGTCGGTCACACTCATGCGGAAAATCTTGGAAAACGCCTTGACCATCGGGTTGGTGATGTCGTTGGCAAAGCCCCACAGGGCAAAACAGCAGGTCACCACGATAAACGGGAGCACATAGCTCACGCCCTCACGGGTCACCAGCAGTCGGGATTTCGATTGATCAGTGTTCATAGCCATTAAATGTAAATGCTAACTCCCTTTTTATCGAGCTGACGCTCGAGAAATCAAGCAAAAATTGAATATAAAATTTAACAAGACGCGTGTATGATTTTATTAAAAATCTTGTTTAATTTCTTGGCCGTAGGCCGATTAAAAAACTCATTACTCTAAACTTCAAGCTTGAATATCCTCTCCATCAGCTGCCATTTGGAAGTCGAGGGGGCATTGGGGTCACAACCCTGGAATTGGGCCACATAGGCTTCCCATTCGGCCTGTCGGGGCAATGTCGCCAGGCGGGCATTATCTTTCTCCCAGTCAAAGTCATCCACGGTGTCACAGATCATGAACAGGCGGTTACCCAGGATATATATCTGCATGTCAAGGATACCCACACTGCGGATGCCCGCTTGGATCTCGGGCCACACGTGGGCGTGGGCCTCCACATATTTTTCTATCATTTCGCGGTCGTCCCGCAGGTCTAATGTCTGGCAATATCTTTTCATTTTCTAAATGGAATAACTGGGCATAAACAGAATTTCATCACATGCCACTGCGACGGATGGTGAGCGAGATGGCTCCCTCGGGGAAATGCTCGCGGTCGCGGCACACAAGCGCCAAATAGCCTCCGCCGCCAGCGCCAGGCATCTTCCATGCCAGCACACCGTCCATGGCGCTGTAGCGGTCGATATAGTCCTGTACGCCCGGCTGAATCATGGCGGGAAACATGGCCACCTGGGCCTCGAACGAAGCCTTGTAGGCAGCGGCAAAAGCATCGATGTCCCGATGCTGGATAGCATCCCAGCAGTCGTCGGCAGCAGCGGCCAGCGCCTGCACTTTCACTGGGGTGATGTCCTTGCCCTCGACCACGCTGCAACCGGGGCGGCGCGGAAACATGGGAATCATGCACAAGTGAGCCTCCAGCCACTCGAGCAGGGCAGGGTCCTGGGTATATTCTATCTTCTCGGGCCAGTAACTGCCATTGTAATAATGCCTGGCCAGTCCGGGCACACAGATGCCGATGGCATCCTGGGCACCACTCACGATGCCGTCGCTGCGCTCAGGATCATTCTCCAGACAAAATACCAGCCTAGCCAGCATCTCGGGATCCATGACGGGCAACTGGTAAGGCCACACGCGCTTGATGGTGTTGCGCGTGCTCGTGGACAAGCCGCAGCGCTCCCTGACTTCAAACGTGGGTTCCAGCGAGATGGTCAGCGCCCAACCCGGGGCATGGCATGAGACATAAGGCTGGTCTATCCAGGTACCGGCCAAATCAAGACGCGTGGGCAGTTGACTCGTCATCTGCTTGAGTTCTGTGCTGCTGCGGGCATCCAGGCCTTCACGAGGCTGACGCTTGAGCACGATGTACTCCATGCCACGCTCGCTGCACAGGCGGCGCTTCTCCTCGCGGTCCCCATCCTCATTCACGACCAGGCAATCAGGGTGGACCATGTCCAGGGTGGGCAGGAAGTCGAGAAAACCCTCTCCCTGATTGATATAAGCCTCCTTGACATATCGGATGGCCTGTACCATGAACAGGCGTTCCTGCTCGCTGTACATCGTCTTGTGACCCTTGAGGGCCTCGATCGTCTTATCGCTGCCGATACCCACATACAGGTCACCATATTGCGACGCCTGCCTGAAGAATTCCACATGGCCCGAGTGCAACAGGTCATAGCACCCCGACACAAAAACTTTCTTATTGCTCACGTCGTTACGTTTTATCTGTTTCTGCCGCAAAGGTACAATTTCCCACCCACAAGAGCACCATGAATGTGTGTTATAATTCATTCGTTGCATTTTATGTCGTGCTTCGCGAGAGAAAGTAAGCAAAAATCATCAGTAAAATTCAATAAAAATATTGTCTTGTTTAATTTCATTTGTGTCCAAAGAAAGATTTTCAACATCGGCATAATTCACTATATCTGAATCGAATAAACGTTTTGCCATATCATGGGCTTGGCTTTTGCCTCGAAGAGGCAGGTCGGGTCGAAGACTCGACTTTTATGGGAAACACCATGCAAGCTCAT
>CAMYUW010000110.1 GCA_947302275.1 uncultured Prevotellaceae bacterium
AAAAACAGCGGATGGATTCACATATATGAGAAATAATGACTATCTTTGTAGCGTTTTTTCAAATATGAGAACTGTTAAATACATATTATATATAGTAGGTGTACTCGCGATGCTGATCGTCGTGAGTTGCAAACGGTCGGCATGGGATCCGTCGCTTAAGCAGAACGAGGTCATATCTCTTTATCAGAAGGTGCTGACGGCGGCCCATGAATCGCCTGAGAGAGGGATGCAGATGATTGACTCGCTCAAGCGCATTGGCGCGTTGCCCTACTACCACACCGACCTGATGCGTGCCAAGATATATGCGCAATCGACTGACTATTTACGGCTCGACTCGGCTATCATCATCGGTGAGCGACTGATAACGCTCGACGAGGCGAAGAAAGACCTGGGCTACCGGCAGGACATTCTGGAGATGCTGGTGAATGCCTGCCGGCTGCATCACGACGACGAACAGACCATCCATTGGTCAACGATGCTGTTAGACCTCGTCAGGCAACAGGGGCTGGAAACCGAAGCCCTGCGCACCGAGGCGGAGATAGGCATGGCACTCTCCCAGATAGGCCGGACCGACGAGGGGCTGGCCAAGATAGACAATGTCATCCGTCAACTCAAAGGCCAACGTAAGTGGGCTGAGATGGATGCCAGCATTATCGCCCTGAAGCGCAAGGTGAGTGTGCTCGACTTGGAGCAACGGTATAGCGACATTCCACCCGTGGCACAAATGATGCTTGACCTCCTGGCCGACTATGAACAGCATCCCGACGAGTTTCACGACGACTCCTACCGTGAGGTGACCGATGAACAGCGCCCCGGCTATATCGAGTTCTACCGGTCCAAGTGTTATCTATACAAGGCACACGCCTACGCGAAAATAAGTGAAGAACGAAAAGCGAATCGTGAAGAATCGGCTGCCGCCGCGAAAAAGGCCAGCCAGAATCTTGCCCTTTACGAGCAGACAGACTTCGCCAAAACCATGAATGGCCGCGAGGAGATTACACCGACGTGGCGCTTTCTGGGACATTACGACAAGGCAGAGGCTGCCTGCGCTGACCTTGAAGCCGACCTGCGCCAGCAGGGCGACACCGTGAACGCCCGAATGGCTGCAATTCTATACGAACATGCCCAGACCGCCAAAGCACAGGGACGCGATGCAGAAAGCGTCGGCCTATTCGAACAATACGAGGCGCTCAGCAAAACCCTCAACGACCGTCTGCTGCGAGGCAAGGCCCATCTCTACGCTGCCCGCTTTCATGCACAGGAACAGCAGCAGGAGATAGACCGCCAGAAGGCAGGCAAGCAATATGTCACCATAATGGCATTCTTCATCGGCATTCTTGCCATGCTTGGCTTGTTCTTTGCCTGGTATGCTGCCCGCCAATGGGGCAAGACACAATTGAAGAACCGCGCGCTGGCCAAGCAGATAAAGGAGGCCTTTACATATAAAGATAAGTACGAGGAACTAAAACAGCAGTTACAGCAGTTAGCCAACGGTCACCAGCGCAATGCGGAGGGGAGCCCTGACAATCTTGCCGCTGACGCCGGCCTTGAGACCCATTTGCCGGTCATCCCTTCGGGCGGCTCACTCGATTCTCTTTCTCCCGAAGAACTTTTCCACTACATCGAGCACGAGGTCAGCCGACGGCTGCTGTTCCTCAACCCGTCGTTCGACCGGCAGATGATCATGGACGAGTTTCACATCACCAAAGAGCGCGTGGGCGCGGCCTTCTCTCAGGGCAGCAAATACGACTCCCTGCCCCAGTTTGTCAACGACCTGCGTCTGGAGTATGCCAGCAAGTTGCTCGTCACAACCGACCTGCCCATCACCGAGATTATGTCCAAGGCAGGATTCTCCAATGCGTCCGTTTTCAGCCGATACTTCAGCCGCAAATACCAGATATCCCCCTCCCAATACCGCCGTGCCAACAGCGAAGTTTAGCATACACAAACTATACCGCCACTCCCCAAAGCCCTGATTTCAGGGCTTTTTTTATTTGACCATTTGTCTGAAAACACTTGACCATTTGTCTTTGCTATTTGCCTGCGCGTGTAAAAAAAGTACTTTTGCATGATATTTATTTTGAAATCATGTAATCACGGGATGAAAGTTTCCAAAAAATCGAGGATTCAAAGATTCATCATCCGCCATAAGTGGATGGCGGGCACCTACGAATGGCTTGTTGAGCACTGGATCATGGCAGTCATTTATCTGCTTGTGGTGGCTGTTGCCCTTTGCCTGATCAACCTCACGGTCATGGTGCTCCTGGACAGATAGACTATGGTGGCAGTTCAAGAAAATAACACAATAAAAACATAATCATTGAAAAAAATGAAAAAGATCAATGCTTTGGTTGGGGTGTTCGCACTCTTTACCACAATCGGCTGTTTGACGGCTTGCGGGTTGGACATACCCAAAGAAAAACTGACATCGTTCGAGACGATTACCGTTAAGAAATCCGACGTTGAACTTCCCATGAAATTCAGCGCCAAGCTGAAAGGTCAGTCCGACGTGACCATCACGCCGCAGGTGAGCGGACAGCTGATGAGAATATGCGTCAGCGAAGGTCAGCGCGTGAGCAAGGGACAGACATTGTTTATTATCGACTCGCGCAATGCCCAGCACGAAGTGGAAGCCGCACGTGCCAACCTCCAGGCTGCACAGGCCAACCTCTCGGCAGCTCAGGCACAGGCCAACAGCGCCAAGCTGGAGTATGAGAGCAACAAGAACCTGTTCGACAAGAAGATCGTGAGCTCCTATATGCTTGAGAATTCCCGCAACAGCTACAACCAGGCAACGGCTGCCGTCAGCCAGGCCAAGGCTGCAGTAACCCAGGCACAGTCGTCAGTCAACCGCGCCAGGGTGAACCTCGGCTTCTGCACCATCACGGCTCCCGTGACCGGTGTCATCGGCGAGATTCCCGTACGCACCGGCGACCAGGTTTCGCCAGCCACCTACCTCACCATCCTCAGCGGCAACACGACGATGGACGCAGAGTTCTCTGTCTCGGAAGCCATTATCGAGGCGCAGGTGCAGGCCGGCATGAAGGGTGACGAGAAAGAAAAGCACATGGCCGCATTGCCCGACGTGACGTTCGTGATGAAGAACGGAACGGAATACAAGCACAAGGGCCGCATCACCAGTCTGACGGGTGTCGTCGACGCTGCCACAGGCTCGCTGGGCGCCAAGGCCACGTTCCCCAATCCCGAAGGCCATCTGTTCTCGGGTGTTCAGGGCACCGTGGTGCTCCCCTTCCAGCAGAAGGGCGTGATGGTGATTCCGCAGAACGCCGTGGTGCGCCTGCAGGACAAGTCGCTGGTATATAAGGTGAAGGCCGACAGCACGGCAACGGCCGTTACGGTGACCACCACCTCTGCCGGCAACGGTAAGGACGTCATCGTGAATTCCGGCCTCAAAGTGGGCGACCGCATCGTGACCGAAGGTGCCAACAACGTTCAGGAAGGACAGCGGGTGCTGTTTCCTGCGGAAGAAGAAAAGTAATATCGTTATAACGTCATAACGGCATGCCGGCATAACGACAAAAAAATTAGAATCCGAGAATGAAGAACAATATTTTCATCAACAGATACGTGATGGCCTGCGCCATCTCTATCGTGATAGCACTGGTGGGCTTCATCTGCATGAAGTCGCTGCCCATCGAGCAATACCCGAACATCGCGCCGCCCACGGTGCGTGTCATCACAAGCTATACGGGTGCCGATGCCAACACCATCATGAAGTCGGTGGTGCAGCC
>CAMYUW010000111.1 GCA_947302275.1 uncultured Prevotellaceae bacterium
GGCTTAGAAAGCGAGGCAGCAACGGGCTTTGTATGTTGAGCTCTTGATTGCAGATTGAAAGTATGCAACTTTGGGGTCACCGTGGATGAACATGAACCGTGCCATACCACTCGTGTTCACTGTAGTCGTCCAGTAGTTGCCATCCAAGGGTGTGCCTTGGGCGGCACTAAGCTTTGAATCCATAGGACCGGCTTCAAAACCTAGAGATGTTGAGTTGCCAGAGGCTCCACACCCAATAAACATGTACTTCCAGTCATTGTAAGAGGGCAAGCGCCATGTGCCGCCCGTGACCTCATCTTCATTACAGGCAACGCCGCATGCTTCCTCCCAATTTATGCCGGTATACTCGTCGTCGAGCGCGATGGCCAGACCGTGGCTGCAGTCGCTCTCGTTGCCCACATAGGCTATCATGGCAACGGCGTTATAGGCGGCGGCGTTATTGGCGGCGGTTCTAGAGTCATAGATGTAGCCGTCCGTTCCTACTATCTTGCCGATGTCGTTTTTCGTGGCTGCGCTGAGTGTGCGGACAGCCGAAGTTGCACTCCTGGTGATGTTATAAATCTTGCCACCCTCGAGTGTTGTACTAGGGAGAGCGATAATTCTGCCGTCCACTGACAGGGAGAAAAGAAATAACGCAGTACCATTCGCTAAACCTATAGCAAACTTGGCGGCGCCAGAACCATCTGTTCTTACCTGTCCGTTAATACTAATTGAACCGCATGTTGATGCTACGTTGACATCAGTAGAGGCCGACAGCCCGGTGATGGTGAAGTTGACTACGGCAAAAAGGGGTCTCAGGGCAAAGCCGCTGGAATATGAATTTGCATACTCATCGCTGAACTGCTCTACGGCTAAAGCCTTCGTGGCGGCAAAAGCATTGTTGGCATTCGTAGAAACAGAAGCCTCATAACCAGTTCCTGCTATAGACCAAAAGCCATAGGTCGCGTAGCCGGCAGGCAGCAACTTTGCAGAAACATTGCTGGCCGAGTTAGCCGCTGTGAGGAGTGCATCGGCTGTGCCAGCGTACGGATTCTCTGTGGTAATGGTGCCGCTGAAGGTTCCCTCAGACGCATAATTCAGCGTGCCGGCAAACTGGCCTGCTCCATCGGCAGAACCCTTCACAAACAGCTTGTCGCCCGCGCTGAAGGAGAGCATCCTGGTCGATTCGTTATATGTGGCGCGGGTGGTGGCGTCGCCGCTCTGACGGGTCACGTTGATGGTGACGGGGAGTGTATAGCCTATTGCGGCGGTCTTGCCGTTGTTTATGACGGTGTCGTCTTCGTTACTGCAAGCTGTGGTCAGCAGCATGGTGGGCGTCAGCATGGCCAGCGCCAGACGGTAGAAAATATTCTTTCTGTTCATCTTTCTTCTTCTGTTTTTGATGTTAATACTCGGAGCTGCGGAAATCATATATTCTGCTCATCCCACGGATTAGGCATTGAGGCGGGAACAGGGTCGCTGCCTGCCAGCAGCTGCTGCTGACGCTTCAACGGTACGACTTTCATCGTCGGCTTCTGATATTCTTTCTTCGTTGTCATATATTTACTAAGCTATAATGCCTTGAAATTATTTCTGTCACATTGGGGTCAGTGTCACGGAATCACGGGGTCGGTTCTACTGATCACTTTTGAAGTTTCTGTATTACACATCGTTCTTGACCCCCTGTGCACTTCCATCGGTTCAATTGTTTTCAAATGCGAAGGCAAAGATACGAACTTATTCTCGAACATCCAAATTTTCAACGTAAAAAATGATCAGTAGAACCGACCCCATGATCCAAAGCATGCGGTCTGCGCAGCATCTCTGATTTCCAACTTCTGACATTAGAGAGAAGAAAAAGTGTTATTCAAGAGGTTATGCGATCGCTCGATGTCAGGCCAAGACAACTCTCAAGAGTTACTGGCATGAACTACGAGACCATCAGGAATATAGCAAAAAAATTGCCATGAAAACAGGCACCCGTACCCAGGTGCCTCTGTCCCCATGACTACTATAAAAGTGATTTTAATATTTTCCACCTTTTTATCCTTCCTCCCCCTAAACAGGGGGATAAGAGAGGGCCTCGGACGAAGAAACGGAAGCCGCGATTGACGACTTCCGTTTCCTGGTTTATCTTTAAAACAGATCAGATGATCTATGTGGAACAGGTACCAGTCCCTGCTGTTTTCCCATAACTATTCTTACTCATTCATCATCGTATATACGATGCTGGTGACATTCGGGCAGTTTACAAAACCCGACGCGGCAAGAGTCACCGTGCTTGAAGCAGCACCGCTCCACATAATCTTATTATTTTCAGGTTTTGTCCAATCACCGTATGGTGTAAAGGTCACTGCTACACTATTAATAATTTCAATCTTTGTGAATATCTTGCCGCTAGGTGCGGTGAATGTATATGCACCACCTTGAGACCCATTTACAAAGAGCTGGCTCCCAAACGCATCACTATAGATATAAAAATGGCTGGCCGCTCCGCTTCCGGTAAATGAAATTGTTACATTTTCAAAAGTTGCTGTTGTATTAAATTTATCGATAGTGATCTCATTACTACTATTGAACACATTGGTGTTGTTCCACACCACTTTTTCCGGCTTCGTCATGTTCCAGGTAACGGAATAGCCGTTGTCTTTTGCATAGGTCTTCGAGGCCAATTTCTTAACGTAGTCATTTGTGCCGTCGGTGGCGGTCACATAGATGGTAGCAGAGCTCGTGGGGCGGATGGCCACGTAGATGGTACTTGCGGACGATATGCCACTGACAGCATAGTTGTTCGTGCCGTCGCTGATGGTCATGCCCGTGATAGTGCTGGTGATGTCGGTGCTGCCGTTCTTGAGGTTGATGGCCAGGATGGCGAGCTTGTTGTTGAGTGTCAGCGAGGGCAGGTTGTCGCCGTTCCATGAGCCAGACTTCGTGGCGAGGTCGTATTTGCTGCCGAGGTCTGTGAGCGTGCCGCTTGACTGCGAGTTGAGTTTAGAGTAGTCCACACCGGTTGTACCAGCCATTGCTGCGGGATAGATGTAGGTCACGGTCTGTTTCTTGTTGGGGTTGGTGAGCGTGAAGGTGAATGTGCCAGATTTCGTACCAGCACCGGAAGTAAGTGTGCCCACGGCCTTCACGGTCTCATTGCTCGTATTCTTGTAAATAACGGCCATCTGGTCGCCATCGGCGAAGGTCTTCACGCCGGTGCCAGTCACTGCACGTGTGGCGGCGACACCATCATCGAAGCCTACCGTCGCGGTCAGGGTTACTACGTTGGTCTTGTTCTCGGGCTGCAGAATGTCGTCGTCGCTGGAGCAGCCGGTCATCATTGCGCCCACCAGTGCGAGGGCGGCCATGCTAAGAAATCTCATTGTCTTCATTGCTTTCTTCGTTTTAGTGGGTTTGTTACTCTGGATCTTCATTATTCCAATTATAGTCCTGCACTCCGGCTTGGCCATTGCTACCAACCAGCAGCTGCGGCTTTTGTCTCAACGGGAAGACCCGCATTGAGGGCTTCTCATACATTTTCTTTGTTGTCATAAGCTGAATATTTATAATATTAATAATGTTTTGAAAATTATATCTGGCGACAAAGATACAAAGATCCCCGTTAATTTCAAAAAAAAAAAATAAAGAAAAGTTAAACGGGTGGCTTTTTTTTATTTGGCGTGCCACGCGTGCCGCGTGCCATGCGTGCCATTTGGTAT
>CAMYUW010000112.1 GCA_947302275.1 uncultured Prevotellaceae bacterium
TTTGAGTATAGTGGTGAGTTTGAGGACATTCACCGCCAAAACGAGTTCTTCACTCTGCTTGGCGTAAAAAAATAATTTAAAAAAAAAGTGATTTTTCTGGCAAAAAATTTTGCCAGTTCAAAAAGTCGCTATATCTTTGCACCGCAATTCTCGAAAGCACCCCTGCAAAGGGGTCAGAATTGACTGCGAAAGTAGCTCAGTTGGTAGAGCACGACCTTGCCAAGGTCGGGGTCGCGGGTCCGAGTCCCGTCTTTCGCTCTCGTTCTTTGAACTTCACCAGAGTCGGTACTGATTACAGTACCCTATTAATGCGAAAGTAGCTCAGTTGGTAGAGCACGACCTTGCCAAGGTCGGGGTCGCGGGTCCGAGTCCCGTCTTTCGCTCTCTTTTTGTCCAGGTGGCGGAATTGGTAGACGCGCTACTTTGAGGGGGTAGTGCCCAATTGGGCGTGTGAGTTCGACTCTCATCTTGGACACAGAAAAACGGAGGTCGTTGATTTTCAACGGTCTCCGCTTTTTTATCCCCTACCCCTTTAATTCCCTACACCCTAACGACAGTAGCAAACTAACTTCCAGATGAACGGCAGGAACAGGGTAATCTCCGCCAAGCAAAATCCCCCAGCGGCATGAGGTCTCACGCTAAACTTAGAATTGGAATTTATCTTTGACTATTTTCCCATTCTTGATGGAGTTTATACCACTTTTCGCTGTGGGCGCCTAAAGCGCCTATCTGTCTAGGATGGGACAACGGAAGTATATTGTAGGCCTTACCATTAATAGTCGTTTGAGAATAATTGCCATATCCATACAAATCGACGTATTCCTGCAAACTCTTGTAATTAACTTCAGCAACCCGGTTCAGAAACTGGAGTACGGGAATATCACCAAGAAGAATTAATGTCTCAGCTTGAGACTCTTCCAATTCTGAAATGATTTCCTCGCTTCGAGCCTTGTCACAGAAGTTAGTTGGCCTTTTAGGTATAGTCACTTCATTTAGACCATATAACTTTGCCTGAGGTTCGTATACTTCCTTTATGAGCTTGAATTGATTCGGATTCAATCTGGTCTCTGGCAACAGATCACAAAGCCATGCGTCTTTTCGTGTAAATCCTAATGGGGCAAGTATCTGATCATCTAATACTTTTGCAGATGGACCATTTAAATGGCGCCCTGCCGGTTCCAGTGTGCCCATTTGTTCAGGAATAAAGATCCCGCTAATAATGTCTGCAGCTTCCTTAGGATTCCCATCCCAAAAGATCCGAGGTTCACTTGCAACAGCAAGCGCTTGGCACACTGTTTTATTTTCTTGTTTCCATCGCGCATGAACGGCGCTAGCATAAACACCCAATACAAAGACCTTCTTTGAACTTCTGTCTTGCTGAACTAACGGACGAACCGTTTCGCCAAAAGGAAAATAGTATTTCATATAACTTCCAGTTTATCTTTGTCATTGCTGCAAATATAGCATTTTTTCGTGAAACACGCTGAATCAGCAGATAACCTTTTGGTTTATATGTCATTAATTGATGGCGATCAGTTCGATGTCGAAGATGAGGGCGAAGTCGACCAGCGGCATGAGGATGTAACGGAGCAGCTCAATCCAGCCAGCGCAGCCGGCTGGTTGAAGTGCGGAGCGTGAAGCAGCCGAATACAACCCCATGACCATAGCGAATGAAATCCCCTGGTGCTTGCGGGCAATGTCGCCAACTACGGTTCCTTGGGTGGCAAGCTTTGGAAGTTTCGTGTTGCCCACACTTGAAGGAGAAACACGATGCTGAAAACGGCACCCACCTTATACGGGCCGAGGATGTCTTCAACTCCGAATAGTGCCCTGGACAACGGCATCACGATGAGAGGCGACACAAATTGCCCCAAGTAAAGCGCTGCGGACAGCAGCGGCATGACCGTTGTGGCGGAGTCTCGACCGCCCTTGATGCTGGCGATGGTATTCAGATAGGGTACCCCTACTCCCGTGGCGATGCCGATAAAGGCTGATCCAAGAATGGCCATCGGTATGGCGGGAACAAGGTAAGCCGCATAACCCGATAGGAAAAATAAGGGAGCAAAGTATTTGATGGACATCCTGAACCTGCGCATCAGCGTTCCGAAGGCAAGTCCTACAAAGAATGCCACGACATCAAGCCCCACCATGATCATCGTTATCGCCTCGGCCGATAGCCCCGTCTGCCGGCTGGCGATGATGGCGAAGTTGGTGGGAAAGATGAAGAACAGGATCATCAGCAGCAACATGCCTGTTACGGATGGATGAAACTTCAGCAGTTGACTGGGCTTGAAGGGTGTGCCATGCTGGTTAGATGAGCCTAACTGGGCATCGGGCAGCCATAGCCATACCATCACCACTGCAATCAAGCCGATCAGATAAACCAGGAAAGCATAATTCCATTGTATTGTCGCAAGCAGGCCAGCCAGCAACGTGGCAATCACGCCGCCCATCTGGTTCATGGCTGCCGATAACCCCATGAGCCTTGCTTGCTGTTCAGGAGGGAAATAATAAGCAAGCAGGCCCGTTGACAGCGGCATGATGAGGCCGACACTGACACCCAGAAGGGCCCGCATCAGCAGCAACACATGAATCTCGTCAACGAAGAAGCACCCTGCACCCGCAGCGACATAGAGCAACAGTCCTATTGTGGCTATGGTTCGAGTGCGGACCCTTCGGACGAGTTGCAGGAAAAAGATGTTGGTGATGATAATCAGCAAGGCAGGCATGCTGACGATGAGTTGCACCAGCAGGTCGGGTGCCGAAGCGAAATGAGCCTTAATGATGCCCAGCGCCGGGGCGATGGCGGCTCCTGCCATCACGGTGAGCAGCGACATCGAAAGGATGGTAGCCGTCACCCGTTTAGAGACGTTTTTCTGTTCCATTAAAATTATCGGGAGTTTCAGCTCTACCAAGCTTTTTTTGTCGTTAGAAATCGATTCACGGTTTCCGCAAATCGGGCGCAAAATTACTAAAAACAGTGATATAAACTGATTAGACGACTTGTTAAAAAATCAAAAAACATGCCTATATACAGCGTTCACTAAAAAGGCTTTTTTTATTAATTTTGCCATGACAACTCTATCAATAATAAACACTTAATACATCAAGATCATGTCAAAAACTGTAGAAATCCAGATTGAGAAATGCCGTAACCTCGTTGAGGGTTTGCGCAAACATTTGAACGGTAATGGCGCTGGTGTCACCACCGATGAAATTACCGCTATGAAAAAGGCCATGGAAGAACTCGAGGCAGCCAACACCGAGGTCGAAAGGCTGCGCGAGGAACTGGCGCCCAAAGTGAAGCACACCAATGAGCTTTTTGAACAAGTGAAAAACGCTTATTTGGAAAAGAAAGCATTAATCAAGGGGACTTATCCACAAGAGAAATGGCTCGAATACGGAGTCCCCGACAAGCGATAGCCTATCGTTTATTCGCCAAGAAGTCGCTGGAACGCGCTGATGCGTTTCGGCGACTTCACTATTTGTCGGCGATAATGTCGGCAGGGCCATCGATGAGCGGTGGGAACAGGTTCTTACTGCTCCGTCAGTTGCTTGCACTTACCGACGGGTGGTTCGGTCAATGTGATACG
>CAMYUW010000113.1 GCA_947302275.1 uncultured Prevotellaceae bacterium
GCTCAAGGCCCTCGACGAGATGCGCAGCCCGGCTACCGTGGCTCACTATCGCGGCATTACTGTGGACAAGGTGTTTAACGGTTAAATTTTTGTTTAGAGTTATGGCAAAGATTCAGATTAAACAAGTGAAAAGCCGCATCAATCGTCCGGCTCGCCAAAAGAGGACCCTCGACGCTCTGGGCCTCAGGAAACTGAACCACACCGTCACCCTCGAGGCTACCCCTCAGGTGCTGGGTATGGTCAACGCTGTTCGTCATCTGGTGGAAGTCACCAATGTTGATTAATTCTTAAATTCGCAAAACAAGAAACAACATTATGGAATTACATGATTTAAAACCTGCTGTAGGTTCAAATAAGAAGAATAGTCGCATTGGCCGTGGTCCCGGTTCGGGCAAGGGCGGTACATCGACTCGTGGTCACAAGGGCGCTAAGTCACGCTCTGGTTACAAGCAGAAGGTCGGCTTCGAAGGCGGCCAGATGCCCCTCCAGCGTCGCGTGCCCAAGGGTGGTTTCAAGAACATCAACCGCGTGGAGTACAAGGCCATCAACGTTGCTGTGCTTGAGGCACTCGCCGAGAAGAACAATCTCGAAAAGATTACCGTTGCCGACCTCATCCAGGCTGGTATGGTACGTAAGAACCAACTTGTTAAAATTTTGGGCCAGGGTCAGCTCAGCCACAAGCTTGAGGTTGAAGCCCATGCCTTCTCCAAGAAGGCCGAGGAGATCATCACCGCTGCCGGTGGCTCAATCGTAAAACTCTAACCCGACGATGAAACTCATTGAAACATTAAAAAACATCTGGAAGATTGAGGACCTGCGCAAGCGCCTCATCACCACATTCCTGTTCATTGTGATTTATCGCTTTGGATGCCATGTGGTGCTGCCGGGAATCAACCCCGCCGACCTCGAAGCCATGCGCAACTTCACCAACAGCGGTCTGATGCAGCTGCTCGACATGTTCTCGGGTGGTGCATTCGGCCAGGCCTCAATCTTCGCTTTGGGTATCATGCCCTACATCACCGCCTCGATCGTTATCCAATTGATGGGTATGGTTGTACCCAGCTTCCAGAAGATGCAGCGCGAAGGTGAGAGTGGCCGCATGAAGCTCAACCAGTACACCCGTTACCTCACTGTAGGTATCCTTCTTGTTCAGGCTCCCGCCTACTTGATGAACCTCCAGTATCAGGTTAACGCAGCCGGTGGCCACGCCAACATTTCTGGTTGGACCATGACTTATCTGTCTATCGTGCTCACCGCTGGTGCGATGTTGATTATGTGGCTCGGTGAGAAAATCACCGACAAGGGTATCGGCAATGGTATCTCCATCATCATCTTGGTAGGTATCCTCGCTCGCTTCCCTGGTGCCATCGTTCAAGAGTTTACCGGACGCCTGAACACCGCTCAGGGTGGTCTGGTGATGTTCCTGGTCGAGATCGTCATCCTGTTCGCCGTTACCGCCGGCGCCGTCATGCTCACCCAGGGTACCCGCAAGGTCCCCGTGCAGTATGCCAAGCGCATCGTCGGCAACAAGCAGTATGGTGGTGCCCGTCAGTACATTCCTCTGAAGGTCAATGCCGCTAACGTGATGCCCATCATCTTTGCTCAGGCCCTCATGTTCATCCCCATCACCCTTGCCGGTTTTGGCGCTCGCCAGAACGAGGCTGGTTTCCTGGGTTCGCTCTCGCGCACCTTCGGTGACATGAACGGCTTCTGGTACAATGTGGTTTATTTCATCATGATCGTTGCCTTCACCTATTTCTATACCGCCATCACCGTGCGTCCCACCCAGATGGCTGAGGAGATGAAGAAGAACAGCGGTTTTATCCCCGGCATCAAGCCCGGTAAGAAGACCGCCGAGTATCTTGACTCGATCATGTCGCGCATCACCCTCCCGGGTTCAATCTTCCTGGGTATTGTCGCCATCCTGCCCGCTTTTGCCCGCTACTTCGGCGTCAACCAGCAGTTTGCCCAGTTCTTCGGTGGTACCTCACTGCTGATCACTGTCGGTGTCGTTCTTGACACCCTCCAGCAGATCGAGACCCATCTGATGATGCACCACTATGATGGTCTGATGAAGTCTGGTAAAATCAAGGGTCGCTCCCGTTAAATAACGCTTGCTGGCTTTAAATTAGATTCAATCCCACAATGATATATCTCAAGACAGACGAGGAAATCGAGATGCTGCGCAGGGCCAATCTGGTCGTTGCAGGCGCGTTGGCCGAAGTGGCCAAGGCCGTTGCTCCTGGAGTGACGACAAGACGTCTTGACCAAATCGCTGAGGAGTATATCCGTTCTCAAGGCTGCACGCCCGGCTTTAAAGGGCTGTACGGCTTCCCCGCCACGCTCTGCACCTCGGTCAACGAGGTAGTAGTGCACGGCATCCCGTCGAACTACGTTCTCGAGGATGGCGACATCGTGTCATGTGACTGCGGTGCCGTCACCCCCGAGGGGTTCAACGGCGACAGCACCTACACCTTCTGTGTGGGCAATGTGGCCGAAGAAACCCTGCAGTTGCTGCGGACCACCAAGGAGTCACTCTATGTGGGCATCGAGCACGCCGTGCCTGGTAACCGCATCGGTGACATCTCCAATGCCATCCAGCAATATTGCGAGCGCCGCAACTATGGCGTCGTGCGTGAGATGACTGGACATGGCGTGGGCCGCAAACTACACGAGGATCCCGAAGTGCCCAACTACGGACGTCGTGGTACCGGTCCCCTCATCCGCAACGGCATGACCATTGCTATCGAGCCCATGATCAACATGGGAAGCAAGAACGTCATCACCGAGCGTGACGGATGGACGACCCGCACCCGAGACCGCAAGCCCAGTGCACACTTTGAGCACTCGATTGCCATTCACCATGGCAAGCCCGATATACTTTCCTCCTTTGAACCCATCAAGGAAGTACTGGGAGAGAGGTTTATCTGATTGAATCAAGTAAGTTTTTTAAAGTACAGTAATCGTTAATTTTAAGATTTTATATGGCAAAACAGACAGCAATTGAATTAGACGGCACAATCGTGGAGGCTCTGTCCAACGCGATGTTCCGCGTGGAGCTCGAGAATGGGCACCAGATCACCGCACACATCAGTGGCAAGATGCGTATGCACTATATTAAAATTTTGCCCGGTGACAAGGTGAGAGTGGAAATGTCCCCCTACGATTTGTCTAAAGGAAGAATCTCATTTCGATACAAATAACTAAATCACAATACATTATGAAAGTTAGAGCATCTATCAAGAAGCGCAACGAGGACTGCAAGATCGTACGTCGTAAAGGGCGCCTTTATGTGATTAACAAAAAAAATCCCAAGTTTAAGCAGCGTCAGGGATAAAAAAAGTATTAACTTTGCAAAAATTTTTGAATTTAATATATGGCAGTAAGAATTGTCGGGGTTGATATTCCCCAAAACAAGCGCGGC
>CAMYUW010000114.1 GCA_947302275.1 uncultured Prevotellaceae bacterium
TTGATAATCAATAAATTTGTGTTTCTTGTATTTCTTGTCTTCAATATTGCACCACCCTGGATAGCATAGTATTTATTGTATTTATTGTTTTCCTTCTTTTCTACATTTTCCATGCGTGCGTAGGGTTATTTTGCAGTGATAATTAGATTTCCAGACTTTAGACCGTTGCTGCTGCAGTTCAGTTGAAGGGCAGCGGGAGTATGTCCGCTCTGGATGAGAATTTGGGCCAGCCCGTTGAATGCCGGAATTTGAAATGTATGGCAGTCCAGTTCATTGGGATGGTCGGGACCCAGGTAGGATGGGTCTCCGTTGCCTACGCCCAAAATGCGGCCGTCTCCTTCAAGTGAGCAGGTCAGCATGGGGCAGGCATCAGGAACCAGGCGCCCCTGGTTGTCCTGAATCTCAACGGTCACGATGGCTACATCGCGTCCATCAGCGGTGATGAGCCCCCGGTCTGTTGTCAGCACAATTCTTGCCGCAGGGTTGGTGGTCTCGACAGTTTGTTTCAAGATGCGCTTTCCGTTCTTGTATCCAGTGGCAACTATGCGGCCCGGTTGATAGACGGCTTTCCATTTCAGGTGACCGTTCTTGGGCATCGCCTGTCGGCCCAGTTTCTTGCCGTTCACGGTCAGCTCCACTTCATCACAGTTGCTGTAGGCCCAAATCTCCACTTCTTCGCCCTCATGGCCTTGCAGGTTCCAGTGAGGGAAGATGTGCAGCACGGGCTCGCCCGTCCACCATGCTTTAAGATAGCTGGCCTCGTCTTTGGGAAATCCGCAATAGTCAAGAATGCCGAATTCCGAGTCATGGGCGGGATAGGACAGCGGATTGGGCTCGCCACGGTAGTCAAACCCCGTCCAATAGAAGAGACCTGCCGCCCAAGGACGTTCGTCATAGAATTTCCATCCGCGCTCAATCACGTTCTCCACGCCTGGCTCCGTGCCACGGTTGATGCTGACCATGTGGCCGGGTTGGTCAGGTGAGTCAAAATAGACACCACGCGTGCCGCAGCCAGTGGTTTCTTCGGTGCCCACGATTTTCCATGTGGGGTTGGCTTTCTTACGGTTATCCACATCGTTTTGTGCGATATAGTTGAATCCCACCACATCGAGTCCCTTAATCATTTCAGACCCTCCTGCATTGGCAATTGTTGAATGGCGGGTGGGATCGAGCAGGCGGGTATATTCACGCATGGCGGCTGCAATGCGTGTGCCTTGAATGGTATTCTCCAAGCCCCACTCCTCGTTGCCGTCGCTCCACAAGACAATCGACGGGTGATTGCGGTCGCGCTTGATCATGTTTTCCAACAGCCTCAAGTGCTCGGTATTGATGCCCGAAAGTCGGTTTTCGTCAATGACGAGTATGCCCTCACGGTCGCAGATGTCGAGTTGCGCAGGCGTCATCGGGTTGTGGGACGCACGATAGGCATTGCAGCCCAATTTCTTCAGCTGCTTGATGCGCCACGCCATGAGTGCCTCGGGAATAGCGGCACCCACACCGGCATGGTCCTGATGCATGTTCACGCCCTTGAGCTCAATCTCTTTTCCGTTGAGCAGAAATCCCCGGTCGGCGTCAAACTCCACATCACGGATGCCCGTTGTTGTCATGTAAACATCGGTCACCAGTCCGTTCACCTTGACGGTCGTTTCCACTTGATACAGATAGGGGTCGCTGGTGCTCCACAGATGCGGTCGGTCAAGTGTCAGCATTTGTTTGCAGCCGCTGGTCTGCTTGCCTTTCAGGTCAAGTGATGCGGTGTTTGTCCTGCCCACTTCTTTGCCTTGAGCATCGAGCAACCGGTGTTCTACGGTACACGTTTGTGGTTCCAACGAATGATTGTTTACCTCGGTATCAACATGAATGGTCGCCGAGGTGTAAGGGGCTTTGAGGTCGGCGTAGACAAAGGTGCCGAATGGAGCTACGCTGACAGCAGCCGACTTGATAAGCCAAGCGTCACGATAGATGCCGGCTCCTTCATAGAACCAGCCTTCTTCGAGCGTAGCGTCGGCACGTACACAAACAAGATTCTCACCGCCATAGTTTACATATTCGGTCACATCATACACCTGCGTGGCATAGCCGCTGGGTTCGGTTCCCATATAAAAGCCGTTGAACCATACGCGGGCATTGCGGAAGATGCCGTCAAACTGCAAGGCAATGTGCTTGCCCAAGTCTGACTCAGGGATTGAGATCACCTTGCGATACCAGCCCACACTCGTTTCGGGATATTTATAACCCACAGTCTTGTAGCCGTGCGAGTGGCTGGCCTCTTGAGCATAGGGCAAGGTAGTCACCCAATCGTGCGGAATGCGCACCTCTTGCCATGTAGAGTCGTTAAACTTGATGGAGTAAGGGCCCTCGTTGTGTATTGAGTTGGCCTTGGTCAAATAGTTGAAATACTCAGTGCCGCAGCCGAAGTCCTTTGCAGGGTCGGCAGCGTTGCCCAAAGAGAATTTCCAGCCCTCGTCCAATCGTATGGTTTCACGCACATTTTGAGCATAGACAGACAGTATTGTACAAAGCATCCAACCCAGAATGGCGAGCTTCATCCCCACATGGTTACCGTTGATATTTTCCATATTTCCTGATTTTGAAGATAATTCATTAGTCGTAAGCGATGTTATCCCAGTCATCATTTGGCCACACATTTTATCCAAATTGTAGGCAATGGAATTCCCGTGAAAGATTTTTTAAATCAACTTTTCAAAAAAATCACAAGAAACACATATGCCAAAAGGGCCCCTGCAAATATAAAAATAATCTCACAATTATAAACTCTCTAACCACCATATATTGATAAAAGAGTTTACTCAGCAAATCGGATGGCAGCCACTCAAAGATTACTAAATCACAATCCTTTAACCACTCTTTACGAATCTTGAAATACCGTCCAAAAGTTGCAACAGGATCACGTTTCCAAATTCTGAGTCACTGATTTTCAGCAATCTGGCCGCTCTATGACATTACACAACAACCGTCTGCCCTATTGGTGCTGGCGGCATTTTTTACTTCAATTACAACGAATGATCTAAGGGCTACGTGAAATGAAATAATCCCCCACACCCGGCGAGAGCATGAGGGAATTATCTTGACTATATGGATTTTTAGTTCCAACTGCCGGCGAGCAGGAAGTCAATAAGGGCGGTGACGTCGCTGATGGTAATGGAGTTGTCCTGGTTGCAGTCGGCAGCTGCCTGGTTAATGCCCGAGGCATCGCCACTGAGCAGGAAGTCAATCAGAGCCGTTACATCGCTGATGGTCACGCTGCCATCGTCGTTCACGTCGCCAAGCTCGTATTCGGGACCGTTGGCAAAGAGGGTCACCTTCTG
>CAMYUW010000115.1 GCA_947302275.1 uncultured Prevotellaceae bacterium
TGCAGACCCGCCCCAACTACTGCATCATCAGTGAGGAGGTAGAGGCTCGCAACATGACGCTTCACGATATTGCCGAGGAGATTGCCACCATCGTTGCTAAGCGCCATGATATGGGTATGGACTACGGTACCGTCCTCGTTCCCGAGGGTATCGTCGAGTTTGTTCCCACCATGAAGAAGCTTATCGCCGAGCTCAACGAGATGCTCACCAAGTATCCCGAGATTTCCAGCCTGCGCGACATGGAACAGAACAACTTCGTGCGTGAGCACCTCACCGAGGAAAACCGCATTATCTACGACTCACTGCCCGATGATGTGGCCCGCCAGCTCACTCTCGACCGCGATGAGCACGGCAACGTGATGGTATCGCAGATCGAGTCCGAGCGTCTGCTCAGCCGCATGGTAGCTCATGTCCTTGAGGTGCGTGCCGAGGCAGGTGAAATCGATCACATCAAGTTCAAGACGCAGCACCACTTCTTCGGCTATGAGGGCCGTTGCTCGTTCCCCTCGAACTTTGACGCCGATTATTGCTACTCGCTGGGTTATAACGCTTCGCACCTCATCTTTGTGGGTGCTACCGGCTATATGTCGGCCATCACCCATCTGGGACGCAAGGCTCAGGATTGGGTCGCTTGTGGTGTGCCCATCACGATGATGATGAACATTGAGCGTCGTGCCGGCAAGGACAAGCCCGTTATCCGTAAGGCGTTGGTTGACCTTGAGGGCGCTCCCTTCAAGCATTTTGTCGAGAATCGTGAACAATGGGCGCTGGAGACGTGCTACATCTATCCCGGTCCCATCCAGTTCTTCGGTCCCGAGGAGTTGGTTGACAAGACTTCCTACACGCTGTTCTTCGAGCAGTTCGGCAAGTCCTAAAACCTTGACACTGGCTTATCGTAGGGCGTACCCGCCAGACTTTAAGTATAAAGTTTAACTTCTAAACAGCTTGCTCCCCGTCCCTGGTGTTCAGGAGGCGGGGATTTGCTTTGATACGGGCAATAAAGCGCGGCTGTTCCCGTTTAATGGGTATATATAATTGATACATTATTTAAAAGATAACAACCTAAAAGAGATATCAATATGTTCTCAGGAATAGTAGAAGAAGCGGCGCGTGTCGTCGCATTGCGTAAGGATGGCGGCAACCTGCACATCACCTTGAAGTGCAGTTTCACCGATGAGTTGAAGATTGACCAGAGTGTGTCACACAACGGCGTGTGCCTCACGGTCGTGGAACTGCCTGGCGACGGCACCTATACCGTCACCGCCATTCAGGAGACGCTGGACCGTAGCAACTTGGGCCTGCTCAAGATTGGCGATGAGGTGAACGTTGAGCGTTCCATGCTCATTGAGGGAAGGCTCGATGGCCACATCGTGCAGGGGCACGTGGATCAAACGGCCGTGTGCACCGACGTCAAGGAAGTGGACGGCAGCCACTACTTCACTTTCAAGTATGAAGTGGCTCCCGAGATGGCCCGCAAGGGTTATGTCACGGTAGAGAAGGGTAGTGTGACCGTTAACGGTGTCTCGCTCACAGTGTGCAACAGCGAGCGTGACAGTTTCCAGGTAGCCATTATTCCTTATACTCGTGAGATCACCAACTTCCACTGCATCGAAGTCGGTACTGTGGTGAATCTGGAGTTTGACATTATCGGCAAGTACCTTGCCCGCCTGATGGAATTCGCACTCTAACAGTGGCAATTTAAAGTCCTAAAGCCTTGTCATGAAAAAGATAGGCATCATCAGTGATACGCATGCATGGTGGGACGACCGCTATGTAGAGCACTTTGCTGACTGTGATGAGGTGTGGCATGCCGGCGACATCGGCAGTGATGAGCTGGCCGACCGCCTGGAGGCCATCGCCCCGGTTTTTCGTGCCGTGCATGGTAACGTGGACGGGGCGAGCCTGCGCCGCCGTTTCAAGGAGATGGAGATTTTTGAGGTTGAGGGTGTCAAGGTGGTGATGACCCATATTGGCGGCTATCCGGGTAAGTATGCTCCTGGCATACGGCAACGCTTGGAACTGTCTCGGCCCAAATTGTTCGTGTGCGGACATAGCCATATCCTCAAGGTGATGCCTGACCGTTCACTGGGATGTCTAGTGGTCAACCCTGGAGCCGCTGGCGTGCAAGGATGGCAGGTGGTGCGTACGCTTGTGACGCTCACCCTGGATAATGGCAATATCACTCATGCCCAAGTCATTGAATTAGCGAAATGAAAAAGTTATTATATATTGTGATGTTGATGGCCGCAGTGACGCTCACTGCCTGCCATAGCAGTGAGAAGAACTACCGTGAGGCCTACGAGAAGGCAAAAGAGAGACGGCAGACGGGCATCGGCTCCGAAACCTATGCCAAAATCGAAGCCGAGCGCCAGCGCTATACCCACGTTATCAATGGTGACAGCGTCAGGATGCTTTATGTCAATGTCAACGTGGCCATCGACTCGACCGATGTGGCCCACGACTATAATGTTGTGGTAGCCACCTTCACCCAGCGCATCAATGCCAAGAGTTACCGCGACCGTCTGCGTGAGGAGTGCGGCTTGACGGGCAGTTACGTCCTCTTTGGCGGCAAAGACAAGCAGTACTTCGTCGTAGCCCAGGGCTTCGATAATAGTACCGATGCCGCCGCGATGCTCCACGACATTGACAAGAAAGTCTGCCTCAAAATCCTTGAACCCCTCCCCTGGATTCTCAAGAAACTATAACTGAATCCTTTGTTCGCACTACAACACGAGGGACGCCATAAAGCGTCCCTCGTGTTGTATGTAGTATGTGGGTTGTGATTACCTTACGCGGCCCTGGTAGCTGCCGTCGCGGGTGTCCACCTCAATGATCTCGTCGGTGTCGATAAACAGGGGCACGCGAACGGTTGCGCCGGTCTCGACAGTGGCGGGCTTCAGGGTGTTGGTAGCAGTATCGCCTTTCACGCCGGGTTCAGTGTAAGTAATCTTCAACTGGGTCTTGATGGGCATTTCGGCGAAGAGGACGGTCTCGGTCGAAGCATCGCTGACAACCTCAACGATGTCGCCTTCCTTCATAAAGTCGGCACCAGTGATCAAGTCCTTGCTGATGGGAATCTGCTCATAGGTCTCGTTGTTCATGAACATGGCGTCCTGACCGTCCATGTACAGGAACTGATAGGGGCGACGCTCCACGCGTACGTCCTCGAGTTTCTCACCGATGTTGAAGCGGCGCTCCAGCACGCGGCCGTCAA
>CAMYUW010000116.1 GCA_947302275.1 uncultured Prevotellaceae bacterium
CAACTATTGGCCGCTGGGCGTTTAGGTCATGCTGGATGTTGCCAGCAGTAACCATTCCCAACACGGTGAAGCAGGTGAGATTCAGTGCTTTTGCCGACTGCCAGCGCCTTAAGACAGTAACCATCGATAACGCATCGACATATATCGGTGATGCCGCTTTTGAGAATTGCCCCATGTTGTCGTTTGTTGACCTTGGAAATTCGGTGGATTCAATAGGTAGGAGCGCGTTTCTCAGCGACACATCACTCGTCGAGCTCCACTTGTCAGACTCTCTCGTATTTATTGGGCCACAAGCTTTTGGCGAATGTTCAAATTTGACCAATGTCGTTATCCCTGACAAGGTAAGGACCATTGGAGTTGCTGCATTTCACAAATGTTATGAATTGGCCGAGGTGGTGCTTGGCAAGTCGGTTGAGGTTTTGGATGAAAGCACATTTTATAATTGTGTCAATCTGACTCACATCACGTTACCTGACTCACTCAAGACCATTGGCGACTATGCATTCCTGTATTGTTACAAACTTAAAGATTTGCGAATTCCCGACGCAGTGACTCAAATCGGCTATGCCGCTTTTGCGGCTTGCCGCAGTCTGGAAGAGGTTATTCTGCCGCAGTCTTTGACCATGATTGGAGAAGAGGCGTTTATCGCTTGTAGCAGCATGAAGAAACTGACTATTCAAGAGCATGTGATCTCGGTTGGTAATAAGTCTTTTTACCAGTGTAATTCGTTGTCCACAGTCATCTGCAAGGCGACGACACCACCACAGTTTGTGCAGGAACCCTCTTTCCCCTATGAGTTGGCTACACTCTATGTGCCTTCTCAATCACTCGAAGACTACATGAGCCACAATGGCTGGCAACAGTTCCACCAGATCTATGGCGTTAAGTTCACCATCCCAGGCGACGTGAACGGCGACGGCGAAGTCACCATTGCCGATGCCAACACGGTGATCATTATCATCAATGGTGGCAGCAGTGGTCACACCCGTGTGCCTGACCCTGATGGTGACGGTTGGACCATCCTGGGCGACGTCAACGGCGACGGCGAGGTCAACATTGCCGACATCAACGCCGTCATTAACTATATCTTCAATAATCAATAGCGAGATGAAACGATTGGTCTTTTTCCTGAGTCTCCTGTGGGGACTGACGGTCCAACCGACAGCCGCCCAAAGCCGCAACTTTGATGTCAACTGTGACGGGGAGGTGAACATCGCCGACGTCAATGCAGTCATTCATGCCATATTTAGCGATTTAGATGACTCCGGCAACGACGTGAACCGTGATGGCGAAGTGAACATCGGCGACATCAATACCTTGATTGATGTGATATTGGGTGGCGCATACCAGAATGATGATTTGGTGTTTAATGTCGGTAACGCGTCATTCAAGATGATAAAGGTTGATGGCGGCACCTTCATGATGGGGAGCAACAATGGGGCAAACAATGAGAAACCTGTCCATGAAGTGACGCTTTCTCCTTATTATATCGGACAGACCGAGGTCACACAAGAGCTATGGAAAGCCACTGGATGCCGCAATCGCAGCCATTACAAGGGCAGCAAACTGCCGGTGAATGATGTGGTATTCGTTGAATGTCAAGATTTTATCAAAAGGCTAAATGTGCTGACAGGCTATCACTTCTCTTTGCCTACCGAGGCTCAATGGGAATTTGCGGCACGTGGCGGCAACGATAGTGAAGGCTGCCAGTATGCTGGCAGTGATGATATCGGGTCTGTCGCTTGGTATAAAGATAACAGCAACACCGGCGGCACAAGGGTACATGAGGTGGCCACCAAACTGCCCAATGAGTTGGGCCTCTTTGACATGAGCGGCAACATTGAGGAGTTGTGTCAAGACAAGTATGGCGCTTACAGCAGCGAAGCTCAAGTTGACCCCGAAAAGCCAATTACAGAAGACGGTGATGATGATTGTGTCATCAGAGGGGGGAGTTGTTATGCTATTGACTCTAAATGCAGGGTGACAGTGCGCAGTTTATACAGCAACTATGACAGAACCGACAACGGGCTGCGCTTGGCTTTACGGGATTCGCTGCCCGTTGCGCTGGGTGTGAGCGAGAACAACGTGGAAATGATGGAAGGCGGGGTGGCGACGGTGACCATCATCAACGGCAAGGGGGCTTATCACGCACAAAGCTCCGATCAAAATGTCGCAGTTGGCTATATCGAGGATTCAAAGTTGTACATCGTTGCTATGTGGTCGGGCACCGCAACCTTCACCATTTGGGACAACCAGAGCGACTTGAAGGCCGAGGTTCTCGTGAGAGTGGGGAAGGAATGCAGCGTGGGCGGGGTCACCTTCAAGATGATGCCTGTCGAGGGCGGCACATTCATGATGGGCAACACCTGGGAACAAGCGCCGGGCTACGGCGATGGTGACTATGCATACACAGTTCATGAGGTGACATTGTCAAGCTATAGCATCGGCCAGACCGAGGTGACGCAGGAACTGTGGACGGCCGTTATGGGCAATAACCCCAGTGAGCATAACGAATGGCAAAATTTCATCAACCCGCAAGGCCCTGTTGAGAATATGACTTGGGACGAATGCATGGAGTTCATCGCCCGACTGAACGAGATGACAGGCCTGCACTTCCGCCTGCCCACCGAGGCCGAATGGGAATTTGCCGCCCGTGGCGGTAACCGCAGCATGGTTTACCGCTATTCCGGCAGCCGATACCTTAATGAGGTGGGATGGTACGAGGACAATGCCGACCACCTGCAAGGCGGTGGTGTGTATGGACCGCAGACCGTTGCCCTGCTGTTACCCAACGAACTGGGTCTCTTTGACATGAGCGGCAACGTCAGGGAATTGTGCCAGGACTGGTATGGTCCCTACAGTGACGAGCCGCAGACCAATCCGACTGGACCTGAAACAGGAGACAAACGTGTCACCAGGGGAGGAAGTTTTGCCGACCAAAGTGGCGACTGCTGCTGCGCTAGTCGAGGCCACACTTACGAATTTCCTTTTGAAGGCGGCAACCTCCTGGGCTTCAGGCTCGTCATGGAACTTTCCAAATAATACTGAGACACTGCAACAATTGACATGAACATGAAGAAATCGAGAATCATACGTTTCCTGCTCGCGGTGGTGATGCTGGCTGTGCCGTCGGTCAGCAAGGCATTTATGGTTGACGGCATCGAGTACATTTTTTTTGATGATCTCACAGC
>CAMYUW010000117.1 GCA_947302275.1 uncultured Prevotellaceae bacterium
ACAACGTGAAGAAGTACTTCGCCGACAACAACATCAAGGTTTACTACATCAACGCCACCAAGATCGCTCAGGAGATCGGTCTGGGCAACCGCACCAACACCATCCTGCAGAGCGCATTCTTCCGCATCACCGAGGTGATCCCCGTTGACCTGGCCATCGAGCAGATGAAGAAGTTCATCGTGAAGTCCTACGGCCGCAAGGGTGAGGACGTGGTGAACAAGAACTACCAGGCCGTTGACCGTGGTAACGAGTACACCGAGCTGACCGTTGATCCCGCTTGGAGCAACCTGACCGTCGAGGGTCCCGCTGCCGACAATGCTCCCGCATTTGTCCACAACGTGGTTCGTCCCATCAACGCCCAGAACGGCGACCTGCTGCCCGTGAGCGCATTCAAGGGCCGCGAGGATGGTACTTGGGATGCCGGTACCGCTGCCTATGAGAAGCGCGGTGTGGGCGCCTTCGTTCCCATGTGGAAGGCCGAGAACTGTATCCAGTGCAACAAGTGCGCGCTCGTCTGCCCGCACGCTGCCATCCGTCCCTTCGTTATGGACGAGGCCGAGGCTGCCGCTTCTCCCTTCAAGGAGGACGACAAGCTCAAAGCCATCGGCAAGGGCTTCGAGGGCATGACCTTCGTACAGGTTGTTGACGTGATGGACTGCTTGGCTTGCGGCAACTGCGCCGACGTTTGTCCGGGCAAGAAGGGCGAGAAGGCTCTCGTGATGGTTCCCATGGAGGGCCACGAAGAGGACCAGAAGCTCTGGGACTACGCCATCAACAACGTCAAGAGCAAACAGCACCTCGTGGACACCAAGTCCAACGTCAAGAATTCGCAGTTCGCTCAGCCGCTGTTTGAGTTCTCGGGCGCTTGCTCGGGTTGCGGTGAGACCCCCTATGTGAAGCTGATCAGCCAGTTGTTCGGTGACCGTCAGATCGTTGCCAACGCTACCGGTTGCTCGTCAATCTACAGTGCTTCGGTTCCCTCGACTCCTTACACCGTTAACGAGAAGGGTCACGGTCCCGCTTGGGCCAACTCCCTGTTCGAGGACTTCTGCGAGTTCGGTCTGGGTATGACCATCGCCGACGAGAAGATGCGCAGCCGCGTCCTGGGCTTCGTTAAGGAAGCTATCGACGACGCTACCGTTGCTGCCGACGTCAAGGCCCTCTACAAGGAATGGGTTGAGAACTTCAACGACGGTGACAAGACCCGCGAGTTGAGCGACAAGATTCTCGAGGCCATCGAGCACAGCGACAATCCCGCCGACGTCAAGGTTCGCGAGCTGGGTCAGTACCTGGTTAAGCGTTCGCAGTGGATCATCGGTGGTGACGGCGCCAGCTACGACATCGGCTTCGGCGGTCTGGACCACGTGATTGCCAGCGGCAAGAACGTCAACATCCTCGTGCTCGACACCGAGGTTTACTCCAACACCGGTGGTCAGGCCTCTAAGGCTACCCCGATCGGTGCTATCGCCAAGTTTGCCGCTGCCGGCAAGCGCGTCCGCAAGAAAGACCTGGGTCTGATTGCCAGCACCTACGGTTACGTCTATGCAGCCCAGATCGCTATGGGCGCCGACAATGCCCAGTGCCTCAAGGCTATCCGCGAGGCCGAGGCCTATGACGGTCCCTCGATCATCATCGCCTACGCTCCCTGTATCAACCACGGTATCAAGGCCGGTATGGGTAAGGCACAGGCCGAGGAGCAGGCAGCCGTAGCATGCGGTTACTGGCACCTGTGGCGCTACAATCCTCAGCTCGAGGCCGAGGGCAAGAACCCCTTCACCCTCGACAGCAAGGAGCCCAATTGGGACAACTTCGAGAACTTCCTCAAGGGCGAGGTGCGCTACGCATCGGTACTGAAACAGTATCCCGACGAGGCAGCCGAGCTGTTCGCCGCCGCCAAGGAGAATGCCCAGTGGCGTTACAACAACTACCGCCGTCTGGCACGCCAGCAGTGGGGTGTTGACCCTGAGGCATGATTGACCTCCAAGAGGGAATCTGAATGATTTCGCGGGGCTGGAAAGTGGTTTTCCGACCCCGCACTTTTTTCCTGCAAACACACTACCTAAACACATTTAAAAAAAAATAAACTAGATTCAAACGCTTGCAAATTCTAAATAATTGCTATATATTTGTCACACAATATTGATAAACTTTTACAATTAAAAGATTATGGGACTTCTTGACGAACTTCAGAAAAAACTGGAAGAGGCCGCACGACAGGCCCAACAGCAAGCAGGTGGCGGACAGACTACAGGCGGGAACGAAATTCCTAACCCCTGGGATCAAACCCCACAACAACCTCAACAGCAACAGGTACCGAATTATCCTCCCGGCTATCAGCAGCCGCAGCAACAGCAGTACCCCACCCAGCAGCAGTACCAGCAGCAATACCAGGCCATCATGCAGCAGATGCAGCAGCTCGTTCAGCAGGCCTATCAGCTGGGGTACCAGTATGGCGTGCAGGTGGCTCAACAAGGCGGCATTCGTGCCGGCTTGATGGATGAGGAGAAATAAGAGAAGCAAGCGCTTCCATCCATACCACTACACCACACCCGCCCTGACAAAAGGCGGCAGTGTGGTGTATTTGCATTCACGCAACATATAACCACAACAATTCAATACAGAAAACAATAAATACAACAAATACAATAGCTAATTAAAAACCAATAAATTGTATTTCTTGTACTTCTTGTTTTTAAACTATAGGAAGCTGGATAGCATAGTATTTATTGTATTTATTGTCTTCCCTTCTACTTAGCGTCATAGCATGAGGACTAAATTCTCTAAACTCTAAACTCTAAACTGCTTGCAACGCAAGCATAAACAAAAGGGACGACGCCGATTGGTTGTCCCTTCTTGTTGTTGGTTGTGTTGTCTTTGTTGTCTAAAAAATCAACCGCACTGGAAGTACTCGTTGACGAGCTGAGAAGTGCGTTTGGGATCGTGCTCCTGTTTTCGTCACACTTTTTTGAGCGATTTTTGATGTTCTGAATTTCAGCA
>CAMYUW010000118.1 GCA_947302275.1 uncultured Prevotellaceae bacterium
AGGGCCGCTTTGAGACCTACGAGATGCGCGACATTCCCACCGACACCTCCTTCCTGGAGATGATGGATATCCTCAATGAGCAACTCATCGAGAAGGGTGAGGAGCCTGTCACCTTTGACCACGATTGCCGCGAGGGCATCTGCGGTATGTGCTCGCTCTATGTGAACGGTCACCCCCACGGTCCTGCCACGGGTGCCACGACTTGCCAGCTCTACATGCGCCGCTTCAAGGATGGTGACACCATCACCGTTGAACCCTGGCGTTCGGCTGCCTTCCCCGTGATTAAGGACTTGATGGTTAACCGCAATGCCTTTGACCAGATTCAGCAGGCTGGTGGTTACGTGAGCTTCCAGACGGGCGGTGCCCAGGATGCCAACGCTATCCCCATCAGCAAGGAAGCCGCCGACGAGGCTATGGACAGCGCTACTTGTATCGGCTGTGGTGCCTGTGTGGCTGCCTGCAAGAACGGTTCCGCCATGCTCTTCCTCAGTGCCAAGGTCAGCCAGTTCGCACTGCTGCCCCAGGGTCGCGCCGAGGCCAAGCGCCGCGTGAAGGCCATGCTTGCCAAGATGGACGAGCTGGGCTTCGGTAACTGCACCAACACTGGTGCCTGTGCCGCCGAGTGCCCCAAGAACATCAAGCTGAGCAACATTGCCCGCCTGAACCGCGAGTTCATCTGCGCTAAGTGCAACGACTAACCCGCGAGATAACCCTCACGCTAAGCCGCAAAGGCCCTAAGTTCTTAATTGTAATTTCTTAGTGTCTTAGCGTCTTAGCGTGAGTTTGTTTTTGGAAGAATAGCATTAAGTTTATTATCACAAGACTTAAAAGTGAATCACTATGAAATATTACATTGCAGAAAATGGCCAACCGGCGGGACCATTCGAGCCTAGTGAATTGATGGCCCACGGATTGACGGTCAATTCCCTCGTTTGGGGCGAAGGAATGCCCAACTGGGTATCGGCAAGTCAAGTGCCTGAGTTGGTGGCTATGATTAATGGCACCCCGTTCAACCCTGGAGGTATAGACACGCAGATGCCTCAGATGCCGCCCATGGGTGGTGAGGTGCAGTTGCCGCAAGTGCCTCCCTTTGGCGGTCAGCAACCCACGCAGCCTACGCCCTATGGCACTCCCAATCAGCCCTATGCTCCGCCTCAATATGGCCCCAGCACCAACCAGCCCAGCAATCAGGTGATGCCTAAGACGTGGCTCACCGAGGCGGTTCTTGCTACCGTGTTGTCGTTCCTGTGCTTGTGCAACATCATTGCTGCAATCCCTGGAGGCATTGCTATCTTCAAGGCTAATAGTGTCAAGACCAAGTATATGCAGGGTGATATTCAGGGAGCCAATGCTGCTTCGGCATCAGCCAAGAAGTGGGTGATCATCGCTGTCATTGTAATGGTGGTTTGGTCCTGTGTCCAGGGTTACCAACTGTTGACCAACCCCAATCTGTTGCAGCAGATCCAAGAAGGTTCCATCGGATCTCTTTACGGCATCTGATAGTCAATAGAAATAAGAAATTCATGAATAGGGATTAGGGATCATTGATCTTTAATCCCTATATCTTGTGACCAGCCACACACCGGTGAAGATGAGTGCGGCTGCCACAGCGTGCATCCATTGGGGTGCAGCTAGTCCCATCGCCATGCTGGCCACAACAGCAACAAAGGGTTGCACATAGTTGTAAACACTCACGGTGGTGGGCATCAACCTACGCTGGGCATAGACCACCAGCAGGAAGGTGAAAAAGGTGGCTCCAGCCACGATGTACACAATTTCGCTCAGGGTTTTTACACTAAGGCCTGGCCAGTTAATCTGCAGGATGTGGGGTAGGGTAAAAGGCAAGATAAACAGGCTGGCAAAGGTAAATGTCCACTTGTTGAACGTGAAGGCGTCATACTTGCGGATCACCTTGGAATAGTGTGTTAAGTAGAATGCATAACCCACCTGTGAAATCAGGATGAGAATGTCACCGCGAATGTCTGTCGGTTTGCCGTCGCCTGCCGTGGTGCGGGTAATCAGCAGTATGGCTCCCATGAAACCCATGATGATGCCCAATGCCCGGCGCGGCGTGATGCGCTCGTGAAGCAGGATGGAGGAAAGGATAAGGGTGAAAATGGGCATGGTGGTCAACTCGATAGTCGCGTTGATAGGCGAAGTGAAACTGAGGCCCACAATATAACCGCCCTGTGCCAGCGCAAAGCCGAAGAATCCTGCTCCAGCAATCTTGAGGAAATCGCGACGCTCGATTCGTTGCTGTGGCACAACCAATGAACCCAGCCAGAACAGTAATGCCGCACCGATGACCCTGAACGCCACGAGCTGAGGCCCGGTAATGCCGCCGTGGGTGAGCACGTCTTTAGAGAACGTTGCCATCAGCCCAAACAGCACCATCGCCAGCAGCATGGCACCATGCGCCCGCCAGTCCTTATGATTTGTCGCGTTTTCGGTAGTCATGTCGTTTTCAAGCCGCAAAATTACAATAATTCCCCGTAAATAAACCATCACAGGGTAACCATTCAGCCAAATAACCTCACGCCAAGCCGCCAAGTATAAAAAAGGAAAACAAGAAACACAAGATGTACAATCGATTATTTCAATCGATGAAATTGTTTTCCTTGTATTTCTTGTTTTCTAATATGTCGTGCGAATGCCGATTAGTTCAATTCGCGTAATTCGTAGTTTGGAATTACTTCATGAACTTGGCGAAGTCGGTCTTGCGCATGTCGCCGTCGTGAATCAG
>CAMYUW010000119.1 GCA_947302275.1 uncultured Prevotellaceae bacterium
CACGGACAGGGTCAAGAGTTTCCTGTTCAGATTCATCGCCGTGCCTGCCAAGTGGATCAGAACGGCAAGGCAGTACAAACTCAACATCTACTCCAATAAGCCATACAACATAATTTGGGAGCACGGATAGATTAACACTCTTCATTGATGCTTAGGTCAAAGCCTCTCGACCTTACGGGGTAAGGGGAAGGTGTCTGCATACAAGTCAAGCTCAAGCGTTTCTAAGCCCAGAGTCAGACAGAATCATCATAAGCAAGGACTAAATCAGACAATCGAAAAATTATCTGCGGATTTTAGGCATAATAAAAAACATTAAGAGTAATACTGATATCTAAGATTTGTTGATTTTTGATTAAAATGACCGTTTTTGTTATATGATGCACAAAATTACTTAATTAATCTGATAATTACCAAGTCTTTTCTTGTTTTTGTGTATTTTTCAGAATAATGAATGCAATAATTAAAATGAGAGCGGAATCCCGGTTGCCGGAATCCCGCTCTTATCAAGTGAAAGATGTTCTAGATCAATTGTTCCATGAGCCGCTCAACAGGAAATCAATCAGAGCGGTCACGTCATCGATGCCGGCTAAGCCGTCACCGTTCACGTCGCTTATGTCGGTCGTCTCGCCGCTCAGCAGTTGGTCAATGAGCGTGGTCACGTCGTCGATACCCACAATGCCGTCGGCATTGATGTCACCTTGCAGGGTCTGGGGCTCATCAAATTCGCCAAGTTTGCGCTTGTTGGCCTGGTTGACAAACATGTCGGTGTAAACACCGCTAGCACCATTGGCAAGAGGACGGCTGATGAATGCCACAACTTCCATCTTATCGGTGTTCCAGCTGGTGGGAAGAGTAACGGTGAACTCATTCTTGAAGGTTTCGCCGGTGATGTTGAGGGCGTTACCGAATACCGAGCCGAGGGCTAAACGGAGTACATGGTCGTGCTGGAATCTTGAAATCCATGTGCCCTGGTTCAACTGGCGGTAAATGAGGCTGTCCTCGGTCAGATAAACTGTGAGTTTTGCGTCATCGCCCATCATCTCGAAGAAGTCGGGAGTAACCTGGCCGTCGATGGTAATCGTTGCCTCGTTGGTTTCTTCATCAATGGTGGAATTGATGTTGATGGTTGCAAACGAGGGAGCCTCGGCCAACTGATCCAAGAAACTGCTGAGTTCCTGGGCAATCTGCTGGTGGTATTGCTCGTAGTATCCAATACCGTTAGCTATGGTCTCGTCGTCTTCCCAACCTACAGAGCGGTCAAAAGCGGCATAGGGCCAGCCACCGGCGCCCATGTAGTTGAACAAGGTGTCGCATTGAGCCGTATTGCTGGGGTCAACAGTACTCTGGTTGCCGTGGATGGCTACCATGGCGATATCGTCACGCATGTTATAAAGCATCTTGAGCATGTTGATGCCGAGCGGGCAGTAAGTGCAAGAATTGGAGGTGAACTCTTCGATGAGGTGCATCTGGCGATCGAAACCGTTCTCGTAGAGGATGAATGATCTGCTGACTGAGATGGGGGTCTCAACGGGCTCTCCAAAGAGCGAGTTGACGGTGATTGTCAACGTGTGCTTGCCAGGAGTCATACCCTGGGACGATATGTTGCCGTAAATGTCGGTATTTTTTCTGGTCAGTTCGTTCGGGTTGTTGATGGTTGTTACAAGCTCGCCGTCAATAAGCACGTCATAGCTGCAAGCCTCGGCGGGAATGCTGCTGGCAACACCCATATTGCGTGAGGCAAAGATGTAGTAGATGTCCTCTCCCAGCTTTACATAATTGTCGGTATAGAGTTCGCTCACACCAACCATGTAGTCAGGGAAGTTATCGCTCTCTACGATACACTGTACACTCAGGTTGCCGTAAGAATCCAGGCCCACGTTCTGCCAAGAATTCTGATAGTAGATATAACTGGGATAGATGTCACCCACATCAACTGCCGAAATGGGGTAGTTGCTGCTGGTCTGCTTGTAGTCGAAACCAATCATGAGGCTCATGTCGGGATTCAGGTTGAGCTCGAAGGGAGTGGAAAGTTCAATCTCGTTCCAGCCGATGGAACTAACATTGCAAGTCCATTCGGTGAAGGAGCCGATGCTACCCGATGCTGAAACGGGAGCAACAAACACGCGGGATACAGTTGTAGATGCGGCAAGAGCGACGCGGAACTTCACAATCTGTCCGCCCATGAACGTTGCAATTTCGCTTGGCGTAAGGATAGTGGAGATGGGAATCACGCCGGGAAGGCCAGTGATGCCCAGACCATCAGTAACGTAGTCATCAGTGTCATAGTGGCCCATGATCATCTGGTTGTCAGCCAAGTCGGCGCGAGCAGGAGCCATCATGCGATGGTTCAGGCTTTTAAGCGCATAGGGCGCATGTTGAACCTTGAGGTTTTGTGAACCTAGGAGTTGTGCGCTCATGGTCAGGGAAAGACACATGGCGGCTAACATGAGTAATAAGGATTTTTTCATAATTGAATAATGTTTTTGATAAATAAGAAGTATGAAATAGAGTGAAAATATTGCACTTGGAGGAATCTAGGTGATTCAATGTGGCAAATTTAATTCTTTTTGTTGAATGAATGAATCTGTTAGCCTTTTTTTTCGATTTTATTTACATAAAACAACAGGAGACATCCTTGCGGACATCTCCCGATGCGGTGTGTACGTGACTCGAACACGCGACCCCCTGCGTGACAGGCAGGTATTCT
>CAMYUW010000120.1 GCA_947302275.1 uncultured Prevotellaceae bacterium
CAATTTCCTGGCGGCGATGCTGCGTTGATCAACTTCCTCAATGCAAATATCGTTTATCCGCAACAAGCGGCCCAGGATAAAGTTGAAGGAAAAGTCGTTGTGCAGTTTACGGTGAAGAAGACAGGAAAGATTGATAATGTCAAAGTGCTTCGTTCGGTGCGCAAGGACTTGGATGACGAGGCCGTCAGGGTTGTCAAGATGATGCCCGACTTCATCCCGGCTAAGCAAGATGGGGAAGTTACCGACATGTTGTACACGATACCTGTGTCCTTCAAGCTGTTCGATGAGATGGAGCCGCTCACCGTGAGTGAAGGTTCCGATGTGCCCGATGACTTCGAGCCGCCGATGTTTCCTGGAGGCGAGAGAGCCCTGATGGAGTTCCTTAAAGAGAATGTCAAATACCCGCCGATGGCTGCCAAAAGAAAGACCCAAGGCAGAGTCGTTATGACTTTTGTCGTTGACAAGACGGGTAAAGTGACTGAAATCAAGGTCGCCAAATCGGTGGATATTTATTTGGACACCGAAGCCATCCGCGTCTGCAAGTTGCTTCCCGATTTCATCCCGGCTCGTCAGAATGGTGAGCCCGTGAGCGTATGGTTCACCCTCCCCATCACATTCAAGTTGTAAGTATCATATCGAAATCGTCTAGCCTGAAGTATAACATGAGTACGACAAAGAAACTGCTGACAACGATTCCATCATGACAGGTAACAGTTGGTTTGAATATAGCAAGGGCGTCAACGGTGACGGCGAGGTCAACATCGCCGACATCAATGCTTTGCTTGGCCGTATCTTTGACGAAAACTGACCACAACAGATAACAATTTTACAGCCCGTTATCGGGGAAAACTCTTCAAAAAACTAGAAAATATGAAAAAAAGTCTATTGATCATAGCGGTACTGACATTGTTGATGCCCTGTGTGGTAGGGGCACAATCGCCACTCGAATTCATCAGTGACGCCGACAGAGCCGATATTGAACGTGCAGTCTATCTGATGGACAATGACAGCGCGGAGCAAGCTGTGACCATCCTGGACAGGCTCTGCAAGAAGTACTCAGACAATTATGCCATCCAGTATGAGCGGCTTTATGCCGTCTACAAGGCAGGCGATTACAAGCGTGTGGTGAAGGATGGCAAAGCGCTCTTGTCCAACCCCGATGTAGAGCCACAATGTTACCAGATGGTGGGCAATGCCTTGGATGTGATAGGCAAGACGGATGATGCAGTGAAAATGTATGACAAGGGACTTGAAAAGTTCCCTGAATCAGGTATCCTGCGTCTTGAAAAGGGGAACATCCACTATATGCACAAGCGGTATAATGAAGCGCTGACCGAATACACCCGGGGCATCGAAGCCGAACCCTCTTTTCCGTCCAACTACTATCGGGCGGCACTTCTTTATGCAGGCAGTACCGAACCGCTGTGGGCCATCATGTATGCCGAGGTAGTGCGAAACCTCATCCCCCAATCCGACCGTGCCGTTGAGATGAGCGAACTCATGAGTGGACTGTACCGCGAGAACATCAAGTGGAGCAGTGACACATCGGTCAATGTGACCCTGACACAAAACCATACCGTGACAATGGATAAAGACACCAGCAATATCGTCGTGCCTTTTGATCTGGCTTATGAACTTGCAGTGACAGCCAATGTGCCGCAAATCGGCAAGTTTGACCGGATGAGCATTCGGCAAATGGCTGACCTCAGGCGCTATGCCATCGAATTTCTCGATTCGATCATGCCTGGTTACTACGACGTATCACTCATTGATTTCCACAGGAGGCTCATCAAGTCGGACAACTGGCTGGCCTACAACATGTGGCTGCTGCACGAAGGCAATGAAGATGAATTCAGCGAATGGTATGAAACCGATGAGGGCAGAGGGCAGATGGAACGGTTCATTAACTGGTACAATGCCAATCGATTTGTGCCAACATCGGATGCCCCGACTGTGGCAACCCGCACTTACAAGAAAAACAAGCTGAGCATTCCTCCCATCGACGAGGTTGAGACCGCCGACGGCTGCAAACGCCACAACGACGATGCCCTGAGAATAGCCAAATGGATAATCCACGATAATGAGGACGGAATTGGATATACAACCAAAACTGCTTTCCAATTTCTATTTATGTGGATGACCAATACACCTGATTTCAAGTTTGATGTCATCGGCAGTGACTTGCTTAATGAAGGTGGTGCTGAATTGACGATGGTTTATCTGGCCGCCATGATAGAGCATGGCATGGAGTTTAATGTCAATCAGACCGATGAGGCGATGTACTGCACGGTAATGCTGCAGGTAGTGGACTACTATAAGCGCCACAAGGACCGCATCGGCAGCAACGAGGTGCTGGAGAAATATGCATCCATGAGCGGCAGCAACTTGCGTGAGTCCTTCGCCAATCTATACAAGAACCGAGGCCAGTAGCGCTTAAGGTCTATTCGACAAGGGACAAACCCAATGTTACAATAAAACCACAATATCAGTAAACATGATGAGAACACAATCCCAATATGTCATCTCCCAACCGCTCAGATGCTGGTTGCTGTCGCTGGTCTTGCTGTCAGGCTGTTGCTTGGCCTCGTTGGCCCAAGACATGGTAACCGATTATCTCCATGTTGGAAAAACGCTCAAGTTTCAAGGCAAGAAGTTTGAGCTCAAGTGGTGTCAAC